>JAFAKO010000272.1 GCA_019235245.1 Gammaproteobacteria bacterium
GGCTCGGACGCAGTGCCTCCGACAACAACACCCTGTACCTGCTGCTCTGGTTCGCTTACTGAGGGGCTGATCATGCGCAACGGCAAAATCTCGGCTGGCCCGCTCGCGAGCGGACGTGTCACGGCGGCGTTGATGCTCATCGGCGGCGCAGCGATCTGCTGCGCTGGCTCCGGCGTGCGTGCCGAGGAGTCCCCGGACGCGTCGGCTCAGCTACACGCCCGGACGATCGCGGTGACCGTCTGCGGCACCTGCCATGGAGCTGACGGCAACAGCACGCAGCCCAAGTTCCCGCGTCTCGCCGGCCAGAATGCCAAGTACCTGGAGGCGCAGCTCAAGGCGTTTCGCTCGCAATCGCGTGGCGATCCCGATGCCATCAGCTACATGTGGGGCATGGCGGCCGAGCTCGACGATGAGACCATCGCTGCACTCGCTGCCTACTATGCCGCGCAGAAACCGGAGGCCGGCCCGCGCGCTGCCCAGGCACACACCACCCGCGGACGCGAGATCTACGAGAAGGGCATTCCGGCGGAGGGCGTGCCCGCCTGCAGCTCCTGTCACGGCGCCGATGCGCACGGCACGCAGGACTTTCCGCGTCTCGCGAGCCAGCACGAGCAGTACATCCTGAAGCAGCTCGGCTCCTTCCAGAGCAACATGCGCAACGTGGCGATCATGCACGGGGTGGCACTGAATCTGAAGTCGCCCGAGATGCAGTCGGTGGCGAGCTTCCTGCAGTCGCAGCCTTAGCGCGCGGCACGAGAGCAACGCCCATAATGCGACGCATCCGACGCATCCTGGTCGCGCTCAAAGACCCGACGGCTCGGTCGCTGCCGGGCCTCGGTAAGGCCGCGCAGATCGCGCGCGCGCTCGATGCCGAGCTCGTACTCTTCCAGGCCATCGATGCGCCGCTGTATCTCGATGCGGGTGTGGTGCTTGCCGGTGGCGTACGGCATATCGAGCGCGGCACGCGCGCCGTCGCGCGCGTACGCCTCGAGCGCCAGGCGGCGCGACTGAGAAAGCTCGGGGTGCGCGTGAGCGTAAGCGCCGAGTGGGACTACCCGGCGTACGAGGCCGTGGTGCGTGCGGCGAGCCGGAGCGGCGCGGATCTCATCGTGGCCGAGCGGCACGCGGGGCGGCACCTGGCCGCGGGCATCCTGCACCTCACCGACTGGGAGCTGCTGCGGCGTGCACCTCAGCCGGTGCTGCTCGTGAAACGCGGCGGGCGCTATCGCCATCCGCGGGTGCTGGCGGCGGTCGATCCCGACAACCGCTACGCGAAGCCCGCCCGGCTCGACCGCGAGATTCTCGCAACCGGTGCCCTGCTCGCGAGCGCACTGCGCGGCCAGCTGCACGCCGTGCATGCCTACGCGCCGTTACCCCTCACCGCCTATACGCGCGGCACGCTCTCGCAGGAGGTTCTCGCTGACCTGCAGGGGCGCTCGGCACGCACGGCGGCCGCGAAGCTCGCGCGTCTCGCGGGCCCCGCCGGCATCTCGGCTACCCGGCGGCACCTGATCGCACGGCATGCGAGCGACGCCATCGAGGAGGTAGCCGCCGAAACCCACAGCGCCATCGTGGTAATGGGGGCACTGGCACGCTCGGGAATCAAACGCCTGCTGATCGGCAACACCGCCGAGCGCGTGTTGGATCACCTGCCGTGTGATCTGCTGGTGGTGAAGCCTGTCCGCCTGCGCGCGCAGGTACCGCGACGGCCGCGCGGGGTGCGCTTCCTCAGCGTTCCGTCTGCCTCGGCATTTTATTGACCGGATAGAGATACCAGTCGACGCAGCCCACCTCCGTCGCACCTGGGAGCGGGCCCTGCGGCTGGCGGCCTGTCGGGTTGCGAACTGCGGGAGTGCTGCGCGTGGCGGGATCGAGGGGATCGGGCGACGGCCAGCGACCGGGGTGCCCTGGCTGCGTTGCAATATCCATGTCATCCCTCCTTGGGAGAGTCTCCATCGCCAACACCCGCGCGGCGAGCGGTGTAAGCGCGCGTGCATTGTGCCGTAAAATGCGCCCTTGCGCAGTGCTCGCTAAGGACTTTCCACGATGACAGTGGCTCGAGCGCGGACTAGAGTGGAGTGGCGTTTGCGAGGGATACCCAATGGCGACTCGGATCCGTCACATCCTGGTAGCGATCGGCGACCTGCGCCGCACACCCCAGGCTGAATTGCGCAAGGCCGGCGCGCTGGCGCGCGCGGCGCGCGCGAGCGTCGAGCTCTTCCACGCGATCGATGCGCCGGATCCCGAGCGGAGCTTCCCGGAGACGCTCACGGCCCGCGAGGTCACCACACGGCGCGCGGCCATCGTGGATAAGTGCGAGCGACGGCTCGGGCGCTTTGCGCGCCACCCGGCACTGCGCCAGGTGACTGTGCGCTGCACGGCCTCCTGGGACTATCCGCCGCACGATGCGGTCATCCGCCGCGCGCGCGCGGCCGGCAGCGATCTGGTCATCGCCGCGGCACATGGACATCGCCTCGGCGCACGCGTGGTGCTGCGGAATACGGACTGGGAGCTCATCCGTCACTGCCCGCTGCCGCTCCTGCTCGTCAAATCCCCGCGCCCCTACCGCCGGCCGCTGGTGCTGGCCGCGGTCGATCCGTTCCATCGTCATGCCCGCCCGGCGAACCTCGATGCGCGGCTGTTGGAAGCCGGCGCGGACCTGGCGCGGCTGCTGCGCGGCAGCCTGCACGTGTTCCACGCCTACATGCCGGTGGTAGGGTTCGAGACCATGGCGCTTGCGGCTGCGCCGCTCATGATGCTGCCGCCGGAGGTGGAAGAGACGCACACGGCGCAGGTCACGCACGCCATCGGCGAGCTCGCGGCCAAGGCCGGCATTACGCCGGCGCGCTGTCACATCCGCATGGGCGAGGTGGCCGAGGAGCTCGGCACCTTCGCGCGCCGCAGCGGTGCGGCGGTCGTCGTCATGGGCGCGGTGTCGCGCTCGGCGATCGCGCGGCTTTTCATCGGCAATGCCGCGGAACGCACGCTCGATCACCTCCGCTGCGACGTGCTCGTTGTCAAGCCGCGCGGCTTCAGGTCGAATGTGGAGCGCCGCCCGCAGGCGACGGCGCCGCGCGCACCGCGTGCGCCGGCACGCCAGGGGCGGCGCACTGCGGCGGTGCCGGAGGCCATCCAGCCCCCGCTCCTGTGAGTACTTGGGTCAGATTGGAGAACATGATGAAGAACACCTTCGATGCATCGCGGCGGCGGCTGCTGCAGAAAGTCTCGGTCGGGCTCGCGCTCACGCCGCTCGCGGCCGGGGCGCTGCGCTCGGCATGGGCGGCCGACCTGCCGCTCGTCACGACCGATGATCCGACCGCCAAGGCGCTCAAGTACACCACGGATGCGACCAAGGCGACGGACGCGAAACCGAACAGCAAGTGTGCCAACTGCCAGCTCTACCAGGGACCGGCGGGCTCCGCGCAGGGTCCGTGCCTGCTGTTCCCCGGCAAGGCAGTGAAGGCGAGCGGCTGGTGCGCCTCGTGGACGGCGAAAACGACCTAGCGGAAGCCTAGCGGACCAACGGCACCGTCACGAGCACGAGCCCGTCGGAGGGAATCTCGAGATCGAGCTCCCCGGACTGCAGCGTGCGGGTGCTCGCCGGCGGCACGGCCGCGGCTTCCCGCAGCTGCGCGAGCTCGCGCTGTGTCGGGTAGCGGGGCGAGCCCATGCGCTCGTAAGCGACATGGACGTTGCCGTGCTCATCGTCGATTGACTGCACGCTCGCGCTTGCAGCCTTGGTGTGACTGAAGCGCAGCGCGATCTTGCGCGCTGGCACGTGCTCCCCCGCCTCGGCGTAGTTCCACAGCGCGAGCACGAGTGTCCCATCCCGGCGGCGGGTCGCGAGCACTCCAGGTGCATCGTTCGCGAGCCGCTCCTCACCCAGGCCGTGCAGCAGCGCGAACGCGTTGAACGCCGGCTTCGGAATCCCACCGGCCGCGATGAGTCCGAAGCCGCCATAGAAGGGCGTCTTCACCACGCCCTGCTCCTCGAACACGTCCGAGAAGGTCCAGTACGACATCTCCTGCACGAAGCCATCGCACTGGCGGATGGTCTCCGCGAGCCACGGGCCCATGAAGGGCGCATCGGTCACTTCCGGATGGTTGCTCCAGCTCGCGTTGAATTCCGTCCAGATGAGCGGCATGGCGGGAAGCGGTGAGGCCTGGATCTCACCGTGCACCTTCTGCACCGCGCGGCAAACCATCTGACGCCGCGAGATAGGCTCCTGGGTGCCGAAGATGTTCTTCGCGGTGTCATCGCCATACACATGGGTCGACACGAAATCTACCGGCACATGGTTCTCGCTGCAGTGGCGCAGGAAGGCCGGCACCCACGCGGCCTGCGCGGTCGCCGGGCCGCCGACCCGCAGCCGCCCATCGACGGCTTTGAGCGCGCGCGCGGTGTGATCGTAGAGCGTCCAGTAAGTCGACTGCTTGGGCTCGCCCGCCCAGAAATCGAGGTTCGGCTCGTTCCACACCTCGAAATACCACTGGCTCACCTCCTCGATGCCGTAGCGCTCGATGAGGTGGCGGGCGAGCGCCGTGATCAGCGCGTCCCACAGCTTGTAGTCCTTCGGCGGCGAGGTGATCGGCCGGTACCAGAAGCTCTGATGGGTCTCGCGGGCGGCGAGCTTCGAGGGCATGAAGGAGAGCTCGACCAGCGGGCGCACGCCGTTGGCGAGCAGCCCGTCGTAGGCCTGGTCGATGTAGGAAAAGTTGAAGACCGGCTCGCCGTGCGGACCCAGGGTGTAGACCCCCATCTCGTCGTGCAGGAGGCCATGGAAGCGCACGTAGGAGATCCCGGTCACCTGGCGCACCGCGCGCAGGTCCTCGCGGTAGCTCTCGCGCAGGCTCAACACCGCGCGGCCCGAGCCGAACATGTGCTCCCAGAAGTGCCCGAAAGGCTGCGCGGCAGCGGTGGCGTCGACGGTGATGGTTTCCGCGGTTTGCGCGAGCAGCGGCGCAGCGGGGGCTGCCAGGCCGAGGGCGATGAGGCCCGCGACGGCGGCCGATCTCATTGCCCCGGTGCGAGCCAGCCGCCGGAGAATCCCGCGCGCTCGAGGCCGGTGCGCAGGTACGGATCGTTGCGCATCACGCGCCACACCAGGTCGCTGCGGTAATTCTCGATCATGGCGAGGATCGGTCCCTCATCGATCCCGATGTAGTCCTGATCGACCCAGCCGGGATTGCCGTTCTTGTCGGGGCGCTGGACCGTGGAATCCGGCACGTGCGTGTGCGACTGCCCGGCCGCATCCGGCTTGCTGTTGAAGCTCGCGTTGAACGCATCGAGAAAGCCGTAGACCGAGTAGATCGAGGAGCCGTAGCGGTGGTACATCTCGAGCGTCGCCGGCAGCACGATCTCGGGGGCGAAGGGGAGCGAGCTGATGGCGGCGGTCGGCGCGATGGTGCCATCGTCGACGATGCGGCCGATGCCGACGCCGCGCGCGGCATAACGCATGAAGGAAGCATCCTGACCCTCGTAGCGCTCGGTGCCACCCGGTCCATCGGAGGCGCTGATGCCCCAGACGTTCTTGCCGTACGCCTGCCAGTGCTTGGGATTGGCGATGGCATAGCGGCGCTGCGTATAGGTGGCGCGGCGGCTGTTCTCGAAGTAATCGAGCCCGTGCGCACGCATGTAGGCGTCGCGGATGCCGCGGAAGTCCACCCACACGTGCGTGTACTGGTGTCCGAAGAGCGGCCCGAAGCTGAGATACGTCTGGTCGTAGAGCGTGCCCCAGTGCTTGTCGTAGGTGCTGGTCCACGTGTCCCAGGCCTGCGGGCTGATGGCGTGGGTCGGTGAGCCGAGCGCG
The DNA here is from genome assembly GCA_019235245.1 of Gammaproteobacteria bacterium. Classification (GTDB taxonomy): domain Bacteria; phylum Pseudomonadota; class Gammaproteobacteria; order Steroidobacterales; family Steroidobacteraceae; genus 13-2-20CM-66-19. The sequence goes on from JAFAKO010000272.1 coordinate 5,810, forward strand.
AGCAGGTAAACCAGCATGGCCTCGTTGTAGCCCTGCCAGTCGATCCCGGAGAAGCCACTCTCCGGGGTCCAGGCGAGCGCCACGACCGGCGGCCGCGGCTGCGCCCAGGTCCAGTCGACGCGGCGGTAGATGTCATCGACGAGCTTGCGGATCTGCACCTCGCGCGGGTGCTGCGTGTCGAAGTAGCTCTGGCAGAAGAGCATGCCGGCGAGCAGCAGCGCGGTATCGACCGTCGACACCTCGCTGTCATTGGCGCGCGCGCCGCTCTTCATGTCGAGGAAGTGGTAGAAGAACCCGTGCTGATTCGGGGCGCGCATGAAGAAGCGCAGCGTCGCCAGCACCCGGTCGCGGGCTTCGGCGCGGGTGATGTAGTGGCGCTCGACACCGATCGGATAGGCGGTGAGTCCGAAGCCGACCGCCGCGATGCTCGCGAACGATGGTGTCGGGTAGCGATCGGGGATCAGCCCGTTCGCCGGATTCGCGGTATCCCAGAAGTAGCGGAACGTGCGCTCCTCGAGCTCGCTCAGGAACGGATCGAAGAGCACCGCCTGCGGCTCGCGCAGTGCGCCGCTCGGCTCGGCGGTGGCGATCGGACCGGGCGCGGTCGCCGGAGGCGCAGTCGCAGGTGCGGCGGTGACGGCGGGAGCGACTCCCGCGGGCGCAGCGAAAGCGCCAGCCGCCGCGCACAGGAGCGCGGCGCCGGCAGCGATCGAAAGCAGTGCGCGCAGCTTCATGCGTGCACCTCGCGGCGGCGCAGGGCCGGGGCGCGGCGCAGACCGCCGCTGCTGCGCAGGGCACCGGTGCTGCGCAGAGCACCGCTGCTGCGCAGAGCACCGCTGCTGCGTAGGGCACCGCTGCTGCGGAGGGCACCGCTGCTGCGTAGGGCGCGCAGTACGTTTTCCGGATCGTTGCAGATCGCCCGCAGCAGCGCGCGGGCGGGACCGGCGGGCTCGCGTCGCCCCTGCTCCCAGTTGCGCAGTGTGCTGAGCTCGACCCCGAGCAGGCGCGCGAACTCCGGCTGACTCAAGCGCGTCCAGCCGCGCAGGCGCTTCACCGTAAGGGCGTTAATCTCATTGGCCTCGCCGGCGCGGCGCACAAGCCGGCCACGCGCCGTCGCGAGACGCAGGTTCACCAGCATCTTGTCGAAGCAGATGATCTCGCTCTTCATCGAGGTCGCTGGCCCGGGGTGAGCAGGCCGCCTGCGGGAGATGACGGCCTGTCTCCGTTTATAGGTCAGCGGCGTACGTACGTCAATGGCGTACATGGCGTACTCCTATCGCCCGCACCCTTCTGCGAAGCGGTGTCTGCGCGTCAAGGCTGAACCGTAGCGCGCCCATGTTTCAAGGAAACCAGAGCCGGGATGGCATTGCCGTGATGCGCGGCACGCCCGCAGGCCCCGTCGGACGGGCGTTGCGGTCCGCCGTGTGACCTGCGCCACGCCATTTGAGTTCCGTTCGGGCGACGAGCGGTTCTGTGACGCACGGCACGCCGGGCTGAGGCCTGCGGGAGCCGCGATTTTGTAGGACAGCGCCGGCGGCGGCGGCTCAGGCCGCCTTGAAAATGAGGTCGCGGGCGCGGCGCAGCCTGCCGGCCACCATCGGCACCGTCAGCATGGTGCTCGCGACCGCCATCAGGAGGAGCGCGGTGAAAGTCTCGCTACTGATGAGCCCGGTATCGAGCAGCACGTTGATGAAGACGATCATCACGAGCCCCTTGGTCTGGAGAAGCCAGCCGATGATGGCGGCTTCATCGGCCGCCCAGCCGAGGATGCGTCCGGCGATCGCCGTGCCGAGCAGCTTGCCACCGATCGCGGCGGCGAGCAGCACGAGAGCCGCGAGCAGCACCGCGCTCCCGCCGAGATCCCAGTTGGTGCGCAGGCCCGTCGAGAGGAAAAACACCGGCATGAATCCGAGCAGCACGTAGCGGCGGAAACGATCCATCTCCGCGGGCTCGAACCACTCCGCATCGAGCACCGCGCCCGAGAGAAACGCCCCGACCATGAAATGCAGCCCCGCCCATTCCGCGGCCCAGCTGCACGCCAACACCCAGATGAGCGCCGCGTACCAGCGGTCGCGTGCGCCCAGCGCTTGCATCACCCGCCGGAATCCCCAGCTCGCCACCGCAAAGAGCAGCAGGAAGCTCACCTGCCGACCCACCCGCGACCAGTCCATGAGGATGACGGCGAGCACGCACCAGATCGCGACATCATCGAGGCTCGCGTAGCGCAGCAGGCGCTGCCCCATCGGCGTGCGCAGAATCTCGAGCTTGTCCAAGAGCAGCACCAGCACCGGGAGCGCGGTGACCGCGCACCCCATGCCGACACCGAGCACGAACTGCCAGGGCGAGGCCCGGGCACCGAGCCAGCCGGGAAACTGCAGCAGCCCGAGCGCGGCGGCGCTCCCGAGGAGGAGCGGCACGCCGAGGGCGAGCGCGGCCGCGGTGCCCGACTCGCTCCGATGGCTCCAGGCCTTCTTCAGATCCAGCTCGATGCCGGTGACCCATACGAACAGCATCCCCGCCCACCAGGCGATGCCATTCAGTGGCGCGATCACCTCCGGGCGGAAGAGGTAGGCGTAGTAGGCCGGGAAGAGCTTGCCGAGAATGCCGGGCCCGAGCAGCACGCCGGTCAGGATCTGCACGACGACGAGCGGCGCGAAGTAATCGGTCCGCAGCACGCGCCAGATCAGGTACGGAACGGTGAAGATGACGGCCATCGCGATCAGGAAGATCTCGGTCGTCTTGATCGCTGCGGTCATTTCCAACACTCATACCCAAATCGCAGCGGCCAGTCCAGCCGCCGCGGTGCGGTTCGCGCGAGCGCGCTTACGGCGCGTGTTCGCGGGGCGTTCGCGCGATAGTTAGGTAGTTTGCTAACTATTGCCGAAGCGTGCGTTTATCACCCCGCCGCACCTCAGTCGAGCGGCCAGGGAAGGGTCTTCGGCAGCGCGCCACCGGCGAGTGACCCAAGCCCGCGCCGCCGGCCGTGCTCGCCCGCCTCGCGCCACCAGGGCGCGACGCGCTCGGCGCGTGCGGGCTCCGCCGCCTCCCCGAGGCGCGGCATCATGAGCTGCGCACCGCCCTCACCGGCGAGCTCCAGCAACGCCTCCGCGGGCTGGTCCCAGGCGTGCATGCCGAGCGCGAAGGTGCCCCAGTGGATCGGCAGGAACGGTCCGCCCCCCAGGAGCGCCAGCGCCTTGAGCGCGTTCTCCGGTCCCAGGTGCATGTCGCCCCAGGCGGGATGAAACGCGCCGATCTCGAGCATTACGAGATCGAACGGTCCGAAGCGCGCCCGGATATCACGGTACTCGGTGGTGAGGCCGGTATCGCCGCTGAAGAACACGGTATGCCGTTTCGAGCGCAGGACGAGCGAGGACCAGAGCGTGCTGTTGCGGCTGCGGAGCGTGCGGCCCGAGAAGTGCTGCGAGGGCGTCGCCGTGATCGTGAGCTCGGTCCCCGGCAGCGCGAAGGTTTCCCACCAGTCGAGCTCGATGATCTGCTCAGGTGGCACGCCCCAGGACTCGAGATGCGCACCGACACCGAGCGAGGTGACGAACGGCATGCGGCGCCGGCGCAGCTGCCGGATCGTCGGGTAGTCGAGATGGTCGTAGTGATCGTGCGAGATGAGCACCAGGTCGAGCGGCGGCAGCGCGCGCAGCGATACCGGCACCGGCTGGAAGCGGCGCGGGCCGGCGACGCGCAGCGGCGAGGCGCGCGGACCCCACACCGGATCGGTGAGCACCCGCAGGCCATCGATCTCGACGAGGAGCGTCGAGTGACCGAGCCAGGTGACGCGCAGCCCGCTGCCGGGCCGGCGCGTCCACGCCTCGAGCGGATCGACCGCGGGGAGCGGGGAAGGCGGCACGCGCCGATCGCTCTTGCAGAGGAACTCGCGCAGCGTCGGGGGAGGCGTGGCGGGATCGCGCAGGCCGGCGATGATGGGGTGGCGGTTGCGAAAGCCCTCCCCCGTCCACAGCGGTGAGGCGCGCAGGCGCTCGAGGCGGCTGCCCTCGGGTCTTCGGCCCAGGGATTTCATCTGCTCACCTTACGACAGCGGCCGCACGCGTCCGGGGACGCCGAGCTCGCACTCGAGCGCTGCGCGATCCCAGTGACCGTTATCCGCCGCCGCCTCGTAGGTACGCGTCAGGAACTCGAGCAGCAGTGCCTGCGGATCCGCCGCCTGCCGCACCTGCTCGTACGGCAGGATGAATTCTCCGAGATCCGTGTTGTAGGTGGCACCGGGGGGCACCGCGGCGGTGCTGAAGCCGGGCGGCTCGGGCCAGGCGTATGAGTAGAAGGCGGCGCGCGGGAAGGCATCGTTCCCCGGCCAGAAGCCGGCACTGCTCACCTCGTGCGAGTAGGCTTCGCGCGTCACGGCATCCGCAAGCCCCGGGATACCGCCCGGATGGAGCGGCGCGCGCCGGCCGGAGAAGCGCGTCACCGCGAGATCGAAGCTTCCCCAGAAAAAATGCGTCGGGCTCACCTTGCCGAGGAAGCCGCTGCGAAAGAGCTTGAGCACCGTGTCGATCTTCACGAGCGCCCGCCAGAAGCGCTGCACGGCGGCGGCATCGTAGGCCCCGTGGCTGCGATCCTGCGGAAAAGGGATCGCATCGCGCAGCTCCGCCGGGCGCTCGTTGATCGTCACCGCGACGCCGAGCTCCTGCAGCACGCCCCGCATGCGTCCGTAGAAGTCGGCGACCGTCTGCGGCTCGAGCGCGAAGCCCGATTGCGTGCCACGGCTCGAGCGGGCGAGCAGCCGGTGCTGAAGAAAATCGAACTCGAGCTCGATGAGCTCGCCGGCCGCGGGTACGGGAGAGGTCGTGAGCCCGCACGCACTCACGTACAGCGGCACCTGCCAGCTGTGGTTCACCCACGGTGTGAGTGACAGCCTCACCTTGCCGGCGATCTGCGTCCACAGGTGCAGGGTCGCTGCGGTGTCACGCCACGCCTCGTAGGGAAGCTCGGGCCACGTGTCGCGCTCAAGAGGCATGCTGCTCCTCGCTCATCGGTCATCGGTCATCGGGCCGCCGCTGCAGAGAGCGGCCGGACCGATAGTGTAAGCTCAGTGTGCATCGGGCGAGGAAAAGCGCAATGAGCGAGCCGGCCGGTCTCAATACGCTGTGCGTGCATGCGGCACACGCACCCGAGGCGGCGACCGGCGCGGTCGCCGCGCCAATTCACCTCAGCACCACCTTCGAGCGCGACGCGGATGGCGAATATCCGCGAGGCTACCGCTACAGTCGCGAAGGCACGCCGAATCGCACGGCACTGGAAGCCTGCCTCGCGCAGCTCGAGGGAGGCGTGGGCGCGGCAGCCTTCGCCTCAGGGCTCGCCGCCAACATGGCGGTGCTGGAGCTCCTCGCCGCCGGCGATCGCCTCATCGCCTCGCAGGAGGGCTACTACGGCTCGCTGCGGCAGTTCAGCGTGTTCGCCGAGCGCCGCGGGGCGCGCATCGAGTTCGTCGATCTCGCCGATGCCGCGCGGGTCGAGGCAGTACTGAAGGGAGGCACGGCGCGCCCGCGGCTGCTGTGGATCGAGACACCGACGAACCCGCTGCTGAATGTCGTCGACCTGCCCGCGCTCGTGGAACTCGGCCACCGCGCAGGCGCGCTCGTCGTGTGCGACAACACCTTCGCGACGCCGGTGTGCCAACGGCCGTTCGAGTCCGGCGTCGATCTCATCATTCACAGCGGTACCAAGTATCTCGGCGGCCACAGCGATGTGCTCGCGGGCGTGGTGGCGGTGCGCGAGGACGCAGCACTGCTCGGGCGGCTGCAGGAGTGGCAGCGGATGGCCGGAGCCGCGCTCGCCCCGTTCGACTGCTGGCTGCTGCGGCGCAGCCTCGCAACGCTCGCGCTGCGGGTGCGCGCCCAGTGCGCGGGCGCGGCGAAGGTCGCCGCATTCCTCGCCCGGCACCCCGCGGTCGAGCGCGTTTTCTATCCGGGGCTGCGCGAGCATCCCGGCCATACAATCGCGCTGCGCCAGATGCGCGGAGGCTTCGGCGGCATGCTGTCGGTGTGCGTCGCGGGCGGACGGGAGGCGGCGCTGCGCGTCGCCGCGCGCACCCGGCTCTTCACCCGCGCCACCAGCCTCGGCGGCGTGGAGAGCCTCATCGAGCACCGCGCCTCCATCGAGGGACCGGGGACACGCGCGCCGGAGAATCTGCTGCGGCTCTCGGTCGGGATCGAGGAGCCGGAGGACCTGATCGCTGATCTCACGCAGGCGCTCGGGTGAGCACGCGCGGCTCGGACAACGGTCGTGGTTCAGCGGGACTGTGATGTCATCGTGATCGGCGCGGGTGCGGCGGGCCTGCGCGCCGCCGGCGAGCTCGTCGGCGCCGGGCGGCGCGTGACGCTGCTCGAAGCGCGCGACCGCGTCGGCGGCCGCATCTGGACGCGCCGCGAGCCGGGCGTCGCCGTGCCGATCGAGCTCGGCGCGGAATTCATTCACGGCCATGCCCCGGTCACCGTGAACCTCCTCGAGCGCGCCGGCAGCGCGGTCATCGAGGCGGCGGACAGCCATTACGGCCTCGAGGAAGGACAGCTCCAGCATCGCGATGACTTCTTCGCGCCGATCCGCGCCGCGATGGCGGCGAGTGATGCCCTCGAGCGCGCGGACCTGTCGCTCGATACGTTCCTCGATCAGCACCTCGCCGCGGTGTTGAGCCCGGAGCAGCGGCAGTACGCGCGCATGATGGCCGAGGGCTTCGACGCGGCCGACACCTCGCGCGCGAGCGCACGCTCCATCGTCGAGGAGTGGACCGGCGACACCTTAGGTGGCGGACCGCAGTCGCGGCCGCGCGAGGGCTACGAGTCGCTGCTGGAAGCGCTCATGGCGGGTCTGACGGGCGAGGGGCTGCGGCTGCGCCTGCAGTCGCCCGTCCAGCGCGTGCGCTGGTCGCGCGGCTCGGTCGAGGTCGCCGGGGAATTCTGCGGCGCACCCTTCGCGCTGCACGCGCCGCGCGCGATCGTGGCGCTGCCGCTCGGCGTCCTGCAGCAGCTCGCCGGTGCGCACGGCGCCGTGCAATTCATGCCCGCGCTCGCGGCGAAGCGCACCGCGCTCGCCGGTCTCGCGTCAGGACCGGTCATCAAGCTGCAGCTGCTGTTCGCGCGCGCCTTCTGGGAGACCCTCGAGCAGGGCCGCTACCATGATGCCGGCTTCTTCCACGTGCCCGAGGCCGAGTTCCCGACGTTCTGGACCCCCGCCCCCGCGAGCGCGCCGCTGCTCGTTGCCTGGGCGGGCGGCCCGCGTGCGAAACGGCTCGCCGCGGGCGCGGCGCCCGCGGATCTCGTGTGCACGGCACTCGAGAGCCTCGAGCACCTGTTCGGCACGGATGTCGACCTCGAGTCGGAGCTGCGCGCCTTCTACTACCACGACTGGCAGCAGGACCCCTTGTCCTGCGGTGCCTACAGCTACGTCACGGTCGGCGCGCAGTCGGCGCGCACAGCGTTGGCACGGCCGCTCGAGGACACGTTGTTCTTTGCCGGGGAGGCGACCGACGAGGAGGAAGGCGGGACGGTCGCGGGAGCGCTCCTGAGCGGTGAGCGCGCGGCGCGCGAGCTGCTCGCGGCCGATGGCGGCTGAAATCGGCACGCGCAAGCGCGCGATGGCTCAGGAGTGGCGCAGCGGGGAGCGGGCGCGGCCGACCAGGTAACCCGCCACGAAGGGCAGGCCGAAGAGCACCGCGATCAACAGGATCACGAGGACCAGCGCCTGGCGCGTGAAATGCCTGACCTGCTCGCCCGAGCTGCGCACCAGCTGGTCGCCGATGCGGGCCGCATCGGCGGTGAGCGCCTGGCGCTGCACGTCGACGGCTGCGAAAAGCGCCGCCCGCTCCTGCTGGATCTCTGCGAACAGCGCTTCGCGCTCGGCGTGCACGGCCTCCGCTCCCGCGCGCATGGAGCTATCCATCCGCACCATCAGCTCCCGCAGACCCGCCCGCAGCTCCGCCTCTGCACCCCTCACCATCTCCGGTGACCCTTCGGCCACGGCGGTGAGCCGCTCGAGCCGCTCATCGAGACGCGCGAGCGCGGCGCGCACCTCACTCGGCGCGTAACCCGATTCCCGCATCGCCAGCTGCGTGCGCCGCACCGCCTGCTGCGGCACGGTGTCGCCATAAATCTGCAGCCGCTGGGAGGTGTCGGCGAGCGCCTGCGGAATGGTGCCGACCTCATCGAGCAGGCTCGACTCGGCGCCCTTCTGGCGACTCCACTCGGTGGGCACCGAGGGCCGGGCGAAGCGCAGGTCCTGGAACGGGTGATCGCGTACGTAGCCGCTCACGAACGTTTGATACTCGCTGAACTCTTTAGGTGTCAGGAGCGAGCGCGCCAGGCTCTGCGCATCGTCGGCGTAGTTGCCGGTGAGCTCGCGCAGCGCCGCCTGGTGGGTGCCGAACAGCTTACCGCCCGGGGCGCCTTCGCTCATGAACCCCTGCAGCTGCAGGGCGAGTGCCCAGGTGTCGAGCAGGCTCATGAGGGGCGCCAACTGCGTCTCGGCGTCGCGGCTTACCTCGATCACGCCGAGCTCCCAGCGCAGGGTGTGCTCGATGACCAGCGGGTCGGACTCACTCGCGAGGATGTTGTCGGTGCTGCGTGCGCTCGCCTCGAGGAAGTGCGTCGTCAGCTCGCGCGTCAGGACGCGCGCGTTCATGTCCCGCGTGGACAGGGGCCGCTCGGGGCTCTTGATGGAAATCAGCGAGCAGCCGGCGAGCGTAACCTGCACCAGGAGCATCGCTGCAGCGGCGCACAGCAGCGCTGCCCGCCCTGCCGGGCCGTTGCGGACATCGTGCGGGAGCTCGGGGTGCGCGCACTCCATCATCGAGGCGACGCCCCTCAGGCAGGCGCGCCGACGAGCCGCACCTCGCGCTGCGGCGGCGGCATCACGACGCCGCGGGCGCGCAGCGCCGCGAGCACCGCGGTGTGGATCTCCCCGGTCGCGGTTACCTGGTCCTCCACGGCGACCCAGGGCCGCACGGCGATGCTCACCGCGGAATCGCCGAACTGCATGGGCTGTACGACCGGCTGCGGCTCACGCAGCACGCGCGCGTTGGCCTCGAGCGCCGCGCGGATCACACCGATCACACCCGCCATGTCGCTGTCGTAGGCGACGCCGACGCTGACCTCCACCTGGCGGATGCGGCCGTAGTTGTGGAGGATCTCGCCCACCACCTTGCGGTTGGGGACGACCACGCGCGAGTGATCGACGTGTCCGAGCGTCGTGTTGAAGAGTGTGACCGACTCCACCAGGCCCTCCACCCCCGCGATGGCGATGTACTCGCCGACGCGAAAGGGCTTGGCGAAGATGATCGAGAGACCGGCGACCATATTGCTGAGCACGCCCTGCGTCGCGAGCGCCACGCCCGCCCCGATGACGCCGAGGCCCGCGAGCAGCGGCAGCAGCTCGACGCCGAGGTTCTGCAACGCCATCAGCGCGAACAGCAGCACGCACAGCGCCCAGGCGATCCGGCTCAGCAGCAGCCGCAGCGGGGGATCGAGGTCGCGCCGTCCGAGGAACTGCTCGAACCAGCGGCTCACCCAGCCCCCGAGAAAGAGCCCGACCACGAGGATTGCCAGCGCGGTAAAGAGCCGCGGCCCGAAGCGGATCGCCAGATCGATGAGCGTGTCCTTCGTGTGGCTTATGGTCGCCACCTGATCGTTCATCGCATTGCCTCCCCGACCCCCGCGGGGAAGTGTAGCAAGGGGCGCCGCCGAGCCGCAGCACGAGCGCGGCAGCGAGGCGCCGCCCGGACGGGCGGCGCCTGATGCGTTACCGACTTATGAAGGGAAGACTACTACTGGCTCAGGTGTCGCGGTCGATCCAGCGCGGCCGCTTGCGCGGGCTGCCGGCGAACGCCGGACCAAAGCCCGGTCCCCGGTGCCCGCCCCGCACGGCTCCCGGCGTGCGGGCCGCGTCCGGCTCCGCCTCAGGGTGCGAGTCGGGCGGGGACTGCTCCGGGGCGCCGCCGACCGCGATGCGGTCACGCCGCCGTGCACGCGCGCGATCGAGGACCCATTGATTGTTGAAAGGCGTAGTCATGGAGCGACCTCTAAACCCGTGAGCGGCCGACCAGGAAAGTGATGATCGCGCCGATCAGGAACACCACGAAAAGGATCTTGGCGATGCCGGCCGCCCCGGCGGCGATGCCACCGAAGCCGAGCACCGCAGCAATGATCGCGATGACGAAGAAAACAACGGCGTAGTGCAGCATGATTTTTCCTCCGCTTGCACCGGGCAAGTTTCTAACATGCTGGGCGCACTTTGGACGCTCGCGCCGCCGCTCGCACCGGGGCGGAGACTGAAGCGGCTGTAGGACGTGGGCTACGCGGGTGCGATGACACGAGCGCACGTACGGGCCTATGCTTGGTTTTACCCATCCCCCAGAGCGCGTTCGCGGTATCGCACCGCGCCATCCCGGGAGCACACCGTGGACAACGAGCACACCGTGGACAACGGCATCACCTGCATCGGCTCACGTCACCCGGTGCCGCAGACCCTCGAGCGGCTCGAGTCGCTCCTCAAGGAGCGCGGCGTCATGATCTTTGCCCGTATCGATTTCAGCGGCGATGCCGCCCGTGCCGGGCTCACCATGCGTCCCGAGCAGATGCTGATCTTCGGCAATCCACGCGCCGGGACGCCGCTCATGCAGAGCGTGCCGGCCGCCGGCCTCGACCTGCCGCTCAAGGCACTGGTTTGGGAGGACGCCGCCGGCAGCACCCAGGTGGCTTACAACGACCCGCAGTACATCATCCGCCGCCACGGGCTCGACGCGGCGCTCGCGGCGAACCTCGCGGCGGTAGTGCCCCTCATCGAGCGCGCGGCGCGCGGCGAGTGATGCAGGCGGAGCGCAGCGGGCGCCGGGGGTGCCGCGGGCGCACTAGCGGTCCGAAGGGCAATACTTAGCCAACTGCCTAACTATTGCCCTTTCACACAATAGACCGCGCGCTCAGGATGATTTCGGCTTGTAGTTGAACTTCTGGCCGCCGACCGACACCCCGGCCATGGCGCCACCCTTGAGGATGACGAAGGTCGCCATGCCGCGGTAGTACTTGCCGCTCGTCTTCGCATCTCTCTGGCCGCCGCTCGCGTTGGCGCTCGCGCCGGTGGTGCCGGCGGACGCCCCTGCCCCGGCGGTGATGGCGACCGCGGTCGCATCCGCGCCGAACTCGAAGCTGCCGTTGGTGAACTCATCGTAGGCCCGCTGATCCTGGAAGAAGATGATCTCGCGGAACGCCTCGCCGCCGATCTGGAAGCCGATATTGACCTGCGTCATGGAGACATCGCCCACCCAGGCGCCCTTCTTATAGACGCGGCCGTTGCCGTGGGCGCCGCCGACGATGAAGCCGCCCTTGCCGATGCCCGGGAAGATCGCGTAGCCATAGCAGTTGTCGAAGAATCCCTTGCTGTCCCCGGCGTCCTTGAACAGCTGGATGCTGTCGCTGTAGTCATCCGCGCGGCTCCCCGCCGCGCACAGGAGCAACAGGGCACCGGCTACGAAAGACGCATATCGCTTCATCTCGACTCTCCTAAGTAGTTAGATCAGCCCGACTTGCGCTGCGGCGGGTACCAGGCGGGTGTCGGCCGCAGCGGGGGCGGTGGCGGGACGAGCGGGCCGGGCGTGGAAACCAACTGCAGCAGGTCCTCCGCGCGGCTCAGGGCAACGAGCTCCGGCGGCGGCGCGGTCTCTTCCGGGGTGAGCAGCAGCCCCAGGTTGCGGAAGTGGCGCCCCGCGCTGGTGCGGCTCGTCCAGACGGTCAGCGGAATGCCGACATAGAGTCCCAACAACACCGGAGTCAGCCACCAGAAGAACTGCGGCGCGAGATACAGCATGGCCGCGCCCCAGGCCACCCCGAGCGCCAGGTGCCACTTCTGGCGGCTGAACGCCTCGCGGAAGGTCACGCCGCGCTCGGTGCGATCCTGCGCATTCCAGGACACCGAGCGGCCGAGCAGCGTCTGCGCGACGAAGGTGGAATGGAACAGCATCATGGTGGGGGCGAGCATCATGCTGAAGAGCTGCTCGACCAGCAGGCTCAGGATCAGCGGCACGCTGCCGCCATACTGGCCACGCAGCGTCCGGTCGCGGATCGCGAGGCTCGCGCCGAGGATCTTCGGCAGCAGCAACACCACGAGAGTGAGCGCGAACAGCACCGCGATCTCGCCGCTGCGGATCTGCGGCCAGTGCGGGAACAGGCTCTGCAGTCCCGGCCAGAAGTATTCCGGCTTCTTCGCCGCCTCGATGGCCGAGAGGAGTGAGGAGAGCAGCAGCAGCGCGAACCACATGGGCGAGCTCACGTACGCCACGATGCCGGTCAGCAGGTGCACGCGGCTGAGCGGATGGAGGTTCGGGAACGGGAGCACGCGCGAGTGCTGCAGGTTTCCCTGGGTCCAGCGCCGGTCGCGGGCGGCGTAGTCGATGACGTTCGGGGGCACCTCCTCCCAGCTGCCGGAAAGCTCGGGGATCTGGCGCACCTCGAACCCGGCGCGGCGCATGAAGGCGGCCTCGACGAAATCGTGACTCAGGATCTCGCCACCGAGCGGCGGCCGCCCCGAGAGTCGCGGCAGCGTGCAGAACTGCGCGAACGGCGCGAGGCGCACGATGGCGTTGTGGCCCCAGTAGTTGCCCTCACCGGCCTGCCACCAGGCGAGCCCCGAGGAGAGCATCCCGCTCTGCAGCCGTGAGCCGAACTGGATGAGCCGTCCGAAGAGCGTCTCGCGGCCGGCGGTGAGCGGCAGCGACTGGAGAATGCCGATGCGCGGGTGCGCTTCCATGGCGCGCGCGAGCGTGACGAGCGCGTGGCCGCTCATGACGCTGTCGGCATCGAGCACCACCATGCATTCGTAGCTCGCGCCCCAGCGGCGCACGAAATCGAGGATGTTGCCGGCCTTGCGCTCGCTGCGATCGCGACGGCGCCGGTAGAAGACCCGTCCGGCGCCGTAGCGCGCGACCAGGCCCTGCCACATGCGCTCCTCGTCCACCGCGATCTGCTCATCGCTCGTGTCCGAGAGAATGTAGAGATCGAACGCGCCCTGCTCGCTCTCACGCGCGAGCGAGGACCAGGTGGCGGTGAGGCCCGCGCCGACCCGTACCGGGTCCTCGTTGTAGATCGGCATGACGACCGCGGTGCGCGTGCTGAGCGCGCGGCCGGCGAGCGCGCGCGCATCGATGCCGATCGAATCGCGCCCGGCGAGCTGCATGGCAAAACCGGCGATCGCGGTCCACAGCGCCCCCGCGATCCAGGTGAAGAGCCCGAAGAACAGCACCAGCCCCACCACTTCGATGGCGGTGAGGCCGTTCGCCTCGAGCACATCGAGCAGCAGCGCGGTGGCCGCCGCTGAGGTGAGGAAAGTGAGGCCGAAGAACAGCGCGCGGCGCAGGCGCAGCGTCCAGCAGATGCGGCGCTCGCTCACGGCGACCATTGGTACACCCAGGTCTCGGTCAGCACCTCACCGTAGAGGCTCAGGTAGCAGCGCATGTCCACCGTCGGCTTCTTCGGTTTCGGGGTGACGATGAAGGCGACGCGCCAGTGGCCGCTCTCGGGCACCCGCTGCACGGTGAGCGCCTCGATCTGGCCGTTGTCGGCGCTCAGCTCGGCCTTCACGGGCTGTGCGCCCTCGAGCCCATCGAGCTCGCCGCCGGCGAACTCGACCAGCATGCGCCGGGCCCCGGGCCCGAAGCGGCCCTTGTTATCGCCGACCGCGGGGTTGCCGCTGCGTACCGCGACCTCGCGCCCGCCGGGCGGCCAGCGCTGATGCTCGGCGAACGCCGACAACAGGTAGGCAAAGCTCAAGGGCTTGCCCGCCGCCACGGCCTGATCCGGTACCCAGTAGGCGACCATGTTGTCGTGAATCTCCTCGTCGCTCGGTATCTCGACGAGCTCCACCCCGCCCTTACCCCAGTCGCCGAGCGGCTGCACCCAGTAGCTCGGTCGCGACTCGTACTGTGCTTCGACGTCTTCATAGTCCGCAAAGTTGCGATCGCGTTGCACCAGGCCGAAGCCACGGGGATTCTCGTCGATGAATCGATTCACGCGCAGCTCGCGCGGATTGTCGAGCGGCCGCCAGATCCACTGCCCGTGGCCGGTCTCGTTCATGAGCCCGTCGCTGTCGTGCACCTGCGGGCGGAAGTCATCGAAATGGCGCCCGAGACCGTTGGCGCCGTAGAGAAACATGGAGGTGAGCGGCGCAATCCCGAGCTTGGCGATATTGCGGCGCGGGTAGAGCTCGGCGCGCACCTCGACCTGGGTGATATCTCCGGGCCGGACCTCGAACTGATACGCCCCGGTGACGCTGCGGCTGTCGAGCAGCGCATAGATCGTGAGCGCGCGGTCGGTCGCCTGCGGACGCACCAGCCAGAAATCGGTGAAGGTCGGGAATTCCTCGCCACTCTGCGCCGCGGTATCGATGGCGAGGCCGCGCGCGGAGGCGCCGTAATGCTGGTTGCGGCCGAGGACGCGGAAGTAGGAGGCGCCGAGGAACACGAGCAGCTCATCCTTATAAGCGGGAGTCTGCAGCGGGTAGTGGATGCGGAAGCCCGCGAACCCGACCTCCGTCGACAATTTCGGTGTCTTGAGCAGTTTTCCGAAGGTGAACAGCCTCGGACTGTACTCCACGAGCCCCGCGCCCGCAGGAGTCACCTCGTACACGTTCACCTTCTGGCGTACGCGGTAGCCGCGGTGGAAGAACTGCACCTCGAACAGCGACTGGCCGCGCCACAGGGCGCTCGCAGGACGAAAGCGGATGTCGCGGTACTGATCGTAGGTCAGGTTGGCGAGCGAGGCCGGCAGGTTCTGCGGCGGTTGCCTGTAGTCGTGGGCCGCGGCATCGTGGGCGAGCTTCTGCACGTCGCCGTAGGTGAACGGCCCCGGCTGCGCCGGCGGCGCCGTCTGCGGGAGCGGCGGCACGACGATCGCCTTGTGCTCGGCCGATGGTGCGGTGTTGGTGCGCGGTGCACCGCCCTGGTCCGTCGACTGGATCGACAGCATGGCCGACGCCAGCAGAAGCGCAGCAATCACTGCCGGCTTCCGCAGGGTGGGCGGCATGTAGGCACCTGAATTTTCTCCGCCGGAAGCACGCAGAGCCGCGGCTCGTTCGCGGGCAGTCTGACAGCCTCACCGGTGCGGCTTCTCTGAATCATATGTCGGAGCAAACTTACATAACGCGGGGCCGCGAGTGGGCCGGCGGCGGAAACCGCAAGGATACCGCCAGGCTCGCGCTCACGTCTGCACCCCTTTCAGACATGCTCCGGACAGCGCCATCATGACACTGCCAGCGGCGCGGGCGGCAACTCCCGCGGCGGCCGGTTTACACTGCGCGACGATAACGATGCCAACCGCTCCCGACCCAGTACAAGGAGAAGCCCATGAGCGACGAAGAATCGATCATCCAACCCTATGGCAGCCTCGTGGCCTCCCGGCTGGGACTTTCCGAACAGGTGCGCCACCAGGGTGTCGCCGCGCTCAACCGTCTGCTCGCCCACACCATGGCGATGCGCGATCTCTACAAGAAGGCGCACTGGCAGACCTCCGGGGCGACCTTCTACGAGCTGCATCTGCTCTTCGACAAGCACTACGGCGAGCAGGTGGAGCTGATGGATTCGATCGCCGAGCGCGTGCAGACACTCGGTGGCGTGACGCTCGCGCTCGCGCAGGACGTTGCCGAGGAAAGCCGCATCGCGCGCGCGCCGCGCGGACGCGAGAGCGTGCCAGCGCAGCTGCGCCGCCTGCTCGAGGCGCACGAGACCATCCTCGGTGAGGCGCGGCCCCTCGCCCACGAGGCGGCGAAAGTGGGCGATGATGGCACCAACGATCTCATCGTGAGCGAGCTCATCCGCACCAACGAGCTGCAGAGCTGGTTCATCGGTCAGCACCTGATGGCGCGGGGCGAGAAGCTGTAAGTTGCCGCACGGGAGCCACGCGGCTGCCTGCGGCTGACACGCGGCTGACCACGGCTGACACGCGGCTGCCCACGGCTGATGAGTGACACTGCCAAGGCCGGCAGCGTAGCTGCGCCCGCGACCGCTGCTGCACAGGCGACGGCGCTCCCCGCCTGGGGAGCGCTGCGCTACCCCGTGTTCCGCTGGCTGTGGATCGCCACGGTCGTCTCCAACATCGGCACCTGGATGTACAGCGCCGCCTCCGGGTGGCTGATGACCAGCCTCAATCCGAGCCCGCTGCTCGTGTCACTGGTGCAGGTCGCCAACAGCCTGCCGCTGTTCCTGCTGGCGCTGCCGGCCGGGGCGTTGGCGGACCTGTGCGACAAGCGCCGCCTGATCCTGTGGCTCGAGATCCTCACGATGCTGCTGAGCCTGGTGTTCGCGCTGCTGGTCTCGCTGCACGCGGTCGGGCCCGCGACGCTCCTCAACTTCATCTTCCTGCTCAGCATCCTGACGGCGCTCGAGACGCCCGCGTGGCAGGCGATCGTGCCGCTGCTGGTGCCGGCGCCCGCGCTCCCTTCCGCCATCGCGGTCAACAGCGTCGGCATCAACATCAGCCGGGTCGTCGGGCCGGCGATCACCGGTGTCATCATTCTCGGCCTCGGCATCGCCGCGCCCTTCTGGCTGGACGCCATCAGCAACGCCGGGGTGATCGTCGTCATCATGTTGTGGCGGCCGCCGGCGCGCGCGACCGCGCGCGGCCTGCCCGCCGAGCACCTGGGCGCGGCGATGCGCGCGGGTGTGCGCTATGCGCGCTACAACATCCCGCTGCGCGCCACGCTCATCCATGCGATGGGCTTCTTCCTGTTCGCGAGCGCCTACTGGGCACTGCTGCCGCTGCTCGCGCGCAGCCAGCTGCACGGTGGCCCGGGCCTCTATGGCACGCTGCTCGCGGCCATCGGTGCCGGCGCCGTGGGCGGTGCCTTCCTCCTGCCCCGCGCGCGCGCGCTGAGCGGCGGCCCCAACGGCGTCGTCGCGCTCGGCGAGGCGGGCACCGCGGCAGCGCTGCTGCTCTTCGCGCTCGCGCAGCAGCCGTGGCTGGCTTTCATCGCCTGCCTGCTCGCCGGTGCCTGCTGGATCGCGGTGCTCGCGACCTTGAATGTCGCGGCGCAGACCGTGCTGCCTGACTGGGTGCGCGGCCGCGGGCTCGCCGTCTACGTGACCGTGTTCTTCGGCAGCCTGACCGTCGGGAGTGCGATCTGGGGAGAGGCGGCTGAGCACCTGGGGCTCGCCCCCGCGCACTACCTCGCCGCCGCGGGCGCGCTCGTGGCGATGGTGCTCGCGCGGCGCTGGAGACTGCGGTCGGGCCCGGCCGCCGACCTGACACCCTCCATGCACTGGCCGCAGCCGGTGGTCGCCGCCGACGTCGATAAGGACGCGGGACCGGTACTGGTGACGGTCGAGTACCAGGTCGCTGCCGAGAACCGCGAGGCGTTCATCGCCGCCATCGGCCCACTGGCGCGCGAGCGGCGGCGGGATGGCGCCTACGAGTGGCACCTGTTCCAGGACTCCGCGAACCCCGAGCGCATGCTCGAGACGTGGCTGCTCGATTCCTGGCTCGAGCACATGCGCCAGCACCAGCGCATCACCCGCGCGGACCGTGACCTCGAGGCCCGCGTGCAGCAGCTCGCGCGCGAGCGGCCGCGCATCACGCACTTCATCGCGGCGCGGCCCGAGGACTCAGCGCGCTGAGACGCTCACCCCGGGAGAAGCGCGCGCCGGCGGCGAGGCACCCCCCGCCGCATCGGTGACCGAGTGCGCGAGCAGGTGGGTCAGTCCATAGACGGTGTCGATGTGCGGTGTCGGGGTTTGGGTGAGACGGCCGAGCTCCACCACCGAGCCCAGCAGCGCATCGAGCTCGGGAGCACGGCCGGCCTCGACGTCCTGCAGCATGGATGTCTTGTGGTGGCCGACTTTCTCGGCGCCGGCAATGCGCCGCTCGAGCGGCACACGAAAGCGGATGCCGAGCTTCTCGGCGATCGCCTGCGCCTCGGCCATCATGGTGGCGGCAAGATCGCGCGTCGGCGGGAACCGGCAGATGTCGGCGAGGGTGGCGCGCGTGAGCGCACTGATCGGGTTGAAGCACAGGTTTCCCCAGAGCTTCAGCCAGATCTCCGCGCGTATGTTCTCGAGCACCGGCGCCTTGAGGCCCGCCTTGGTGAAGCAGGCCGAGATGCGCTGGGCGCGCGGGCTGTTGGAGCCATCGAGCTCACCGATCGGGAAGCGGTCGCCTTCGACGTGCCTGATCACCCCGGGCGAGACCAGCTCGGTCGCCGGGTACACGACGCAGCCGAGGACGCGCTCGGCGGGTATGAGGCGCAGCAGCGTCCCCTGCGGGTCGACGCTGCGCACGATGCTGCCGGCGAGCGCACCGCCGTGCTGATGGAAGTACCAGTAGGGAATGCCGTTCTGCATGGTCACGACGATCGTGTCCGCGCCGCAGAGCTCCGGCACCTGCCGCGCGACCGCCTCGAGCTGATGCGCCTTGACGGCGAGGATCACCAGGTCCTGGGGGCCGGCACCGGCGTAGTCGGAAGTGGCCGTGACGTTGCGGACGACCTGCGTCGTGCCGTCATGTTGGAGCGTCAGCCCGTGGGCACGCAGCGCTTCGAGGGTTGCACCGCGCGCGAGCAGCGTGACCGCCTCACCCGCGAGGGCGAGCTTCGCTCCCACATAACCACCGATGGCGCCACAGCCCACGATGGCGATCTTCACGACGTCCACCCTCCCCTGGCTCGCGCCGCGGTCGGCCGGCCGCGACGCTCATCAGGTGGTCGGCTCAGCTTTCCCGTTGATAGCGGTCCTTGGCCGAGAGTACCAGATCGCGCAGAAACGACTTCTCGTAGACGCGCAGCAGATGCGGCTGTTCGCGCTCGACGTAGGCACCGACGCAGTCCCTGTCGGCGGCTACTTTCAGGAGATCACGGAAGGTGGGAGCGTCCCAGCGCCAGGACAGCTCGAGCTCCAGAAATGCGCGGTTGTACGCCTCGAGCTCGGCAGCCATGCCCTCGTCGATTACTGCTGCGTTCATCATCTCGGCCGACTCCGCTGGGTGGGCTTGTGACCACCCTAGTCCTGCGCCAATTAAAAGAAAACTTAAAGGTTTCTATCCCGATCATTAGCTTTTCAGAATACATCGGCGGGAGTATGCTGGCGTTATGAAAAACATCACGCTGCGCCAGCTGCGGGTGTTTGCCGCCGCCGCGCGCCACAAGAACTTCTCGCGCGCGGCCGCGGAGCTGCACCTGTCGCAGCCCGCGGTCTCGACCCAGATCAAGGAATTCGCCAACTTCGTGGGGCTGCCGCTGTTCGAGCGGATCGGCCGCAAGACCTACCTCACCGCCGCCGGGACCGAGATGCTCCATTGCGCCAATGCCATCGCGCAGGTGCTGAAGGAAGCGGAGGACGCGCTCGCGCAGCTCAAGGGCATCACCGGCGGACGCCTCAACGTCGCGGTGATCAGCGCCGGCGATTATTTCTTCCCGCGCATCCTCGCCGCCTTCGGCGAGTCGCACCCGGGAATCGAGTTCAACCTCACGGTGCACAACCGCGAGAGCCTGCTGCGCTACCTCGCCGACAACCTCACGGACCTCGCGGTGATGGTGCGGCCGCCGACCGACATGGACATCGTGTCGGTGCCCTTCGCACCACACCCTTACGTGATCGTGGCGCCGCCCGACCATCCGCTCGCGAAGATGCGCCAGATCCCGCGCACGGCGCTCAACCAGGAGCGCTTCGTGCAGCGCGAGCAGGGCTCGGATACCTGGAACTCGATGCGCGAGGTGTTCGGCCGGCAGTTCCCCCGTCTCAACATCGCCATGCAGATCCACAGCACCGAGACCATCAAGCAGGCGGTGGTCGCGGGCTTCGGTGTGGCGTTCCTCTCGGCGCACACCATCAGTCTCGATGTGAAGGCGGGGAACCTGGTGGTGCTCGATGTGCAGGGGTTCCCCGCGATGCTCAACTGGTACCTGGTGCACAACCGCACCAAGCGCCTGCCGCCGGTGGCGGCCGCCTTCCGCGACTTCCTGGTGCGCGAAGGGGCAGCGCTCATCGAGCGGCTGGTGCAATTCGGCTCCAGCACCTGGCAGCGAGAAACCCACAGCGAGGAGCTTCGCGGCCCGGAAGCGCGCGGTCAGCCGGGGGCGCCGCAGGGGCCAGCGGCGCGACCGGCGCGGCGCAGGTCGGCACGCCCCTGACTGCTCAGCCCGCCCGGGGCCGCCTCAATCGAGGAAATCGCAGTAGCGCTCGACGTGCGCGGCCAGATCGAGCGTGTGCTGACGTGTGAGGCGCTCGGCGAGCTCGGTATCGCGACGCTCGAGCGCTTCGATGATCTTCAGGTGGTCGATGATCGAGCGCGCCGCGCGGTTATCCTGCGAGATGGTCGCCTTGCGGATCGCGCGCACGTGGATGAAAAGGTTCTTGGTCGCGTCCGCGATCAGCTGCGAGCCGCCGAGGCGAATGATCATCTGGTGGAACGCGATGTTGGCGTCGGAGTACTCGCCGATGTGCTCCGAGGGTGGTGAGTTCTCGAACTCATCGAAGAGGTGCCGCAGCTTGGCGATGTCCGCATCCGGTGCGTGCAGCGTTGCGAGACGTGCCGACATGCTCTCGAGCGCCGCCCACATCTGGATCATCTCAATGATCTCGCGCCTGGATTTGCGCACGATGAAGATGCCACGGCGCGGCAGCGTGCGAACGAAGCCCTCCTGCTCGAGTATGGAGAGCGCTTCGCGGATCGGCGTGCGGCTCACGCCGAGCGCCTGCATCAACTCACGCTCATCGAGCCGCAGTGGCTGACGCTGACTGTAGATATCGGTGCGGGCGATGGCCTCCTTGAGCAGTACGTACGCCTGCTCGCGCAGGCTCACCGAAGTGAGCGGCGTCAGGGCGAGCTGTCCGGCGATGCGAATGGTCCCAGCGGCGGTCACGGAGGCGCTCATTCAGTCTCCATCATGATCAGACTGGTACCACGGGTCACCAAGCGGAGTGGCCACGGAGGCAAGGTACCTGGCGCAAACCCACTGCAAGATATATCAGATACATCATATCTGCGCGACCCGCCTGCGCCCTATTATGGTGCAGATCGGGAGGGAGCCGTCACCAGGAGCCCGCATTATCGGCACGATTTGTCGTAAATGAATACGCATGAATACGAACCTCACCAGTTTGCGGGGATTTGACAAGCAACAGATATATCTCATATGGTCGGCCTTCAGGCCGTCTGGGTATGAGCCTCATACACCTAATTACAATTCATGGGGAAACCATCCCTGGGGGCAGTTCATTTCCACGTGGGTACGCAGGCTTCCGCCGGTGCCGCCCGTACCCTAAATCGTTAGAGCACCAGCACCTGGGAACCGGTTGACGAAGTTCCGCAATCAGTCGTCTTAGGGGGAACAGCGATGGCTACAGATCCTCGTCCGGCTTCTTCTTCTGGCCTGGCCCAACCGTGGCCGCAACTGATCGTCGGCATCATCTGCATGATCATGGTTGCCAACCTGCAATATGGTTGGACGCTTTTCGTCGGGCCGATTGGCGACAAGTACCACTGGACCAAGGCCGCCATTCAGGCCACCTTCACCACCTTCGTCCTCTTCGAGACCTGGCTCGTGCCAGCCGAAGGCTGGCTGGTCGATAAATTCGGGCCGCGATGGATGATCGTGGGCGGTGGCATCCTTTGCGGCATCGCCTGGAGCATCAACTCCATCGCCTCGTCCCTCGGCATGTTCTACTTCGCCGCCGTGATCGGCGGCATCGGAGCGGGTGCGGTCTACGGCACCTGCATAGGGAATGCGGTGAAGTGGTTCCCGGGGCGACGCGGACTTGCCGCGGGGCTCACGGCCGCGGGATTCGGCATGGGCTCGGCGCTCACCATCATCCCGATCCAGCACATGATCGAGAAGTCCGGCTACGAGCAGACCTTCCTCACCTTCGGCCTCATCCAGGGCATCGTGGTGGTGATCTTCGGAATGCTCATCGCCGCGCCGCCGTCCACCTTCTTCACCGCGGCGCCGAGAATCGCGCCCGGGGCGACCCGCTACCAGGCGAGCCCCGTGCAGATGATCAGTACCCCGGTGTTCTGGGTGATGTACGTGATGTTCGTAATGATGGCGGCGGGTGGCCTGATGGCGACCGCGCAGCTCGCGCCGATCGCGAAGGACTTCCACATCGACAAGACTCCGGTGACCTTGCTCGGGCTCACGCTGCCGGCGCTCACCTTCGCGCTCAGTCTCGATCGCATCCTGAACGGCCTCACGCGGCCGTTCTTCGGCTGGGTGTCGGACCGGATCGGCCGTGAACAGACGATGTTCATCGCCTTCCTGCTGGAGGGCCTCGGCATCGTCGCGCTCGCCAACCTCGGCACCGACCCGGTGTGGTTCGTCATCCTGTCGGGCCTGGTGTTCTTCGCCTGGGGTGAGATCTACAGCCTCTTCCCCTCGACGGTGACGGACACCTACGGCGCGACCTATGCGACCACCAACACCGGGCTGATGTACACGGCCAAGGGGACGGCGGCGCTGCTGGTGCCCTTCACGAGCGTGATCGCCGCGAAAGGCAACTGGCACCCCGTGTTCATGATGGCGGCGACGCTCAACATCATCGCGGCAATCCTGGCCATCGCGGTGCTGAAGCCGATGCGCAGCGCCTACACCAGCCGCCTCGGCTCTGGCAGCGTCGATGCCACGGCGAAGCTGGCGACCCGCTGACATCTGACAGACAGCGCTCTTCTGGCGATGCCAGCCGCCGGAAGAGCGCGACGTGCGCCCCGGCGATCTCCCGGCCGGGAGGTTCCGCGGTGCGCCGCTGCGGCGAGGGGAGCCTGCGCGCGCAGACACCGGTTGAGAATGGAGGCTTTATGCTCGAAACGGCGCCCAAGATTGCGGAAAGGAGCGGTACCACGACCGCGGACGACACGCTCAAGCGCAAGAGCCGCGACGCCGATGTCGTCTCCGGCGGCCACCTGGTCGCCAAGGCACTCAAGAACGAAGGCGTCGACACGATATTCACCCTGTGCGGCGGCCACATCATCGATATCTACGACGGCTGCATCGATGAGGGCATCCGCATCATCGACGTGCGCCACGAGCAGGTCGCCGCGCACGCCGCCGACGGGTACGCGCGCCAGACGGGCAAGCTCGGCTGCGTCGTCACGACCGCAGGACCGGGCTGCACCAATGCCGTGACCGGCATCGCCACCGCCTTCCGCTCGGAGAGCCCGGTGCTGCACATTGGCGGCCAGGGGGCGCTCACGCAGCACAAGATGGGCTCGCTCCAGGACCTGCCGCACGTCGACATGATGTCGCCGATCACCAAGTTCGCGGCGACGGTGCCGGCGACCGAGCGCGTCGCCGACATGATCTCGATGGCGGCGCGCGAAGCGTTCAACGGGGCACCCGGACCGGTGTACCTCGAGATCCCGCGCGATGTCCTCGACCGCGAGGTCGATCGCACCAAGGCGATCGTGCCCAAGCCCGGCCACTACCGCGCCTCGACCCGTTCGCTCGGCGACCCGCGCGACATCGAGAAGCTCGCCGACATCCTGGTGAGCTCGGAGCGGCCGGCGATCCTCTACGGCCAGCAGGTGTGGACCGCGCGCGGCCACGAGGAAGCCATTGCGCTGCTGCGCGGGCTCGACATTCCGGGCTATTTCAACGGCGGCAGCCGCGGACTCCTGCCGCCCGGCGACCCGCATCACTTCGACCGCACGCGCGGCAACGCCTTCGCGGACGCGGATGTGATCGTCATCGTCGGCACACCGTTCGACTTCCGCATGGGCTATGGCCGGCGCATCAGCAACAAGGCGCAGCTCATCCAGATCGACATGGATTACCGCACGGTCGGCAAGAACCGCGACATCGACTTAGGCGTCGTCGGCCATCCGGGCGCGGTGCTCGGCGCGGTGCTGCAGGCGGCGTCCGGACGGCTGAAGAACGACAAGCGCGACAAGCGCCGCGAGTGGATGAAGCGTCTCACGGACGCGGAAGGCGCGGCCACCGAGAAGCTGATGCCGCTCTTCAAGTCCAACAACCAGCCCATCCATCCCTATCGCGTCGCGTACGAGCTGAATGAGTTCCTCGCCGACAACACCATCTATATCGGTGACGGCGGCGATGTGGTGACCATCTCCGCGCAGGCGGTGCGCCCGCGGCGCCCCGGCCAGTGGATGGATCCGGGCGCGCTCGGCTCGCTCGGTGTCGGTACCGGTTTTGCCATCGCCGCAGGGCTCGCGCACCCCGACAAGGAGGTGCTGTGCTACTACGGCGATGGCTCCTTCGGCATGACCGCGTTCGACATGGAGACCGCCAACCGCTTCGGCGTGCCGTACATCGCGGTCATCGGCAACAACTCGGCGATGAACCAGATCCGCTACGGGCAGCTCGCCAAGTACGGCGAGGAGCGCGGCAACGTCGGCAACCTCCTGGGCGATGTGCCCTTCGGCAAGTTCGCCGAGATGCTGGGCGGCTACGGCGAGGAAGTGCGCGATGCCGCGCAGATTGCGCCGGCGCTGCGGCGGGCGCGCGATTCCGTCCACAGGACCCGCCGCTCGGCGGTCATCAACATCTGGGTCGACCCGCGCGAGTACGCGCCGGGGACGAAGAACCAGACCATGTACAAGTGAGGCGGATCCGTGGGTAAAGCACTCGACGGTGTGCGCATCCTCGATTTCACGCACGTGCAGTCGGGGCCCACCTGCACGCAGCTGCTGGCATGGCTCGGCGCGGATGTGATCAAGGTGGAACGCGCCGGCGCCGGCGACATCACGCGCGAGCAGCTGCGTGACATCGAGGGCGTGGACAGCCTGTACTTCACCATGCTGAACCACAACAAGCGCTCCATCACGCTCGACACCAAGAAGCCCCAGGGCAAGGCGGTGCTCGAGCGCCTGGTGAAGCACTGCGACGTGCTGGTGGAGAACTTCGCGCCCGGCGCGCTCGATCGCATGGGCTTCACCTGGGAGCGCATCCAGCAGCTGAATCCGAAGATGATCGTCGCCTCGGTGAAGGGCTTCGGCCCCGGTCCTTACGAGGAGTGCAAGGTCTACGAGAACGTCGCGCAGTGCGCCGGCGGCGCCGCCTCCACCACCGGGTTCGATGACGGTCCGCCGCTCGTCACCGGCGCGCAGATCGGCGACAGCGGCACCGGACTCCACCTCGCGCTCGGCATCGTCGCGGCGCTCTACCAGCGCAAGTCAACCGGCCGCGGGCAGAAGGTGCTGTGCGCCATGCAGGACGGCGTGCTCAACCTCTGC
>JAFAKO010000088.1 GCA_019235245.1 Gammaproteobacteria bacterium
CTACCCACCCCGGCGGTACCTCCTACCGGCGACTCCCGTGTCCGTAACACAGTAACGCCAATCTCGTAACCCGATTTGCGTGACGGCGATCACAGCAATCCATATCCAACGTAGCGTCTTATGCGCGAGCTTTGCGGATGCATTGGAGACGAGTTCTAGGAGTGTATATGGAGCGGCTGACTTGGGGCACATCGGTCAACATCGGCGTGTGCGCGGCACTTCTCGTGGAAGTGACTGCCTCGATGAATGTCGCCACCGCAGACGAAGACTCCGAGCATAGGCGCGGGAACGATCGGGAAGCGCTCGTCATGACCGACGGTGCACGAAACATAGTCGGCCCCGTGCAGTGGGGAAATCCGACTCTGTTCATTGAGATTCAGCATCGGGTGTACGGTGCTCCGGTATACAACACTTCCCCGGTCACCTTCACGCTGCCCGCCGACAGCCCGGTATATGGGTTCTACACGTCAACAGACTGCTCCGGCACGGCGTTGATACAGGTGCAGGGGTTCGAAGTTATCCCGACCTTCGCTTTCATCATCGGGACTGTCGGCTATGTCAATCCGACGGACCAATCAACCCCGCCGGTTACGGTGAGATCTAACGGGTATCCACCGGGTTCTCCTGCTACATATGGGTGTTCATCTGATAACCAGTCAGGCAAATTTGCCCCGTGGCAGACCGTTGATCTGACCTCCTTCCTTTCCCGATTCACTCCACCGTTCTCGATTTCGGTAAGGTGAAACGGACAGAAGTAGCGTCACTGGAGCGATGAGACTCTAAAGCCGATCGCGAAACCTCGCCCCTACCTACCCCGAGGTGCCTCCCCCAACGGCTCGCGTGCCCCGAGAACGTGTAGATGCGTGACGTACGAATTTCCAACTCGCTCGTCGGGAAGAATGGGCAATGACGACAATGACTTGCGCGGGGCGTCTAACGGCAATCTAACGGCTTGACTGATCTCCACTGGCAAAGGGGCCGGCTCGCTAGCCGACGCCGAAGATCACTTCAGCAGCCCCCAAAAAGGCAATCGTCTGCAGGCCGAACAATACCAGCAAGACTAGTCCACCCACTGGACCGAAAGCGCCGAGGAACACCGACGCCATGAGTCCAAAGCCAAGAATTACCGCAAGGATGAATGCGGTGACCCGGACCCGATCAGGCGTCACCAGCCGGCGCGCGTAGGCCGCGGAAATGAGATAAGGAAGCAGCGGCAGCATGACGACGTACTTGGCTGTGAACAGCACAGGTCGCTGCAATTGGCTCAGACAGATAAACGCGGTGGCCAGCCCGAGGAGAATATGAGTCCAAGTCACAACCCTACGATTCAGTACGAGCCGCTCGTAAAGGAGGCCGGGTGCGTTGCGTTCCGCGCTCACGTTAAGGTGACCTAACCGCGCGATCGTGCCGCGTCTCCCGTTCAGGTGGAGGAATTCACCGTGATCTTGCCGCCGCCTCGTTTCGGCGGGCGTAGCCGTTTGCCGGGCCGCACGCGGTCGGCAAGGGTCAAGCCATGCATCCGGTAGTAGGTTCTGATGGCGCGTGCGTTGGCTCGCATTCCTGAGAGATCGATGACCGGCAACGACCGGACGCTTTGAAATCCGAAGTCTTTCCAGAGCAGTTTCGGGTCCGCGGGCCACTCTGCGCGCACCATCTTTACGGGGAAGTATTTCGACTCGGCGTGGGCCAGTATCTTATTGCGCGCGGCGAGCACTTGATTGTGAAGCCTCCAGCGCTCGGGTGTGCCGAGGACTTTCCTCAAATCTCTTGTGTTGACCCGGTGCGCGGCTGCGTTCTTCGGCCGCTTGCTAGGAATTGGATGCTCGTTCGGTCCCACTGCCCGGGCGTAGTAGATCACGGCGGCACAAACGAGGGCTTGGTATATCAAATCTCTGCTCAGGTTGGTCCCCTCACGCTCGCGCGCCATTGCAGCGATGACGAACTGCTCGGCGTCTTGGAGATCACCGCAGGTAATCAGAACCCGGTGAAGGTCGCGCTCGTCGCCGCTTTTTGGCTTCTTGGCCAATCGCCGCCCCACCCACGAAAATGTGGCATTTTCATCTAACGGATCTCTAATGTCCCGCCAAAACCGGGGGTGGCTGAGCATGACCGGGGAATGCGTAAGTCGCTGTTTTCCGTTACCCTTGCGCACCGTCGATCATGCTCAGCCGAGGCCCGGACGGGACGTGTACTCGAATGTCGAGATATCGGACGAGGTCCTGGCGCGCCTTTGATCCCGCGGCGGCGCCCCCGCCCGCGGCGAGCGTGTGCGTACGCATTCTTGGTCTCGATCCGGGCTCGCGCCGCACCGGCTTCGGGGTGATCGAATGCCGCGGCGGTGAGGTGCGGCCGGTCACGCACGGTTGCATCAATGTGACTGCGGCGACGCATCCGGCGCGGTTGCGGCTGATCTTCGAGGGGCTGCGGGCGCTGCTTTCGGAGCACGGGCCGTCCGAGGTGGCGGTCGAGCGGGTGTTCGTCAGCCGCAATCCCGACAGCGCCCTGAAGCTCGGGCAGGCGCGCGGGGCCGCTCTGTGCGCGATACCCGCCGAGGTGCCGGTGTTCGAGTACGCGCCGCGCGCCATCAAGCTGGCCGTGGTCGGTTCAGGCGGAGCAGAGAAGTTCCAGGTAGCACAGATGATCCGCACCATTCTGTCCCTCGCCGAGCGCCCGGCTGCCGATGCCGCCGACGCGCTCGCGGTCGCCGTGTGCCACGCGCATCAGCGGCAACTGCACGCCCGCATCCACTGCGGCGGCGGACCGTACTGGTCGCGGGCCTGAGTGATGATCGGCTCGCTGCGCGGCAGGATCGTCTCCAAATCACCCCCACAACTGGCGGTCGAGGTCGGCGGGCTCGGCTACGAGCTCGAGGCGCCGATGTCGACGTTCTTTCATCTGCCCGCGGTGGGAGAGGACGTGCGGCTGCTCACGCACCTGGTAGTGCGTGAGGACGCGCATGTGCTGTACGCGTTTGCGACCGAGGAGGAGCGCCGGCTGTTCCGCAGCCTCATCAAGGTCTCGGGCGTGGGCCCGAAGATTGCGCTCGCGCTGCTCTCCGGCATCAGCGTGGCGGCCTTCGCCGAGTGCGTGCAGCGCGAGGACATTGCCGCCCTGACGCGCGTCCCCGGGGTCGGCCGCAAGACCGCCGAGCGGCTGATCGTCGAGATGCGCGATCGGCTCGCGACACCGGCGCCGGGCGGCTCCGCCGCCGCGGTTGCTTCCGGTACGAGCGCCGAGAACGAGGCGTACGGGGCGCTGGTCGCGCTGGGTTACCGTCCGGCGGAGGCCACGCGCTTGCTCAAAGCGGTGGGTCCCGGTACACATTCGACCGAGGAACTGATCCGCCGCGCCCTGCAGGGCGCCGCCCGGGAGCCGAGCCCCTAAGTGACTGCAGAGCGCATCATCAGCGGCGCCGCGAGTGCGGAGGAGGAGGCGGTCGAGCGCGCCATCCGCCCGCGACGCCTGCAGGAATACATCGGGCAGACGCCGGTGAAGGCGCAGCTGGAGATCTTCATCAGCGCGGCGCGCGCCCGCGGCGAGGCGCTCGATCACGTGCTGATCTTCGGCCCGCCCGGCCTCGGCAAAACCACACTCGCGCACATCGTCGCCGCGGAGCTCGGGGTGAATCTGCGCCAGACATCGGGCCCGGTGCTGGAGCGGGCCGGCGATCTGGCGGCACTCCTCACCAACCTGCAGCCGCGCGATGTGCTGTTCGTCGATGAGATTCATCGCCTCGCGCCGGTGGTGGAGGAAGTGCTGTACCCGGCGATGGAGGATTACCAGCTCGATATCATGATCGGCGAAGGTCCGGCGGCGCGCTCGATCAAGCTGAGCCTGCCGCCCTTCACGCTGGTCGGCGCCACCACGCGCGCGGGACTTCTGACCTCGCCCCTGCGCGATCGCTTCGGCATCGTGCAGCGGCTCGAGTTCTACGCAGCCGAGGACCTCGAGCGCATCGTCAGGCGCTCCGCCGCGATCCTGCAGGTGAGCATCGATGAGGGCGGCGCGCGCCGCATCGCCCAGCGCTCGCGCGGCACCCCGCGCATCGCCAACCGCCTGCTGCGACGCGTGCGCGACTATGCCGAGGTGCGCGGCAACGGCCGCATCGACGAGCCGATCGCCGATGCGGCGCTCGACCTGCTCGAGGTCGACCGCGAAGGCTTCGACACTCTCGATCGCAAGCTCCTCACGGCGATCATCGAGCGCTTCGACGGCGGGCCGGTCGGCATCGACAGCCTCGCCGCGGCGATCGGCGAGGAGCGCGGCACGCTCGAGGATGTCACCGAGCCGTTTCTCATCCAGCAGGGATTCCTGGTGCGGACCGCGCGTGGCCGCATGGCAACGCGTGCCTCGTACCTGCACTTCGGCATCAAGCCCCCCGAGCGCGCCGCGACGCTGCCGCTGTTCGAGGGCGAGCGGTGAGCGTGTTCTCCTGGCCGGCGCGCGTCTACTGGGAGGACACTGACGGCGGCGCGATCGTCTATTACGCCAATTACCTGCGCTTTCTCGAGCGGGCGCGCACGGAATGGCTGCGGACGCTGGGCCAGTCGCAGCGCGAGCTCGCGCGCGAGCCCGGCATCCTCTTCGCCGTGGTGAGTCTCGAGGTCGACTACCGTGCCCCGGCCCGGCTCGATGATGAGCTCGAGATCACCTGCGAGCCGCTGGCCGACGGCGCTGCCTCGCTGCGATTCACGCAGCGCATCTACCGCAGCGGCGAGGCGCCGCAGGCGCAGCCGCTGGTCGAAGCGC
>JAFAKO010000301.1 GCA_019235245.1 Gammaproteobacteria bacterium
GAGGACGATCCGCGTAACCCCGCGGTGATCGCCGACAACGTCGGCGACAATGTCGGCGACTGCGCCGGCATGGCAGCGGACCTGTTCGAGACCTACGCCGTCACCATCGTCGCGACGATGCTGCTCGGGGGACTGCTGTACGCGGGCGCGGGCGCCGAGGCGGCGCTCGCAGCCGTCATCTACCCGCTCGCGCTCGGCGCAGCTTCCATCGTCGCCTCGATCATCGGTACCTTCTTCGTATCCACGCGCGAGGGCGGCAAGATCATGAACGCCCTCTACAAGGGCGTGATCGTCTCCGGCCTGGTCTCGGCGGTTGCATTCTGGTTCATCACCGGCGCGATCATGCCGGGCAACGTGGCGCCGCTCTTCGGCTGCGCGCTCATCGGCCTCGCGCTCACCGCCGCGATGATCATGATCACCGAGTACTACACCGCGACCGAGTACAGCCCGGTGCGCAAGATCGCCGCCGCTTCCCAGACCGGCCATGCGACCAACATCATCGCCGGCCTCGGCGTGTCGATGAAGGCCACCGCGCTGCCGGTGATCGCCGTGTGCCTCGCCATCTGGGGCGCTTTCACACTATCCGGCCTGTACGGCATCGCGATCGCGGCGACCGCGATGCTGTCGATGACCGGGATGATCGTGGCGCTCGATGCCTACGGCCCGATCACCGATAACGCCGGCGGCATCGCCGAGATGGCGGGGCTGCCGAAAGAGGTGCGCGCCATCACCGACCCGCTCGATGCGGTGGGCAACACCACCAAGGCGGTCACCAAGGGTTACGCCATCGGTTCCGCGGGGCTCGCGGCGCTGGTGCTGTTCGCCGATTACACCCACAACCTCGAAGCCGCGGGCAAGCTCGCCAATTTCTCACTCTCGGATCCGGCGGTGATCATCGGCCTGTTCATCGGTGGCCTCGTACCCTTCCTCTTCGGCGCGATGGCCATGGAGGCGGTGGGCCGCGCCGCGGGCGCGGTGGTGAATGAGGTGCGGCGCCAGTTCCGTGAGATCCCTGGTCTCATGGCGGGCACCGCCAAGCCCGACTACTCCCGTGCCGTCGACCTGCTGACGCGTGCGGCGATCCGCGAGATGATCGTGCCGTCGCTGCTGCCGATTCTCGTGCCGATCGCGCTCGTGCTCGCGATGAACTCTCTCATGGGCGCAGGGGCCGGCGTGCGCGCCCTCGGCGGACTGCTGATCGGCACCATCGTCACCGGCTTGTTCGTCGCCATCTCGATGACCACCGGCGGCGGCGCCTGGGACAACGCCAAGAAATATATCGAGGAAGGCCACTTCGGCGGCAAGGGGTCGGATGCCCACAAGGCCGCGGTCACCGGTGATACGGTCGGCGATCCCTACAAGGACACTGCCGGGCCGGCGATCAACCCGCTGATCAAGATCATCAATATCGTCGCACTGCTGCTCGTGCCGCTGCTGTAGGCCCTCCCCCGTCCCCCGATTGGCGCCGCCGGTGTCCGCGATGGCAAAATCGAAGCTCATGGCCGGCAAGCAGCAATTTCCGCTCGAGAAGCCGGATGAAGAATGGCGTCGCGAGCTCACGCCCGAGGCCTACCAGGTGCTGCGCGAGCGCGGCACCGAGCGAGCCGGAACGAGCCCGCTCAATACGGAGCACCGCGCCGGCACCTTCCGCTGCGCAGCGTGCGGGCAGCCGCTCTTTGCCTCCACCGCCAAGTACGAGAGCGGCTCGGGCTGGCCGAGCTTCTATGAGCCCATGCCGGGGGCCGTCGGCACGCAGGGGGACGACAGCCATTTCATGCGCCGTACCGAGGTCCACTGCACCCGCTGCGGTGGGCATCTTGGCCACGTCTTTCCGGACGGTCCGCAGCCGACCGGCGAGCGCTACTGCATGAACGGCGTTGCACTCAACTTCGAGCCCGACGCGTCCTGAGCCTGCACATGCCAACCGCACCTTGCCGTGACGGCGCGCGCCGGCGGGCATTCGCGGCCACGGCCGTCATGGTGTCGGCACTCAGCGTTCTTTGCGGCTGCGTTGCCAGCAAGTACCGGCTGGCAAAAAAGGACACACCGCCCGCAGAAGTTATCGGTATCGCCTTTCCAGCCGCAGCACCGCTGCAGGCGACACTTGCGAGTCTCATCACCTATGGCGGCCCGGGTTCCTGGAAACGCGAGGCGCTGTGGGACGAGTACGTCGTCCAGCTGGTCAACCAGGGCGACCGGCCGCTCACCGTCGATGCGGCAACGCTGCTCGACTTCAAGGGGACGTCGTATGCGGCGGGCAGCGACCCCTGGGCACTCGAGAAGCAGAGCCGGGAGCTCGAGCGGCAATACCGCGATCATGGCGAGGCCTTCCTGCGGGCGGCAGGTCCTGGCGTCGCGATCGTCGGCGCCGGAGCCGTGGCCGGCTCGGCGGCAACCGCGGCGATCGTCTCGCCCGTAGTCGCCGGGGCCGCGATTGCCGCGGTGGTGGTGCTGCCGGTGTACTACGTCTCTGTTCTCGGCATCAATCACCACAACAGGAATGCCGTGATGGCGGAGTTCGGACGCAGGCGCCTGGCACTGCCGTTGGCGCTCGCCCCGGGCGAGACCCGGACGGGGAGTCTGTTCTTCCCGATGGTGAGGAGTCCGGGCTCGCTGGCGCTCCATGGGACGGGCGAGTCGGCCGCAACGACCGCCGCACTGCCGCTCGGGTTCCTGAGCGCGCTGCACGTCCCCACGTCGCCTGCCGGGGACGGCACCAGGTGATGCACGCGAGCGCCGCGAGAACCGCCTGCGAGCGCCGCGGGTAGCCCCTCGAGTCAGGCTGCGAGCGGCAGCGGCTGCGGCCGCGCGATCGCGTAGCCCTGGAGGTAGTCGACGCCCATGCGGCGCGCCATCTCCACCGCAGTCGTGTCCTCCACCTGCTCGGCGATCACCTTGAAGTTGAGGGTGCGGGCGAGCTTGATCATCGCGGTCACCATCGCCTGGTTGACCGAATCGCGCGCCAGGTTACGC
>JAFAKO010000205.1 GCA_019235245.1 Gammaproteobacteria bacterium
TCCTCCGACTTCATCGTCGGCTTCCCGGGTGAGACCGAGCGCGATTTCTCCGCCACGCTCGCGCTGGTGCGCGAGGTTGGATTCGACCAGTCTTTCAGCTTCCTCTACAGCCCGCGGCCCGGCACGCCGGCCGCATCGCTTCCGGACCAGGTCGAGCCCGCGGTCAGCCAGGAGCGACTGATGAGACTGCAGGCGCAGCTCGAATCGCAGGCGCGCGCCATCAGCGAGTCGATGGTCGGCACCCGGCAGCGCGTGCTGATCGAGCGCGCCGCGCGCCGCGATGCCCACGAGCTCGCGGGCCGCACCGCCAACAATCGCTGGGTGAATTTCCCGGGTCCCCAGGCGCTCATCGGTCGCTTCGCCGAGCTCACCATCACCGCGGCGCTCGCCCACAGCCTGCGCGGTCGACTGCTGGAGCCCTCCGCCGGGCGCGCGGCGCCGCGGCTGGCCGCGGCCGGCGGCTGACACTGTGGCTGCTCCTGCATCCGAGCCGCGGCGCGAATTCGACCTCGCACCTTCCGACAACACCCGCCTCGCCAACCTCTGCGGGCCGCTCGATGAGAATCTGCGCCTGCTCGAGACGCGCCTCGACGTACGCATACACCGGCGCGGCGATACCTTCAGGGTGAGCGGCGCGCAGGCGCAGCACGCGGAGACCCTGCTGCGCGAGCTGTTCGCGCTCACCCAGAGCGAGGACATCACCCCGGAGCGCGTGCACCTGGCGCTGCGCGAGCGCGAGTCGGGTCTGCCGAGCGAGGAGGATGCGCGCGAGCATGGCGTCCGCGTGCCGCGCGGCGGCATTCGCGCGCGCGGTGCGCACCAGCGCGATTATCTCGAGCACATCCGCACGCGCGATCTCACCTTCGGCGTCGGCCCCGCGGGCACCGGCAAGACCTACCTGGCGGTGGCGTGCGCGGTCGAGGCGCTGCAGGCGGACCGGGTGCGGCGGCTGATCCTGGTGCGCCCGGCACTCGAGGCGGGCGAGCGCCTCGGCTTCCTGCCCGGGGACCTGACGCAGAAAGTCGATCCGTATCTGCGCCCGATGTACGACGCGCTCTACGAGATGATGGGCTTCGATCGGGTCGCGCGCTTCATGGAGCGCAACGTGATCGAGGTCGCGCCGCTCGCCTTCATGCGCGGCCGCTCGCTCAATGACTCGTTCATCATTCTCGATGAGGCGCAGAACACCACCATCGAGCAGATGAAGATGTTTCTCACGCGCATCGGCTTCGGCTCGAAGGCAGTGGTGACCGGAGATGTGACGCAGACCGACCTGCCGGCCGGCAAGCAGTCGGGACTCTCGCACGTGATCGACGTGCTGCGAGCCGTCGAAGGTGTGGCGTTCACTTTCTTCGACGCCCACGACGTCGTGCGCCACCCGCTGGTGCAGCGCATCGTGCAGGCCTACGAAGCGCACGGGGGCTCTTCGTGAGCGGCGGCGCGGCACGTGCACCCGCCGGCATACGCCTCGAGCTGCAGCGGCACGTGCGCAGCTGGTCACCGGCCCGCCGCGAGCTCGCGCGCTGGGCGAGCGCAGCGCTCGGCCCGCGGGCGCGCGGTCGCGGTCGCGAGCTCGGCGTGTGCACCGTGGGTGAGGCCGAAAGCGCACGGTTGAACGCGCGTTTCCGCGGGCGCAATAAGCCGACCAACGTACTGTCGTTCCCGCCGGCGCGGCTGGCGCGGGCACCGGATGGCGCGCCGCCGCCGCTCGGGGAGCTGATCATCTGCCCGCGGGTAGTGCGCGCCGAGGCGCGCGCCCAGGAGAAGACGTTGCGGGCGCACTGGGCGCACCTGATCGTGCACGGCACCCTGCACCTGCTGGGCTACGACCATGAGCGCACCGCCGACGCGCGGCGCATGGAGCGACGCGAGATCAGCGTGCTGCGCCGTCTCGGGTTCGCCAACCCGTACCGGAGCTGATGGCCATGGCCAAGGATCTCAACACCACGGGACGCTGGCTGCGCCGGCTGACTCACGGACTCGAGCCGCAGGATCGCCAGGCGCTCGGCTCGGTGCTGCGCGAGGCCGCCGAACGCGGCGTCATCGACAGCGATGTGCTCACCATGCTCGAAGGCGTGCTCGAGGTGAGCGACCTGCAGGTGCGTGACATCATGGTGCCCCGCGCCCAGATGGTATTCGTGCGCCGCGACCAGCCGGCGGCGCGGATCCTGCCGGTGGTGGTGGAGTCGGGGCATTCGCGTTTTCCGGTCATGGACGAGGACCGCGACAATATCGTCGGGATCCTGCTCGCCAAGGACCTGCTGCGCCTCACCACCGCGCAGGCGCGCGAGCGCTTCGACATCCGCGAGTACATGCGCCCGGCGGTCTTCGTGCCGGAATCGAAGCGGCTGAACGTGCTGCTGAAGGAGTTCCGCCGCAACCGCAACCACATGGCGATCGTGGTCGATGAATACGGCGGAGTGTCGGGGCTGTGCACCATCGAGGATGTGATCGAGCAGATCGTGGGCGAGATCGACGACGAGTTCGACGTCGAGGACGATCAGAACATCCGCCGTGACGCCGAAGCCCAGTTCACGGTGCGGGGCGTGACGCGTATCGAGGAATTCAACCAGTTCTTCGGCGCGCACCTGCCGGAGGGTCAGGGCGTCGACACTATCGCGGGACTGCTGCTGAAGCAGCTCGGCCGGCTGCCGCGCCGCGGTGAATCCGCGTCGATCGATGGCTTCGAGTTCCGGGTGGCGCGCGCCGACCGCCGTCGCATCGATGCGCTGCGCGTGGTCGCGCCCCGCGATGTGCTGCCCCCGGGCGATGGGTCCGCGGGCGGAACGCCCTGACCGCTATGTGTGCGCTGCCGGCCGAGTCCAGCGCCGCTGCGACGGCGACAGCCCGGCACGTCCTGGCACGGCCCCGCTCGGCGCTGGCGCGGGCGCTCCTCGCGCTCGCCGCCGGAGCCGCGCTCGCCGCGTCCTTTGCCCCGCTGAATCTCTGGCCGCTCGCGGTGCTGTCGCCGGCACTGCTGATGTGGCTGTGGCAGGGGGCGGCCGCGCGCGAGGCGGCGCGTCTGGGCTTCTGGTTCAGCTTCGCCACCTTCGCTGCCGGCACCTACTGGTTGTACATCAGCGTCCATGGCTTCGGAGGCGCCCCGGTGTGGCTCGCCGCCTTTCTCATGCTCGGCCTGCTGGGCATCATGGGGCTCTACCACGCCGCGCTGGGTTATGTCGCATCACGCTGGCTGCCCGAGCGCGGTGCGGCACGCTGGCTGCTGGCGCTGC
>JAFAKO010000212.1 GCA_019235245.1 Gammaproteobacteria bacterium
GCGGCCAGCAGAACGAACCACATCATGGGCCGTGTCCGTCCTCTTCCAGCGGCTCATGGTCCGAGACGACCAGCGTCGCGCGATTGCGCACCACGCGCCAGCACACGAACCCGCCGATCAGGAGCAGCAGGCCCGGCGCACCCCACAGCCAGGCGTTGCGCAGCGAGAAGCGCGGCCGGAAAAGAATGAAATCGCCGTAGCGCGCCGACATCCAGGCGCGGATCTGATCGTCCGATTTGCCGGCGAGCAGCTGATCGCGCACCTCGCGACGCAGGTCTGCCGCCAGGCCGACCGGCGAGTCCGCCAGCGACTCATTCTGACACTGCATGCAGCGCAGCTCGTGCGTGAGCGCCAGATAGCGCGCCTGCAGTGCCGGGGTCGGCATCTCGGTCGGGTCCACCGCGCCCGCGGTACGCGCGATCGCCAACAGGAGGCACCCGGCGAGCAGCAGCGCCACGGCGGCAGGTCGCATCAGGAGCTCCCGCCGACGAGGCCCGAGACGCGCGGCAGGATCTCGCGCGTCCAGGTCTCGGGTGTCAGTGCGCCAATATGCTTGTAGACGATGAGACCCTGTGGATTCACGAGGAAGGTCTCCGGCGCGCCGTAGACTCCCCACTCGATCGCTTCCCGGCCGCTGTGATCGGTGGCCACCGACTGGTAGGGATTGCCGAGCTGCGTGAGCCAGCCGAGCGCCTGCGCATCATCGTCTTTCCAGTCGAGTCCGACGATCGGAACGACTCCTGCCCGGTGCACCTGCAGCAGCATCTCGTGCTCCTCGCGGCAGCCTCCGCACCAGGTGCCCCACACATTGAAGAGGTACCAGTGGCCCCTGAGATCGGCCGAGCGCACCTCGTGCGCCGGATCGGTCAGGTTCGGGAGCGAGAACTGCGGTGCCGCCTTGCCCAGCAGCGGCGAAGCGATGATGCCCTTGTCGGGCGAGTGCCGGATGCCGATGGCGAGCACTACCGCGAGCAGCGCGAACAGTGCGAGTGGAACGAGAAACCGGGTCATCCGGGTTGCTCCACCGCCCCGGCCGGAGCCGGGGCGAGCGCACGGGCCGTCCGATAGCGCCGGTCGGAGGCGGCGATCGCACCACCGAGGGCCATGATGAACGCCGCGATCCAGATGAGACTGACGAGCGGCCGTATCTGCACGCGCACGCTCCAGCGCCCTGCGCCCAGATCCTCCCCGAGCGCCAGCAGCAGGTTGTTGCCGCGATGCATGCGGATCGCAGTCTCGCTCGTGACCTGGTGCTGCACCCAGTACTGGCGCTTCTGCGGACTCAGCACCGCAACCGGCGCGCCGTGGCGCGTGACGATCAGCGTGCCCTGCACCGCGTCGTAGTTTGGACCTTCTACCGGCTTCACGCCCATGAAGCGGAATTCGTAGTCTCCCACCGCGGCGGTTCCACCCGGTGCAAGCGCGACGTCGCGCTCGATGGTGAAGGACTGCACCGCGGTGAGCGCGATCACCGCCAGCGCGAGCCCACAGTGCGCTAGGGTCATACCGAGCACGCCACGCGAGAGCGTGAGTCCGCGGCGCCAGCGATCGATCGGGTCGATGAGCGATGACAGCAGGATCCACACCCCGAGGGTGGCAGCGACCGGGGTGAGGATCTTCGCATGGGAGTACAGCCCGAAGGTGAAGCCGCAGCCGAGCACCGCCGCGACCACGAGCGTGTAAAGCAGCGTGCGCTCGCTGTCCTTGAGCCGTCCGCGCTTCCAGTTGGCGTGTATCCCGACCGCGAGCAGCGCCAGCAGCGGCAGCATCGACAGCATGAAGGTCGGGTTGAAATACGGCGGCCCGACCGAGAGCGTGCCGAGCTTGAGGGAATCCGAGATCAGCGGCGCGAGTGTGCCGGCAAACACGGTGCCGGCGGCGGTCACCAGCAACACATTATTGAAGAGCAGGAACGACTCGCGCGCCCCGAGCTCGAAGCCCGCCGCCGAGCGCAGCAGTGGCGCGCGCCAGGCATAGAGCGTGAGGGCGCCCCCGATCATGATGATGAGAAAGACCAGGATGAAAATGCCGCGGGTTGGATCGGCGGCGAACGAATGCACCGACACCAGCACGCCGGAGCGAACCAGGAACGTTCCGAGGAGGCTGAGCGAGAAGGCGAGGATCGCCAGCAGCAGCGTCCAGCTCTTGAAGAGCCCGCGCTTGTCGGTCGCCGCCAGTGAATGCACGAGCGCGGTGCCGACCAGCCATGGCATGAAGGACGCATTCTCGACCGGATCCCAGAACCAGAATCCGCCCCAGCCGAGCTCGTAGTAGGCCCAGAAGCTGCCGAGTGCGATCCCGCAGGTGAGGAAAGCCCAGGCGGTGGTGGTCCACGGCCGCGTCCAGCGCGCCCAGTTCTGATCGAGCCGCCCTTCGAGCATCGCCGCCGAGGCGAACGCGAAGGCCACGGCGAAACCAACATAGCCGGTGTAAAGGATCGGCGGATGCACCGCGAGCCCCGGGTCCTGAAGGATCGGGTTGAGGTCGCGGCCGTCGGGCGCCGGCGGGTTGAGCCGCAGAAACGGATTGGAGGTTGCCAGCGTGAACAGCAGAAAGCCGAAGCTGACGACGCCGAGCACTCCCAGCACGCGCGCCGCGAACCGCGGCGGCAAGCGGGCCGAGCCGATCGCGACGGCTACCGTCCACGCGGCGAGCAGCAGGATCCACAGCAGCAGCGACCCCTCGTGCGCGCCCCACAATGCCGCCACGCGATAGAAGAGCGGCAGCGCGCTGTTGGCGTTCTCGGCGACGTACGCCACCGAGAAGTCCTCGCTGACGAAGGAGCTCACGAGGCATCCGACCGCGGTCGCCACCATGACCGCCTGGCCGGCGACCGCCGCGCTGACCGCGCCGCTCCAGCGATCGCGCCCGAGCGCGGGCCCGGCGATGCCGAAAAAGGCCTGCAGGCCTGCGAGCAGCAGGGCGAGAATCAGGGCAAAGTGGCCGAGCTCGGGCAGCATGCTTCAGCTCCCGGCGGCCGAGGCCGCCTTGTCAGTGCGGGCGGGTGGGCCCGGCGGTGCCGCGGCTGCGCCCTCCGTAGAGCCCGCGGTGGCGGGGACCGCCGCATCCGCACGCGAGTCACCGTGACGGCGCTTGAGCGAGCGCGCCACCTCCGGTGGCATGTATTTCTCGTCGTGCTTGGCGAGAACCTCATCCGCCACGAAGGTGCCATCGGTCCTCAGGCGGCCGTGTGCCACCACCCCGGCGCCCTCGCGAAACAGGTCCGGCAATACCTTGTCGTAGCTGACTGTCACGTCGCGATTGAAGTCGGTGACGACGAAATGCACCTCGAGGCTGCCGGGTGCTCGTTGCAGGCTCCCCTCCTTCACCATGCCGCCGAGGCGAAAGCGCTCGCCGTTCGGTACCTTCCCGGCAGCCACCTGGGTCGGATCGAAGAAGAAGGTGACATTCTGGCGAAACGCGCTGAGGGCGAGCGCCCCGGCGATGCTCACTCCGGCCACGATGCCGAGCACGAGCACCAGGCGACGGCGGCGCGGGGTCACGGCCGCTGCCCCTGCGTCTGCAGGCGACGCCGCGCCTCGGCACGCGAACGCGCCAGCGATCGCCGTGCCCACACGATGTTCAGGACGATGACCGTCAGGGTGACGGCGTAAGCGGGCCACACGAAAGCCGCATAGCCACCCATGTCGAAAAACGCTCTCATGCGCTCACCACCTCACGAATCCAGCTCGCGGCACGCTCGCGCGCGAGCACCTCCCCGCGCAGCCGCACGAGCAGCAGCGCGACGAAGAACAGCGTAAAGCCCAGCAGCATCAGCAGCAGCGGCAGCAGCATGGCGAGCGGCATCGCGGGCTTCGCCAGACGCATCACCGAAGGTGCCTGATGCAGCGAATTCCACCAGGTCACTGAGTAATGAATGATGGGAACGTTCACCACCCCGACTATCGCGAGCACCGCGCTCGCCCGGTCGGCACGCTGCGTATCCTCGATCCCGGCGCGCAGGCCCATGTAGCCGAGATACAGGAACAGCAGCACCAGCTCCGAAGTGAGCCGCGGATCCCACTCCCAGTAAGTTCCCCACATCGGCTCACCCCAGAGCGCGCCCGTCACCAGCGCCGCGAAGGTGAACGAGGCTCCGATCGGTGCACAGCTCGCCGCGACCGCGTGGGCCACCTTGATGCGCCAGATGAGCCCGACCGCCGCCGCGGTCGCCATGCTCATATACACCATGAGCGACATCCAGGCACTGGGTGCATGCACGTAAAGAATGCGAAATCCGTCGCCCTGCTGGTAATCGGGCGGCGCCAGCACGAGTCCGCCCCACAGGCCGGCGATGATGCATAGCGCCGCCGGCCACGCAAACCAGGGCGTGAGGCGGGCCGCGAGCCCATACACGTAGGGAGGCGAGGCGAGGCGGTGAAACCAGGTCCAGTTCATGCGATCGGTGCGCTCTGTTACTCGAGACTGATGCGGACTGCTGCGGCGGCGGCGAGCGGCGCCAGCGTGACACCGAGAATCGCCAGCGCCGCGAGGAGCTCGAGCGGCGCGACCAGCGAGGCGCCGTGGATCGCCAGCTGCGTGGCGCGCGCGCCGAATATCAACACCGGCAGCGACAGCGGGAGTGTCAGCAGCGACAGCAGCGCCCCACTGCGCTTGATGCCGAGAGTGAGCGCCGCGCCGATCGAGCCGATGAGGCTCAGCGCCACCGTGCCGATGGCGACCGACAGCAGGATGCCGGGGACGGCGGTGGTGGCAACGCCCAGCGAAATCGCCACGAGCGGCGCCATGAGCGCCAGCGGCAAACCCGTGAGCAGCCAGTGCGCGAGGGTCTTCGCAAACATCAATGCAGTGAGTGACTGGCCGGACAGGGCGTACTGCTCGAGCGTGCCGTCGTAGGCGTCGTCGCGGAACAGAAACTCGAGCGCGAGGAGCGAGCCGAGCAGGGCCCCCACCCACAGCACGCCCGGGGCGAGCTCGCGCAGCCGCGCGAGCTCCGGCGAGATGGCGAGCGGAAACAGCAGGGTCACCATGGCGAAGAAGGCGAGCGGTTGCACGAGCTGACCGCGCTTGCGGAAGGCGAGATGCAGATCGCGCAGCAGCGCGAGGCGCGCCGCCTCGCGCGCATCCGCGCGGGGGAACGCGAGCGCATTGCTCGCCGCCACCGGCACTGCCGGCGCGTCGATCGACGGAAATGCCTGCGCCACGGTGCCTTCACTACGACTCATGCGGCCAGGTCCAGGCGCGTCACATTGTGCACCGATTGCGGCAGCCCCTGGTGAACCGCCGCGACCACCATGCCGCCGCGCGAGAGGTGCTCGCGGATGAGATCGCCGACGAGCTCGCGTCCGGCTGCGTCGAGGTTGGTCGTGGGCTCATCGAGCAGCCACAGCGGTACCGGCAGCAGCGCGAGACCAGCGAGCGCGACGCGCCGCCGTTGACCCGCGGAGAGCGTGCGCACCTGACGCTCGGACCACTCGTGCGCCCCGACGCGCGTCAGCGCCGCCGCGAGCTCCGCATCGTCGAGGCGCCGGCGGATTCCGATCCAGTAATGCAGATTCTCGCGCGGGGTGAGATCGGCCTTCAGTGGTGCCTCGTGTCCCAGGTAGGCCAGCGCCGCATGGAATGCCGGCAGATCGCGCCTGACGTTCTCGCCGTTCCACAGCACCTGCCCCTCCTCGGGGTAGGCGAGCCCGCACAGTGCGCGCAGCAGCGTGGTCTTGCCCGACCCATTGGCGCCGCACACCTCGAGACAGGCGCCGCGCGCGAGGGCGAAGTGGACGCCGCGCAGCACGTGACGCTCGCCACGCCACAGGTGCAGGTTCTCGACTTCGAGCCGCTCGACCGACATCAGGTGTGTTGCCTCCTTCAGGCACTCTCCAGGGAGTGCACCTTAGCTTCTCGGCGCCTGCGGCGCTGTGCCGCGCAGCGCGCCGCGAATGCTCCGGCCTCCGCCCTGTTGGACCGGGAAGCGAAGTCTCGCAAATTCAAAAAGTTAGTGCCATTACGCAGGCATTGCTGCGTCCGCGAACGGCGACAGTGTCCGCTCGCGAGTGCCCGGGGCCGGACTCGAACCGGCATGGGGTTACCCCCAAGGGATTTTCATACCACTACAGCTTTCGCTGCTGCCTGCACCGAGCGCATGCATTTGTGGTCTGGACTTTACCTTTGCCATCCCGCGTCGTTCGCACCGGCGCGGCTTAGGCAGGGGCCGTCAAGTCTCTACACTTTCGCTGGCGGCGCGCTGCAGCCGCTCCACCAGTGCTTAGCTCGGTATTGCAGCCACCCTCACGTGCTGCTGTTCCACCGACTTTGACCCCATTCACGCCGGCCGTTTCCGCGCCGGGTGCTCAAGCTCCTCTCAAGTCCCTTGCGTCTACCAGTTTCGCCACCCGGGCCCGGGCTGGGGAGCGATTCTAACTAAAGCAAGCCCCCGAGCCATCGGACGCAGCGAATGATGTTCCCGGCCGATGGGATCACGCCGCATCGCACGCCACACACGCCCTGGCGCGCCACCCGGTTCAAACCTCCTCACCGG
Organism: Gammaproteobacteria bacterium; assembly: GCA_019235245.1. Classification (GTDB taxonomy): domain Bacteria; phylum Pseudomonadota; class Gammaproteobacteria; order Steroidobacterales; family Steroidobacteraceae; genus 13-2-20CM-66-19. The sequence goes on from JAFAKO010000212.1 coordinate 6,497, forward strand.
CAGTAGCATCCAATCTCGCACGAAAGGGTCCTGGTACCGAGTCGGGCTTGCGCCATGGAACCGTGAACCATGGAAAGTCTCAACTGGTCGAGCCGTAGCCCCATCGGGCTCATCGTCGTTGCGCTCTTCATTGGGCTCGTCGGCCTATTGAGCCTCAGCCGCCTGCCGCTGCAGTTGTTTCCGGAGGTCAACCGCCCACAGCTCACGATCCGCATGGGCTGGCGGACGGCCTCCCCCGAGGAGGTCGAATCCGAGCTGCTCGAGCCGCTCGAGAACGTCATGCAGGG
>JAFAKO010000269.1 GCA_019235245.1 Gammaproteobacteria bacterium
CTCCGACATCAAGCGCTCGCGCGCAGAGGTGCGGCTGCACGAGCTCGCCAAGGTCGACGCGGCGGTCGTCGACCTCGAGGCGTTGCTCAAGGCGGGCATCGTGCCGCAGGGGACCGAGCGCGCCAAGGTCGTGCTGGCGGGTGAGATCAGCAAGGCGGTGACGCTCAAGGGCGTGGCGGTCACCAAAGGTGCGCGCGCGGCCATCGAGGCCGCGGGCGGCAAGATCGAGGCCTGAGGCACCTTCAAGGAAGGCAGACAGGACAGGCATGGCGAACACCACTATCGGCAATCCGGCCACCGCGTTCAGCGAAGCTGCCCGTTTCGGGGAGATTCGCAGCCGCCTGCTGTTCCTGGTCGGGGCGCTCATCGTCTACCGCATCGGCACCTTCATTCCGGTGCCCGGTGTGAATCCGGCGGAAGTGGCGCGCTTCTTCGCCGACCGCTCCAACACCATCCTCGGGATCGTCAACACCTTCTCGGGCGGTGCGCTGTCGCGCCTGTCGATCTTCGCCATGGGCGTCATGCCCTACATCTCCGCCTCGATCATCATCCAGATGATGTCGATGGTGGTGCCGACCCTCATGGAGCTGCGCAAGGAGGGCGAGTCGGGGCGGCGCAAGATCACGCAGTACACGCGCTACGGCACGGTGCTGCTGGCGCTGGTGCAGTCCTTCGCCGCCGCCGGTGCGCTCGATAAGGGCGGCCTCACGCTGTATCACGGGCTGCCGTTCCTGTTCACCGCTACCATCACCATGACCACGGGGACGATGTTCCTCATGTGGCTCGGCGAGCAGATCACCGAGCGCGGCGTCGGCAACGGTATCTCCATGATCATCCTCTCGGGAATCGTCGCCGGGCTGCCGGGGGCGGTCGGCAACACCATCGACCAGGTGAGCTCCGGCGAGATGCAGGGTCCGGTGGCGCTCGGCATCCTGTTCCTGGTGGTGGTGGTGACCGCCTTCGTCGTGTACGTCGAGCGGGCGCAGCGGCGCATTCCGGTGGACTATGCCAAGCGCCAGGTGGGGCGGCGCATGTACGCCGGCCAGTCGAGCCACCTGCCTTTCAAGATCAACATGTCGGGCGTGATTCCGCCGATCTTCGCCTCCAGCCTGCTGCTGTTCCCGGCGACCATCGCCAGCTTCGTCGGCACCAGCTCGGATACCTGGTACGCGACGCTCGCCCAGAACGTGGCGAGCGCGCTCGGCTACGGGCAGCCGCTGCACCTGGTGATCTACGCGCTGCTCATCGTGTTCTTCTGCTTCTTTTATACCGCGCTGGTGTTCAACGCGCGCGACACCGCGGACAACCTCAAGAAATCCGGCGCCTTCGTGCGCGGCATCCGCCCCGGTCAGCAGACTGCCGAGTACATCGACCAGGTGCTGACGCGCCTGACTCTGTGGGGCGCGCTGTACGTCACCGCCGTGTGCCTGGTCCCGGAGATTCTCGCGACCTGGGCCGGCGTGCCGTTCCGCTTCGGCGGCACCTCGCTCCTCATCGTGGTGGTCGTGGTGATGGACTTCATGGCGCAGCTGCATGCGCACACCATGTCGCACCACTATCCAGGATTGCTCAAGAAGGCGAACCTGCTCGGCTACGGCCGCAGCGGTTCGGGTGGTTAATCATGAAAGTACGTCCGTCGGTCAAGAAGATCTGCAAGAACTGCAAGATCGTGCGCCGCCGCCGCGTGGTCTACGTCATCTGCTCGGACCCGCGCCACAAGCAGCGCCAGGGTTGAGGTAAAGCACCATGGCACGCATCGCCGGTATCAACATCCCGATGAACAAGCACGTGTGGATCGGGCTCACGCACATCTACGGCGTCGGCCGCGCGCGCGCGCGCGCCGCCTGCGAGGGTGCGGGCGTCAATCCCACCACCAAGGTGAAGGATCTCACCGAGGCCGAGATCAACGCCATCCGCTCGCAGATCGCCAAGTTCGCGGTCGAGGGCGATCTGCGCCGCGAGACCTCGATGAACATCAAGCGCCTCATGGACCTCGGCGCCTGGCGCGGCATCCGTCACCGGCGCGGACTGCCGGTACGCGGACAGCGCACGCGCACCAATGCCCGCACCCGCAAGGGTCCGCGCAAGCAGGCCGTGAAGCTGAACGCTCCTCCCGGAAAGGCATAACCAATGGCTGAGCAGAAACCCCAGACCGGCACCGCGGCCCCGGCCGCGGCGCCGAAGAAGACCAAGAAGACGCGCAAGAACGTGCTCGATGCGATCGCGCACGTGCATGCGTCGTTCAACAACACGATCATCACCATCACCGACCGGCAGGGCAACACGCTGTCGTGGGCGACCGCGGGCGGCTGCGGCTTCCGCGGCTCACGCAAGAGCACGCCGTTTGCGGCGCAGGTGGCGGCCGAGAAGGCCGGCGTCGCCGCGCAGGAGCACGGGGTCAAGAACGTGGAGGTGCGCGTCGGCGGGCCCGGACCCGGACGCGAGTCCGCGGTGCGCGCGCTCAACAACTGTGGCTTGAAGATCACCAGCATCTCGGACGTGACGCCGATCCCGCACAACGGGTGCCGTCCGCCGAAGAAGCGCCGGGTGTAAAGAGAGAGGCGGAAACGATGGCGCGTTACACCGGTCCCACGTGCAAGCTCGCTCGCCGCGAGGGCACCGACCTGTTCCTGAAGAGCGGCGTCAAGTCGCTGGAAAACAAGTGCAAGCTCACGGTGCCCCCGGGCGGCCTGAAGAGCGAGCGCCGGCAGCGCCTGTCGGATTACGGCCTGCAGCTGCGCGAGAAGCAGAAGCTGCGGCGCATGTACGGTGTGCTGGAGCGCCAGTTCGGCAACTATTACGAGGAGGCTGCCCGCAAGTCCGGGGCCACCGGTGAGAACCTGCTGCGGCTGCTCGAGTGCCGGCTCGACAACGTCGTGTACCGCATGGGCTTCGCGGCGACGCGCGCCGAGGCGCGCCAGCTCGTGAGCCACAAGGCGATCACCGTCAACGAGAAGCCCGTCAGCATCGCCTCCTACCAGGTGAAGGCCGGCGACATCGTCCAGGTGCGGGAGAAGTCCCGTAAGCAGCTGCGCATCCAGAGCGCGCTCAACGTCGCCCAGCAGGTGGGGCTGCCGGAGTGGGTCGAGGTGAACGACAAGGAGTTCCGCGGCGTGTTCAAGTCGGCGCCGGGGCGGGACGACATCCTGCCCGACATCAACGAGAACCTGGTGGTGGAGCTCTATTCGAAGTAACGCATCCGCTTGAATTTGCGGGGCTCTGCCCCCATACAGGCGGGTCCGCCCGTGTTCCTTTTGCGCCGGTCCAGTGAGCCGGCAAGGTGAGACTGCAATGCAGGGTTCTGTAAGCGAGTTTTTGCGACCCCGTGTGGTTAAGGTGCAGCCGGTCGCGCCGCGCCAGGCGCGCGTGGTGATCGAGCCGTTCGAGCGCGGCTTCGGCCACACGCTCGGCAACGCGCTGCGCCGCGTGCTGCTGTCGTCCATGCCCGGCAGCGCCATTACCGAGGTCGAGATCGACGGGGTGCTGCACGAGTACACCAGCATCGAGGGGGTCCAGGAGGACGTCGTCGATATCCTGCTGAACCTCAAGTCCGTGGCACTGCGCATGCACTCGCGCGACTCCGCGGAGCTGCGGCTGCACAAGAAGGGCCCTGGCCCGGTGACCGCCGGTGACATCCAGGTCGATCACGACATCGAGGTGGTGAACCCCGAGCTGGTGATCGCCAACCTGACGAAGGCCGGAGAGCTCGCGATGACGCTGCGCGTCGAGCGTGGCCGCGGCTACCGTCCGGCTGCTGCCCGTCTCGCCTTCGAGGAGCAGACGCGCCCAATCGGCCGCCTGCAGCTCGATGCCTCCTTCTCGCCGGTGCGGCGCGTCACCTACTCGGTCGACGCGGCGCGCGTCGAGCAGCGCACCGACCTCGACAAGCTGGTGATCGACATCGAGACCAACGGCACGATCGATGCGGAGGAGGCGATCCGCCGCGCCGGCAGCATCCTCAAGGATCAGCTGTCGGTGTTCGTCGACCTCCAGGGTGAGGAGGAAGCCGCCACCAAGGTCTCGGAGATGCAGTTCGATCCGATCCTGCTGCGGCCGGTCGATGAGCTGGAGCTCACCGTGCGCAGCGCCAACTGCCTCAAGGCCGAGAACATCCACTATATCGGCGATCTCGTGCAGCGCACCGAGGTCGAGCTGCTGCGCACGCCCAATCTCGGCAAGAAGTCGCTCACCGAGATCAAGGAAGTGCTGCAGAGCCACGGGCTGATGCTCGGCATGCGGCTCGATGGCTGGCCGCCTGCCGGTCTCAAGCATGACGAAGAGCGCGACGTGATCTGAAGGTCATAGCCCATGCGTCACCACCTCTCCGGCCGCCAGCTCTCGCGTAACAGCTCGCACCGTCACGCGCTGATGCGCAACATGTCCGTCTCGCTGCTGCGGCACGAGACCATCCGCACCACGCTGCCGAAGGCCAAGGAGCTGCGCCGGGTGGTCGAGCCATTGATCACGCTCGCCAAGAGCGACGGCGAGGCCAATCGCCGCGTAGCGTTCTCACGGCTGCGCGATGCCGAGGTGGTGGAGAAGCTTTTTGCCGATCTCGGCCCGCGCTTCAAGACCCGCCCGGGCGGCTACACGCGCATCCTGCGCATGCTGCCGCGCCCCGGTGACTCCGCCCCGATGGCGCTGATGCAGCTGGTCGAGGCCGCGGCGCCGGCGGCGGCAGAAGAGTCCCCGGAGGACAAAAAGAAGCCGGCGCGGCGGGCCAAGTCCAAGACGAAGGGCAAAGCCAAGGCGGAAGCGGCCGAGTCGGCCCCGGCCGAGGTGCCGAAGAAGCGGACGCGCAGGAAGAAGGCAGCGGCCTGAGGCACGCCGCGGCCTGAGGCGCCCGGCGTGAACGGCGCCGCGGCCTGCGGCGCCCGTCTCGCACCCCAAACGGCGATAGTTTGCAATTTAGCTAACTGTCGTCCGAACGTGCATTCCACGTCGTCCGGAAGGCACACCCTTGTTTGCCTTCCTGCAAACGCTTCCGCTAGGCTCCTGAGCGCGGAGGAGCCCAATATGAGTCTCGCTTCCGACTTCAAGGAATTTGCCATGCGCGGCAACGTCATCGACCTCGCGGTCGGTGTCGTGATCGGTGGCGCGTTCGGCAAGATCGTCTCCTCGCTGGTGGGGGATGTGATCATGCCGGCGCTCTCCCCCGTGCTTGGCAGCGTCAACTTCACCGACCTCGCAGTGCGGATCTCTACGGACCCGCAGGGCAAGCCGGTGCTGCTGAAATACGGCAGCTTCCTGCAGACCATCTTCGAGTTCATCATCATCGCGTTCTGCATTTTCATCGTGGTGAAGGGCATCAACCAGCTGAAGCGCCCGCCTCCGCCGACGGCTGCCGCCGCACCGCCGCCACTCACGAAGACCGAAGAATTGTTGCAGCAAATAAGAGATTTGCTCGCAAAGCGGTAGTTTTTGTTTCGTTAGCGAGACACCGGGAGCGAGGCGAAAGCCTCGCGCGTCAGGTTTTCGCATCCGCTCGCGGTGACGGCGAGGTCATCCTCGATGCGGATGCCTCCGAACGGGGCGAGCGCCTCGACGGCTGGCCAGTTGATGTGGCGCGCGCGGCCGTCCGCGCGCGCCGCCTCCAGCAGCTGGGGAATGAAGTAGATGCCGGGCTCCATGGTGACCACGAACCCGGGCTGCAGCACGCGGGTCAGCCGCAGGTGCGGGTGATCTTCCGGCCGGTCGATTTCTCCACCCTGCTCGGTGCGCATGAATCCGCCGACGTCGTGCACCTCCAGTCCGAGGAGGTGTCCGATCCCGTGCGGCAGGAAGACGCGCGTCACCCCGGTGCTCACGGCCTCCGCGGCGGTGCAGCGAACGAGGCCGGCCTCGCGCAACACCTCGGCGGTGAGCTCGTGGGCGCGCAGCTGGACATCGCGCCAATCGACTCCCGCGCGCACGCCGGCGCAGAGCGACTGCTGCATTTGGTCCATGCGGGCGATGAGTGCGCGGAAGTCGCCAGCGGTGCGCGAGTGGGTACGCGTGATGTCACTCGCATAGCCGGCGAACTCCGCACCCGCGTCGATCAGCAGCGAGTGACGCTCGCGCGGCGCCTGCTTGTCCAGCACCTGGTAGTGGAGGACCGCACCCGCGGAGTTGAGCGCGATGATCGGGTTGTACGGCAGCTCCTGCTCGCGCAAGCCGCAGGCCTCGAGGAACGCCAGCTCGATCTCGAACTCCGAGGCACCGGCGGCGAACGCCGCCGCCGCCGCCACGTGCCCGAGCGCGCCGAGCCGGCTGGCCTCGCGCAGGCACACGAGCTCGTAGGCGCTCTTCGCCGCCCGCGGGTAGTCGAGTCGCTGCATGAGCGGGCGCGGGTTGAGCGCACCGATGCCCCAGTCGTCGAGCCCCGCGAAGGCCTCACCGATGTACGCGGCGCGCGCCAGGTCAGGCAGCAGCGAGCGTGCGGCACCGCGGTCGGTCACCGCATGCACATCGAAGTACCGCACCCAGTAGCCCTGCGGCAGTGCGGCCGGCTTGTACCAGTAGTCGTCGGGCCGCTCGATGATGAGCCGCGGCGCCGCGCCCGGCGCGAACCAGACGAAGCTCCGCGGCGCATCGGCGAGCGGCGCCCACACCTTGAAAGGGGCGTTGGCCTCGAACGGATAAGTGCGGTCATCCTCGAACACCGGCAGCAGTGAGCCGGAATACACCAGCAGCCCGTCGTAGCCGAGCGTCGCGAGCGCACGCGCCGTGCGTTCGCACACTGCGTGCAGGTGCGGGCCGAAGGTTTGCTCGAGGGACCGCTGCAGGTCGTGTTGCGTTTCGACACGTGTCATTTACAACTCCCATCCAACCGCCGCCTGTCGCAGTGGACCGACACTGCCGCACCGCCGACGGTTGGTCCGCCCCGCGGGAAGTTTCCAATCGTACCGGGACTTCTATAGAATTTGCCGTCCGCGCCGCCCCTACGGGCGTGGAACGGCTCCAGCCGGTCGTAGTCTGATCAACACAACTCTTGCTTCATTCGGGGTACCGATCGATGAATACCAAACTTGCTCTTAGCGCTGTGGTTGCCGCGCTGATGCTGACGGCCTGCGCGAAGCAGGAATCCGCTGGCACAGACCAGGCGGCGACGCCTCCTCCTGCTCCGGCCGCACCGGCCGCGGACCAGGCCGCTGGCGCTGCTGCCGACGCCAAGGCTGCCGCTGATTCGGCCGCCCAGTCTGCCCAGCAGGCCGGCCAGGCTGCTGGCGCTGCTGCCGACGCCGCCAATCAGGCCGCTCCGGCCACGCCGCCGGCCGAGAATCCTCCGAAGCAGTAAGTCGCGCTCAGGCTGAAGAACAGGCCCGGACGGTTCGCGTATGGCGAGCCGTCCGGGCCTTTTTGCTGGGAGCGTGCACTCGGGCACATGACAAAAACCTAAGGTGACGGAAGCTGCGCAGCGCGTTACGGTGAGCCACGGAAGCGAGCCATGGCTGCAGACA
>JAFAKO010000348.1 GCA_019235245.1 Gammaproteobacteria bacterium
GCCTGGCCGAGGGACAGCAGTCCGCCCCCGAGCTCCGGCTGCTCATCGCAGAGCATCACGCGCGCACCGGCTGCGGCGGCCGCGGTCGCGGCGGCGAGCCCGGCGGGGCCGGCGCCGACCACCAGCACATCACAATGCGCATAGCGCTGCGCATAGCGGTCGGGATCGGCGAGCTGTGGCGCGCGACCCAGTCCGGCGGCCGCGCGGATGCGCGGCTCGTACAGCGACTGCCACGCTCGTCGCGGCCACATGAACGTCTTGTAGTAGAAGCCGGCGGGAATGAACGGTGCCAGCAGGTCATTGAAAGCACCGACATCGAAGGCGAGGCTCGGCCAGCGGTTCTGGCTCTCCGCCTCGAGCCCTTCGTAGAGCTCGAGCTGAGTGGCACGCACGTTCGGGGTGTACCGGGCGGCGTCGCGCCGCACCCCGACGAGCGCGTTCGGCTCTTCCGCACCGGCGGCCAGCACGCCCCGCGGTCTGTGGTATTTGAAGGAGCGGCCCATGAGGTGCACGCCTTCGGCGAGCAGCGCCGAGGCGAGCGTGTCGCCGGCAAAGCCGCGGTAGCGCACGCCATCGAAGCTGAAGGCGAGCGGTCGCGAGCGGTCGATGCGTCCACCACTCGCCGTGCGCAGCCCCTCGCTCATCGCGGCGCCTTGGCCGGTGCGGGCGGCGCCTCACCGACCCGGTAGGTGGCGAGGAAGTGATCGGTGGTGGTGTCGCGCAGTGCGTTGAAGAAGCGCCCGCAGCCGTGACTGTGTCGCCAGCGCTCGGCATGTACGCCACGGCGGTTGTCGCGCAGATAGAGAAAGCGTGTCCACTCGGGCGCGCTCACCGCTGCAGGGTCTCCCGGCCGGGCGATGTGCGCCTGCCCGCCGTAAGCGAATTCAGGCTCGGGACGCTCGCCGCAGTAGGGGCAGTCGATGAGCAGCACGGCGCGTTCTCAGTGGGCAACCGCCGCAGCGGCCGCCTCATCGATCAGGTTGCCGTCGCGGAAGCGCTCGAGCGTGAAGGGCGCGTTGAGCGGATGCGGCTCATCGCGCGCGATCGTCCAGGCAAACACGTGCGCCGAGCCGGGGGTCGCCTTGAAGCCGCCGGTCCCCCAGCCGCAATTGACGTACAGGCCGGGCACGCCGGTCTTGCCGATGATCGGCGAGCGATCCGGAGTCACATCGACGATGCCGCCCCAGCAGCGCAGCATGCGCATGCGGCGGAACATGGGAAACAGCTCGCAGATCGCCTCGAGCGCGTGGTTGGTAATGTGTGGGCCGCCACGCTGTGTATAAGAGGTATAGGCGTCGGTGCCCGCGCCGATGACCAGCTCGCCCTTGTCCGACTGGCTGATGTAGGCGTGGATGGTGTTGGACATGACGACGCACGGAAACACCGGCTTCACCGGCTCCGAGACCAGCGCCTGCAGCGGATAACTCTCCAGTGGCAGCGGCACCTGCGCCATGGCAAGGATGACGCTCGTGTGCCCGGCGGCGGCCACACCGATGCGCGGCGCGCGGATGGTGCCGCGGGTCGTGTCGACGGCCTCGACCGCACCGCTGGCGTCGCGGCGGATGCCGGTGACCTCGCAGTTCTCGAGGATGTCGACACCGAGCGCATCGGCCGCGCGCGCGTAGCCCCAGGCCACGGCGTCATGCCGCGCGGTGCCACCGCGGCGCTGCAGGGCGGCGCCGACGACCGGGTAGCGGATGTCGCCGATGTTCAGCAGTGGACAGAATCGCTGCGCCTCGCGCGGTGTGAGCCACTCGTTATCGACGCCGGCGGCACGGTTGGCGTGCACGTGGCGTTTCGCCACCTGCGCATCGTGGACCGTGTGCGCGAGCATCATCACACCGCGCTGCGAGAACATGACGTTGTAGTTGAGCGTCTGCGACAGGCCTTCCCAGAGCTTCACGGCGTGGTCGTAGAGCGCGGCGCTCTCCGGGAACAGATAGTTGGAACGGATGATGGTGGTGTTGCGTCCGGTGTTGCCGCTGCCGATCCAGCCTTTCTCGAGCACGGCAATGTTGGTGAGTCCATGCTCGCGCGCGAGGTAGTAGGCGGTGCCGAGCCCGTGGCCGCCTCCACCGACGATGAGCGCGTCGTAGGCGGGTTTGGGCTCGGCACGGCGCCATTGCGGTTGCCAGCCCCGCTGGCCGGTGAGCCCGCGCCGCAATAGCGACAGCCCGGAAAAGCGTTGCATTACCGGATCCTGCAGAATCCAGCGTCAGGTGACGTGCACCCGCGCGTCCGGTGCCTTGAACGAATGCGACATGGTTCGCGACATGCTGCGCATAAAGCCGCGCGCCCGCCGGAAACCCGAGGGCTCCGGCGGGTACGACGCGCGGGCGCGGCTTCCCGGCCTGCGGCCGGGACGGGCGGCCTTACTTCTCCGGGCCCCAGATGAGCGGCAGGTTGGAGCTGATCTGCAGATCGATGAGATTGTTCAGTTGGCTCTCGACCTGCACGAAACGGGCGGCCAGCGGCGCACCGAGTGCGGCCCGCACCTTGTCATAGGTACCGGCGAGCAGATCGAGGCGCTTGCGGTGATACGCGATCGCCCCGTTCACGAGCTCGTCTGCCTTGTTGTCGGTCATGTTGTC
>JAFAKO010000020.1 GCA_019235245.1 Gammaproteobacteria bacterium
CCGGCAGGAATCGACCGTCATTCCCCACCGGGTTCAGTACCTCGAGCCCGTAGCGCTGGCCGACCGCGAAGTCCTCCTGGCCGTGGCCGGGCGCGGTGTGCACCGCACCCGTGCCGGCATCGAGCGTCACGTGCTCACCGAGCACCACCGGCACGAGCCGCTCCTGGAAAGGATGCTGGAGCTTCAGGCCCTCGAGAGCGCGCCCCTCGAAGTTGGCGACCAGCGTCGCATCGGACATGCCGAACCGCGCCAGGCACGCCGGGAGAAGCTCGGCGGCGACGATGATGCGGCGCCGCTCGCGGCCCTGGTGAGCGAGCGCCAGCACGTAGGGGAATTCCGCGCGCAGCGCGACCGCCTGGTTCGCAGGCAGCGTCCAGGGCGTCGTCGTCCAGATGACGATGTCGATGGGATCGGCGCCGAGCGCGGCCGCGGTGAGGCCGATGCGGGGTGCGAGCTCGGCGTTGTCTGCGACGCGAAAGGCCACGTCGATCGCGGGCGATACCTTCTCCTCGTATTCCACCTCCGCTTCGGCCAGCGCCGAGCGGCAGTCGAGGCACCAGTGCACCGGCTTCACGCCCTTGTAGAGGTGGCCGTTGGCGATGATGCGACCGAAGGCGCGCAGCTGCTGTGCCTCGTAGCGTGGCGCCATCGTGAGGTAAGGGCGATCCCAGTCGCCGAGAATACCGAGGCGCTTGAAGTCGTTGCGCTGCAGCTCGATCTGCTCCTGCGCGAACGTGCGGCAGGCGGCGCGGAACGCGCGCGCATCGAGCTTCTGACCCGGGCGGCCGTGCTTCTTCTCGACCTGCAGCTCGATCGGCAGCCCGTGACAGTCCCAACCCGGAATGTAGGGCGAGTCGAAGCCATCGAGCGAGCGCGACTTCACCACGATGTCCTTGAGGATCTTGTTGACGCAGTGACCGATGTGGATGGCGCCGTTGGCGTACGGCGGGCCATCGTGCAGCACGAAGCGCGGCCGCCCGCGCGCGATCTCGCGCAGCTTCGCGTAGGTGCCCTGCTCGTCCCAGCGGCGCACCGCCGCCGGCTCGCGCTGCGCCAGGTCCGCCTTCATCGGAAAATCCGTCTTCGGCAGATTGATGGTGCTCTTGTAATCGCTCATGACTTCCGGTCAGCAGCTCAGGATGCGCCGCGCCTCGGCGGCGTCGCGCTCCATCTGGCGCGTCAGCGCCTCGAGCGAGGGAAAGCGTTCCTCATCACGCAGTCTCGCGACGAACTCCACCTCGATCTCCCGTCCATACAGGTCACCGTCAAAATCGAACACGTGTGCCTCCAGCAGCGCTTCGGTACCGCCGATCGTGGGACGCGTACCGAGGCTCGCGACGCCGCCGCGCTCGCCCTCGTCAGCGCCGCGCACCCGCACCGCGAAGATGCCCGCGACCGCCGAACGGCGGCGCTCGAGCGGTACGTTGGCCGTGGGGAAGCCGAGCTGCGCGCCGAGGCTGCGACCCGGTTGCACCCGGCCGCGCATCGACCAGGGCCGCCCGAGCCAGCGACGCGCGCGCTCGAAGTCGCTGCCCGCCAGGGCGGCGCGCACGCCGCTGCTGCTGACGCGCTCGCCATCGAGCGTCACGGCGGGCAATACCTCGACCTCGAACCCGAAGCGCCGCCCCGCCGCGGCGAGCACGGGTGCGGTCGCCTCGCCACGCCGGGCGAAGCGGAAATCATGGCCCACCACCACGACCCGCGGGGCGACCTCGCGCGCCAGCAGCTGCGCAAAGTCTTCCGCCGACAGGTTACGCAACGCCTCGTCAAAGCGCAGCACCCACAGATGATCGAGCCGCAGTGCCGCGAGGATGCGCCAGCGCTCGCGCAGGCTGGTGAGCCGCGCGGGTGGGTCGAGCGGCGCCAGGTACTCGCGCGGGGTCGGCTCGAAAGTGAGCAGGACCGACGAGCTCCCGAATCCGGCGGCATGCTCCCTGATGCGGGCAATCAGTGCCTGGTGCCCGAGGTGTATCCCATCGTAGGTCCCGATGGTCAGGGCGCAGCCAGCGGTGCGGCAGCCGGTGCCTTTGACTCCTCGAATCAGCTGCATGAGCGAAAGCGCGACATGGGATTTAAGCCATTGATATTGCGAGTTTAATTTCGATGTAACTTAACGACGGCAACGTGAGGCCCGCCAGTTTATGTGAATGCGTTGAAGGGTGCGCGCCGGGGGGCGCGGTCGCGTTGACAAGGGCCGGGCGCCTGCGCAGACTACCGGCCCCCGCACCCGGGGAAGTTGCGAGAGAACGGAGAGTTCGTGGCCAATACCAAGTCCGCCGAGAAAGCTGCTCACCAGGCCGAGAAGCATCGCGCCCGCAATGTCGCGCTGCGCTCGCGCATGCGCACCGCGGTGCGCGGGGTGACCGCAGCGATCGCGGGTGGGGACAAGGACAAGGCCAGGACGAGCTACCAGGAAGCGGTGCCCGTGATCGACTCGCTGGTCAGCAAGCAGATCATCCATCGAAACAAGGCGGCGCGGCACAAGAGTCGGCTGGCGGCTCGCATCCGCGCGATGCAGTGAGGCTTGCCCATGAAGGATAAGGTGCGTATTCCGGTTCCGGTGATCCCCACTCCTCTCAAGTTGCGTCCGGCTGCGCGCCGGCAGCACCTGCTGGAGATGATGCGCGCTCGCGTGCCGGTCGATCGTGCTCCTCCAAAAACCTCATAGCCGCTTCGCACAGCGCTTTAGTCCCCTCGCCCGTCGCACCTGAGATCAGGAAGTACGGCCCGCGGTAACGCAGGCGCCGTACGATGCTGCGGGCGCACTTCTCGGCATCCGCCGGCGGCAGAAGATCACGCTTGTTGAGCACCAGCCAGCGCGGCTTGGCTGCGAGCTCGCGGCTGAACTTGCGCAGCTCCTTGAGGATCGCGCGCGCATCGCGCACCGGGTCGGCCTCCGGATCGGGCGGGGCGATGTCGATGAGGTGCAGCAGCAGCCGGGTTCGCTGCAGGTGCCGCAGGAAGCGTATACCGAGCCCCGCCCCTTCCGCGGCGCCTTCGATGAGACCCGGGATATCCGCCATCACGAAGCTGCGGTGCTCGCCGACTGCCACCACCCCGAGGTTCGGGTGCAGCGTGGTGAACGGGTAGTCCGCCACCTTCGGCCGCGCCGCCGACACCGCGCGGATGAGCGTCGACTTGCCGGCGTTCGGCAGCCCGAGCAGGCCCACATCCGCGATCACCTTCAGCTCGAGTTCCAGCGAGCGCCGCTCGCCGGGCAGCCCCGGACCGAACTGCCGCGGTGAGCGGTTGGTGCTCGACTTGAAGCGCTGATTTCCCCAGCCCCCCTTGCCGCCACGAGCCACCAGCAGCTCCTGGGCGTGACGCGTGAGGTCCCCGAGCAGCTCCTGCGTCTCGGCATCGCGCACCACCGTGCCGACCGGCACCGGCACGTACAGATCCGCACCGCTGCGACCGGTGCAGTCGTTGCCGCCGCCGGACTCGCCGTGGGCCGCCTTGAAGGTGCGCTCGATGCGAAAGTCCGCGAGGGTATTGATGCCCGAGACCGCGCGCAGGTAGACGCTGCCGCCGTGGCCGCCGTCACCGCCGTCGGGGCCGCCGCGCGGCACGAACTTCTCGCGCCGGAAGTTGGTGCTGCCGCGCCCGCCGTTGCCCGCCTGCACGCGGGCCCGGGCCTCGTCGACGAATTTCATGACATGACTGTAGCGCAACGCGCCCGCGGCTGCGCCGCGCGCGGTGCGCCGCAGCGGCCGCCGGCAGCCGGTTGACGCTGGTCGCCGCTCGCCCTACAGTTACTTACGCAGTTTCGATAAGAACATATCGATAATCGATGTGCCGTGGGCAGGCACCGCACGGATGCTGCGCAGGGCCCGGACCGGCACACGCATCAGGGGAGGTGCCGCCATGGGCCATCGCAGTCATCGCAGCTCGCAGTCATTCCTCGTCCAGCTCGCCTGTCTCGCAGCCGCCGGTACGCTGCTGGGCGGTGGCTGGCCGCGCGTGGTCGCAGCGCAGGAGGCCGAGCTCGAGGAGGTCACCGTCACCGCACAGCGCCGCACGGAGCGCCTGCAGGACGTGCCGGTAGCCGTTACCGCGATCTCCGGCAGCGAGCTGCTCGACCGCGGCGTGCGCCAGGCCGGCGACATCGTCGATGCGGTCCCGAACCTGCTGCTGAATCTCCCTTATGGGCCGGAGGCACAACCGACCTTCACGCTGCGCGGCGTCACCACCCAGGACTTCAGCGAGAACCAGAGCAGCCCGATCGCCATGTACGTCGATGAGGTGTACAAGCCGGTCGGCGCGCTGCAGGCACTGCAGATCTATGACCTCGACCGCGTCGAGGTGCTGCGCGGCCCGCAGGGCACGCTGTATGGCAAGAATGCCACCGGCGGGGCGGTGAACTTCTACTCGCACAACCCGAGCCTCACCGACTACGACGGCTACGCCATCCTCACCGGCGGCAACTACAGCCTGTTCGAGGCGCAGGCTGCGGTCGGCGGCCCGATCATCGAGGATCGGCTCGGCTGGCGCGCCGCGATGCTCTACGAGAAGCGCGATGGCTGGGTGAACAGCATCGTCCCGGGGGTCGAG
>JAFAKO010000021.1 GCA_019235245.1 Gammaproteobacteria bacterium
CGAGGTGGCGCGGCTGCTCCGTGCAACCACCACGGTCAAGTACCAGGCCGCCCTCTCGGTCGCGTACGGAGCCGGCTTGCGCGTGGCCGAGGTCGCTGCCCTGAAGGTCACCGATATCGACAGCGAGCGTATGCTGCTCCGCGTCGAGCGCGGCAAGGGTGGCCGTTATCGCAACGCAATGCTCCCGGCCGACCTGCTGACGCTGCTGCGCGAGTGGTGGAAGGTCGGGCGGCAGCAGGGCGTGATGCGCCCGCAGGGCTGGCTGTTCCCCGGTCAGGACCCGGTGCGGCCGGTCAGCACGCGGCACCTGCACCGGATCGTCGTCGAGGCGGCGCAGCGGGCGGAGATCACCAAGCGGGTGGGGCCGCACACGCTGCGGCACAGCTTTGCCACGCATCTGCTGGAAGACGGCGTCGATGTCCGCGTCATCCAGGTCCTGCTCGGCCATGTGAAGCTGGACACGACCGCGCTCTACACCAAGGTGGCCACGCGCACGGTGCGCGCGGTGATCAGCCCGCTCGACCGACTCGGCATGCTCGCGGCGCCGGAGAACACACCGGAGAGCGTCCCGACCAGCTGAGGCAATGCGCGCCTCGCTCGAGGTCGCCGACATCCTGCGAGCCGCCGGCCCCGCCTACCGCGCCGCCCAGGCCGGGCACCTGAGCCTGCAGCAGCTCAAGGTCATGTCGGCGATCGAGCACTGCCGCACCGCCGCTCTCGGCGGCCATGTCGAGGCCTGCGTCGACTGCGGCCATCAGCGCATCGCCTACAACAGCTGCCGCAACCGGCACTGTCCCAAGTGCCAGGGTGCGGCCGCGCGCACCTGGCTCGCCGAGCGCGAGGCCGATCTTCTGCCGGTCGGATACTTCCACGTCGTCTTCACGCTGCCGGCCGAGATCGCCCTCGTCGCGTTCCAGAACAAGGCCGTCGTCTACGACCTGCTGTTCCAGGCGGCATCGGAGACCATGCTGAGGATCGCGGCGGACCCGAAGCATCTCGGCGCGCGGATCGGCATCACCGCCGTGCTGCACACCTGGGGATCGGCGCTGACCCACCATCCGCATGTGCACATGGTCGTGCCGGGCGGCGGCATCGCGCTCGATGGCCAGCGCTGGGTCCCCTCGCGGCCGGCATTCCTGCTGCCGGTGCGCATGCTCGGCAAGCTATTCCGGGGCGTGTTTCTGAGCCGGCTGCTAGCCCTCTATGACGCGGGCAGGCTCGGCTTCTTCGGCAGCCTCGCCCACCTTGCCGATCGGCAGGCCTTCCTTCGCCACCTGGCGCCGGTGCGCAAGAAGCGCTGGGCCGTCTACGCCAAGCCGCCCTTCGCCGGACCGGAGGCGGTGCTCGCCTACCTGTCGCGCTACACCCACCGCGTCGCCATCTCCAACCGCCGGCTGCTCGCCTTCGACGATGCCGGCGTCACCTTCCGCTACAAGGATTACCGACGCGACGGCGGGCAGCGGCCGCGCGTCATGACGCTGGCCGCCGACGAGTTCATCCGACGCTTGCTGCTGCACGTGCTGCCGCGCGGGTTCCATCGCATCCGCCACTACGGCCTGCTCGCCGCATCCGCCCGCAAGATCAGCCTCGCACGTGCCCGCGAACTTCTGCAGGTCGCGCCGCCTCCCGCCGATGAGGCGCCACCGGAACAGCCGCGCGATACTTGCTCAACCTGTCCCTGTTGCGGCGGGCAGATGGCTATCGTCGAAATCTTCGCCCGCTGGTGTCAGCCTCGGGCGCCCCCTCCTCCATCACGCTCAGCCGAAGAGGTGTCTCCGTGACCCAGCACGGACCAAAGAACGCCAGCGCCGCAGCAACCTCGCGGCGGCGATCAGCCGATGTCGTGCCCGTTCTCGTCCGCGGCGCTCCAGCGCGCGCTGGCGGCCATAGTTACAGCGCTCAGCCCCGGCACACTGCGCATCGACAGGACAACAAAGCACCTTCATCGACAGGCCGCAGCCATCACGGCGCCGAGTCCTGCATCAGCCAAGATCCCAAATCTCCATAGACCGAGCCCTGCACACCGCGGGTTCGTTCCTCCAAGACTTTCGTACGCCTGCGGCGCCCGAAACTCTCAGGGAAAGCCGACGGTCAGGGTTGGCCAACTGAAGGGCTCAGGCGCGTCCAGTTGCTGCCATTTCGGATCAATCTTCAGCGGAGGAGCCTTACGAGTCCTTCATGCACAGCTCGCGCACCGGCCGTCCTCGGTGCCGTCGGTGTGTGTCTCATTCGAGAGCGGTAAGCGCGAGCTCAATCTCCGTGCGCGCAAACTCGGTCATG
>JAFAKO010000118.1 GCA_019235245.1 Gammaproteobacteria bacterium
CGTAGGGCCCGAGCCCGGTGTGAAAATCCAGAACACAGACCCGCTCTGCCTGGCCGAGCCTCGATGTGAGGATTTCGGTGAGTGTTCGCCGGGACCAGCTCGGCTCTTTGCCGCCATAGAAAAGACCACGCGGATGATTCCACTGTCCCCCAGAGACTGCCTGTTGGAAGGCGAGGCGACCGTTGGGCTCGTGGCGGCCGATCCAGGCGGCGATTCGCGCACCGGTCTGCGTCTGCGACGCGATTGACCAGTCACTCGGACACAGGTCCTGCGACAGTTCATCGTATTGCTCGTTCGCGCGCAGCGGCTTGCCGAAGTCGACCCAGTTGCGGTTGACGTCGACATTCGTCTCGTTGGTCCGCCGCAGCCAGGCGAACCCGTAGGGGTTGATGGCGTGAACATGCAGCGCCGCCACACCGGGAGGGAGCGGGGCAGCCTTCACCCGGCGCAGCCACTCGACCTGCGTGGCCGACCCAAAGAATCCTTCGACGCCGTGCGTGCCGGAAATCGTCGCCATGACCGACTGCGCCGCGGCCGGGCCGAGCCAGGCGACATCGGTCGACAGCTCGATGCCCTCGGGACCGCGCTCATCGAGCACGGAGCGGCTGAGCTCCGCACCGGCGGCCCGCGCAGCGCCCCGGAATTTCTCGCGCGCCTCGCCGTAATCCTTGCTGAATGGAGTGTCCATGAGAGCTCCTTGCAGCTAACGCTACCGCGTCTTGGGTTCGCTTATCCAGTCGGAGCGCCACCTGCAACAACGGCGTGCTGCGGGCATGCTAAGCTCCTGTACGGCGACGATATTCAGTTGAGGACTCGAGATGTCCGCTGAGCATCCTCCCGAGGAGCACAGTCACCTCTCGGACATGGACCTCCATGTCCGCGCGCTGCGCACCGTGCTCGAGCAGAAGGGCTACATCGAGGCTCCCGCGCTCGATGTCCTGATCGACACGTACGAGAACAAGATCGGCCCGCGCAACGGTGCGCGCGTCGTCGCACGCGCCTGGGTGGACCCCGCCTTCCGCAAATGGCTGCTGGAGGATGCGACCGCCGCCATTGCTTCGCTCGGTTACACCGGTCGCCAGGGCGAATACATGGTGGCGGTCGAGAATACGGAATCTCGTCACAACATCATCGTCTGCACGCTCTGCAGCTGCTACCCCTGGCCTGTGCTCGGGCTGCCGCCGGTCTGGTACAAGAGCGCGCCCTATCGTGCGCGGGCGGTAAAGGATCCACGCGGAGTGTTGAGCGATTTCGGCGTCACGTTGCCGACCACGACCGAGATCCGGGTGTGGGACTCGACCGCCGAGGTACGCTACCTGGTGATCCCGCGACGCCCCGCGGGCTCCGACGATCTTGGTGAGGAGCGCCTGGCGGAGCTGGTTACCCGGGACTCCATGATCGGCACGGGACTCGCGAAGACTCCGGGGAAGGCGTGATGAGTTACCACTCTCACGCCGACCTCGGCGGCCAGGACGGTCACGGCCCGGTGAACCCGGAGCGGGAAGATGAGTTGTTTCACGGTGCCTGGGAGCGACAGGCGCTCGCCTTGACGCTCGCGATGGGCGCAACCGGCCTGTGGAACATCGATACGAGCCGCAGCGTTCGCGAGACACTCCCCGACTATCCGTCGCTCTCCTACTGGGAGAAATGGATAAAGGGCCTGGAAAGGCTGTTGATCGCGCACGGGCTGGTGCGCGCCGACGAGATCGCCGCGGGACGCATACTGCATCCACCGCGGCCGGGCCTGCGGGTACTGCGCGCGGCTGAAGTGCCCTCCGCGTTGGCCAGGGGTGCGCCGACGCTGCGGGCCGCGACCGTGCCGGCGCGTTTCGCGGTGGGCGAGCGGGTGCGTCTGCGCGCCACGGCGGTGCCCCACCACACGCGCCTCCCGGGCTACGCCCGCGGCAAGATCGGTCGGGTCGATCGCGTGCTCGGCGTTCATGTATTCGCCGATAGCCACGCCCAAGGGCTCGGCGAGCAACCGCGCTGGCTCTACACGGTGGTCTTGAGTGCGCAGACCTTGTGGGGAAATGAGGCTGCTGCGAACCACAGCGTATCGATCGATGCGTGGGAGCCGTACCTGGAGCCTGCGTCGTGAGCGAAAGGCACGTCGATGTCACCGGAATGCCGCAGGACGAGGGCGCTCCGGTCTTTCGTCAGCCGTGGGAGGCCGAGGCGTTTGCGATCACCCTCGCCCTGCATGCGCGCGGCCTATTCGACTGGCCCGAATGGGCCGAGACACTCGCGGCCCAGATCCGCAACGCGCAGGCTGCGGGCGATGCCGACCTCGGCGATACCTATTACCACCATTGGCTGAAGGCTCTCGAGACGCTGATCACCGCGAAGGGCGCGAGCTCGGCCGAAGAGTTGAGCCGCTACCGCAGCGCCTGGGCACACGCAGCCGAGCGCACACCGCACGGGCAGCCGATCGACCTGCAGAGCGCCGATTCCACCTCAAGCTGAGTCGCACGACACCGCCGCACACACCGACAACGTCAACGAATTAGAACAAAGGGGGCCCCATGTTCCATCAATTGCTGACGCCGGTTGGCGGCAGTCTGGCACTCTCCTTTCTCGTCGCTGCCTTGCCTGTCGTAGTCGTCATCCTCCTGCTCGGAGTGTTCCGTCGCCCGGCCTGGCAGGCGGCGCTGGCGGGTTTGATCGTTGGCCTCGTGGTCGCGGTGGGGCCCTGGCAAATGCCCGTCTCGCTCGCCGTCGGATCGGTCCTCAACGGTGCGACGTTTGCACTCTGGCCTGTCATGTGGATCGTGTTCAACGGGCTGCTGCTCTACAACATCGCAGTCCACACCGGACGTTTCGACGCCTTCCGGTCCTGGATGATCGGCAACCTGCCGAACGATCGCCGCGTCGTGCTGGTGGTAGTGGGCTTCTGCTTCGGCGCTTTGCTCGAGGGCGTGGCCGGCTTCGGCTGTCCGGTCGCCATCAGCGCCTCGTTGTTGATCCTGGTCGGCTTCCCGGCGATCGAGGCGCTGGTGTTCGCGCTGATCTTCAACACGACCCCGGTCGCATTCGGTGGCCTCGGGCTTCCCGTCACCGTGCTGGGAGCGGTGACGGGCCTTCCGGCGACGAGCCTCGCGGCCATGATCGGGCGGCAGTTGCCGATCATGGCGCTGATCCTCCCCTTCTATGTCATCGGGCTCTATGGCGGCTGGCGCTCGGTGCGCGCCTTGTGGCCGGTGCTGCTGGTCGCCGGCGTCAGCTTCGGCGCCGCGCAGTTTTTGGCATCGAACTTCATCAACTACACGCTTACGGACGTGTTGTCGGCACTTACCTCATTGATCGTCACGATCCTCTTCGTGCGGGTCTGGCATCCGACGCCTGACCCGGCGTACGCGATAAAGGAGACCTCATCCGGCGCGGTGAGCACCGTGGCCGGCGTATCGGCCTGGCAGGGTTGGCTCCCCTGGCTCGTCGTCGCGGCAACCGTGATCGTATGGTCCTCCTTCAAGGTGCCGGCCTTCATGCAGCACGACATTCCGTGGCCGGGTCTGCACAAAGCGATCGCCATCACGCTGTACCACGATAAGCCGTACGCCGCCGTCTGGAGCTTTCAACCGCTCGCGACGGGAACCGCGGTGCTGGTCGCCTGCCTGATCACGGCGCTGTTATTCAGAGTCCCGCCCGCGGATTTCGGGCGGTGCATCGCCAAGACCTTTCGTCAGGCCCGGTTTGCGATCATCACCGTCATGCTCATCGTCGCCCTCGCCTACCTCATGAACTATTCGGGGCTGGCGTACACGCTCGGACTCGGTGCGGCCTCCACCGGCCACCTGTTCGTGCTGTTCTCGCCCTTCCTCGGCTGGGTGGCGGTGGCCCTCTCAGGGAGCGACACCTCCGGCAACGCCTTGTTCGGCAACCTGCAGGTGGTTGCAGCGCGGCAGCTCAACTTAAGTCCGGTGCTCTTCGCCGCGACCAACTCCTCGGGCGGGGTGATGGGCAAGATGATCTCCCCGCAGAATATCGCTACCGGCGCTGCGGTGACCCACCTGGAAAGACAGGAAGGAGCGGTCTTCGCGCGCACCTTCGTGCACAGCATCGTGCTGACCTTGCTGCTGGTCGTGCTGGTCCTCGTGCAGCAATACCTCATCCCGGAAATCATTCCCGGTGGAGGCGGCGCTCCCTGACGGTCAATCGGCCTTGGCTGGCGTGCAGTCGCGAAGCTCGACGACGGCCGGGCGTCTGCCCGCTGCGGCCATGAGGGTGCCGATGCGATCGCAGCTCAAGGTGATATGCCCGTGTTTCGGCAGACCGATGGCGGCCGTCTTTCCCTCTGCAGTCAACCAGGCGGTGACATCCCAGGCATCGCCCGAGAGCTGCAGCGCCGCGCCGTCCGCAACGGACGCGTTGTCGATGGTTCCGGTGACCTCGATGATCGAGTTGCCGATTTTGCGCGTGAGCGCGTCCGGGTTGGTCTGGAAGTCACGCTGCAGGGTCTCGGCGCTCGTCTTGTAGACAGTGCGGGGCGGCTCGGCGGGCGCTGCCGGCGCCACCGGGGTGAGGCCCAGACACTGGTAATAGTGGCCTTCATCGAGCGCCCACTTGCCTTCCTTGCTCGGCGGCTCACCGGCAGAAGCAGACCCGAATTTTTGACAGTCATCGAGGGATGCGAACACCGGCACGTCGCGGGCCTTGTTGTCGGTGCGCAGGTCGCACTTGCCCGTCACCGCGTAACACGCAAAGAACCCGTATAGCAAAGCAGGCACGCCTCACCCCCCGGCGCAGCTTCGGGCAACATCGAGCTTACCCGGAGCGACGGCCCCGAGTCACGGCCTCGCGGACTATTCCGCACGCCTCGCCCGGCTGCGGTTCTTCTTTGGCGGGATCCTGGAGGTCGCCGGACTCTGGCTCAGCGCCACGGTACCCGGGATGTGATCCTTGCCCCAGCGAACGAAAGCGAGCAGCACGCTGCCCAATTCCGCGCCTTTGCGAGTGAGCGTGTACTGGTGGCGCAGCGGATGCTCCTGGTAGGGAGTGCTCGCGATGATGCCGGCCGCCGCGAGGCGCTTGAGACGCTCGGCCAGTATGTTGGTCGGGATACGCTCGGGGGATTTCGCGAGCTCGCCATAGGTGCGCTTGCCGTGCAGCAGATCGCGCACCACCAGCAACGACCATTTGTCGCCGACGATGTCGAGCGAATTGGCGATCGCACAGGGTGAGCGCAGGAAAGGCTTCGCGGTACCCATTCGGCGCTCCTCCTCCGGAGCGGAGTGACTTGCGCATTGCAAGTACAGCATGCTACGGTATGGCACGACTTGCAAAATGCAAGTCACTGCAAAGGAGAGCACCCATGACAGCCACCGCCCTGCCTCGTCCCGCCGCGCCTCGGTTCGCGGAGATTGGCCGTATGCCACGCGGCATCGCAGCGCTGCTCGGCGCCTGGTTCCTGCTCATCGTGTCCCTGGGCGCCGCCGGCATGTTCGTCACGCCCCGCGGCACACCGCCCGTTGCCATTGCGCTCGGAATCGCGCTGCCGCTCGCGCTCTTCTTCGCCGCCCTGCGGCTGTCAAAGACATTCCGGGAGTTCGTCCTCGCACTCGATCTGCGGTTGATCGCCGGCATACAGGCCTGGCGGTGGGCGGGGTTGGGCTTCCTCTTTCTTTATGCGTACCACATCCTGCCCGCTGTCTTTGCGCTGCCTGCGGGACTTGGGGACATGGCGATCGGCTTCACCGCGCCCTGGATGATCCTTGCCCTCTCCCGTCGGCCGGCATTCGCGGCGAGTGCCGCCTTCGTCCGTTGGAACCTGCTCGGCATCCTCGACCTGGTGGTGGCCGTCAGCATCGGCACCGTGAGTTCCATGCTCAGCACCGGGGCGCCGGGAGAGATCAGCACGGCTCCGATGGCGACACTGCCACTGCTGCTGATCCCCGCGTTTTTGGTGCCGTTGTTCCTCATGCTGCACACGGCGGCACTGCTGCAGAGCCGGCGGATGGCGGGCGGCGACGCCTAGGGCAACGACACGCGCGCCGCCTGCTGGCGGCGCCAGGCGGCGGGGGGAACCCCGTACTCGCGCCGAAACGCCCGAATGAAGGCGGTATCGGTCTGGTAGCCGACGTCCTCGGCGATGCGCGCCAGCGGCGCATTGCTGCGGGCGAGCAGATTCGCGGCGAGCAGCATGCGCCACTGCGTCAGGTACTCCATCGGCGGACTGCCGATCAGCTGCTGGAAGCGCTCGGCGAGCACCGACCGCGAGCTGCCCGCCGCGCGGGCCAGCGCTTCCAGCGTCCAGTCGTGCGCCGGACGCGAATGCAGCTGCGTCAGGGCCGCACCGACGACACGATCGCCGACCCCGGCCAGCCACCCCGAGCGGCCCTCGCTCTGTTGGTTCACATAGAGCCGCAGCACCTCGATGATGAGTACTTCGGCGAGCTTGGCGAGCACACCTGCGCCGCCCGGGCGCGGTGAGCGTGCCTCGCCCAGCGCGTAGCGCACCGAGGCCTCGAGCCACACCCCGGCATTCGAGCCGCGGACGCTGACTTTCACCAGTGACGGCAGTCCGCCGAGCAGCATGCGGGCGAGCCGCGCATCGCAGGCGAGATACCCACACACCAGTCGCGTCCCCGCGCCTCCGCCACCGTAGACCAGGGTGCGCGGGCGTCGCGACAGCACATCCTGCAGCGGCGCGCCCTTGCGCGGTGGCAGGCCCGGCTCCGAGCACATGCGGTGCGCATGACCCTGCGGGAAGACGACGACATCGCCCGCGCTGAGGCGCACCGGCGCCTCACCGTCGAGCTCGACGAAGCATTCACCTTCGGTGATGAGGTGGAAGATGACGACCCGCTCGGCCTGCGGCTCGAGAAACCGCGCGGCCGCGGCATCGGCGCGCGGCGACTGATAGCACCAGGGGGCGGTGAAGCGGCCCTGAATGAAGATAGCGCCGATGAGGCGCACGACCCGCAGGGTTTCCGAGAGGGCATCCATCAGGGCGCATCGATCTCGATGTGCACGGCTACCGGTACCTCGTTCTCCAGCGCAGCTGAGACGGGCGAGCAGCGGTAGCTCTCCTCGATCAGCGCCTGCACCTGCTCGCGGGTCGCACCGCGCGCGCCGATGCGCACCTCGAGCCGCACCTGAAGCGGACCCGGGGAGATCGCTTCACCGGCCTCACTGGTCATGCCGAAGATACCGCGCGCATCGGAAGTGCTCGTGGCGAGCACCTCGAGGCGCGTGATTTCGATCCCCTCGGCGATGGCGGCCATGGCAATGCGGGTGACGACGCAGGATGCGAGTCCCGCCCGCATCAGCCAGCCGGGTGTCACACGCTCGCCCGTGCCCCCGAGTGTGACCGGCATATCCGTCGCGATCTGCTCACCGTGCTCGTCGTGGCAGGTGACGTGCAGGTCGCGCGCCCAGCGTGCGGTCGCCGGCGTATCGGCGTGGATCCCCGCTTCGGGGCGGCTCGTGAGGAGCGTCCTCACCCGCTCGAATGCGTGCGAGATGGTCTCGGCCGTCATTGTTGACCCCTCTTTGAGCCAGAGGACTGCGCGATTCTGGACCCCATCACGGGCAACGCCAAGGTCCGCCCGATTCCCACCGGGTCGGCCGGACGCTCGGGCAGGACTTCCGGACTTACGGGTAGCTCGTCCGGGCGCTTCAAGGCGACACGGACGCTGAGTCAGTTATGAACGACGCGCGGTCAGGTCGGTGCGCCCCGCCGGGCGTCTCATAGCGTCAGAGAAACGCAGGGAGAAAGCCATGTTCATCATCGAACACCGCACGGCCGGAGTGCTTGTGGCACTGCTCACGCCCGCAATCGTGGCGATTCTGGGCAGTCTCTGGGACCGCCTCGATACGTCCGCCGCGGGATCCAACGCGGCGCCGACGGCGGTATTCGCTTCCAACGGCCATGCCGACAACAAGGCGGGGAGACCCTGATGCGCAAGCTACTCTGCGCGCTCTACAGCGCTCTTGCTTATGTGTTGTTCCTCGGCGTCTTCCTGTACGCGGTCGGATTCGTCGAGAATCTCATCGTGCCCAAGTCGATCGATTCCGGCGCGAGCGGCCCCGTGGCCCTGTCGCTGCTGATCGATGCCGCCCTGCTGCTGCTCTTTGCGGTACAGCACAGCGTCATGGCACGCGCGGGCTTCAAGCGGCTGTGGACGCGCGTCGTCCCGGCGGAGATCGAGCGCAGCACCTACGTGGTGTTTGCGAGCCTCGCGCTGGCGCTCGTGTGCTGGCAGTGGCGCCCGCTGCCGCAGCCGGTGTGGTCGATCGAGGAGCCGATTGCCGCGAAGGCGTTGCTCGCCCTCTCGTGGTCCGGATGGGGCATGGTGCTGCTCAGCACGTTCCTCATCAGTCATTTTCACCTGTTTGGTTTGAGTCAGGGTTTTGCCCGGCTTCTCGGCCGGAGGCTGCCGCAGCCGCAGTTCGTCACACCGTTCGTCTACCGGTGGATCCGTCACCCGCTTTATGCCGGCTTCATCCTTGCCTTCTGGGCGACACCCCACATGAGCCTCGGGCACCTGTTCTTTGCGGTGGCCACGACCGGCTACATCTTCGTCGGTATCTGGCTCGAGGAGCGCGATCTCACTGCGTACTTCGGCGACCGCTACCGGCAGTATCGCGCCACGGTGGGCAGCCTGGTGCCGCGTGTCCGGCTCGCCGCGCCGCGCAAGCCGGTGGTGCGTTGAGGAGCGCGCCGGCTGTCTTTACTGACGCACCCGCTCGCGACTCTTCTCCTCCTCGAGCGTGTAGAGAGCATCCGGGACCGCCTGCAGCCGCTCGCGTGCAATCGGCTCGCCGCTGATATCGGACAGGCCGTAGGTGCCGTCCTGGATCTTCGCGAGCGCGCGGTCGACGCGATCCAGCCGCTCGACCTCGCGCGCGACCAGCGCCCCATCCCGCTCGAGCGTGTCGAGCCGCTGCGAATCATCCTCGAACTCCACGGCCCCCGCGTCGCTCTGCTCGTTCACCTGTTGTTCGTCGGCTTCCGCGCCGCTCGCCGCCGCCACGAGAGTGGCTCGCAGACTCAGCAGCGCCTGACGTTGTTGTTCGATGAACTGCGCATCGAGTCCCGATT
>JAFAKO010000122.1 GCA_019235245.1 Gammaproteobacteria bacterium
GCGGCAGCCGCCGCGGGGGCCGCGGAGTCTGCCACGCCGGCGGAGGCCGGCTCGGGAGCAGGCGCCGCTGCGGAGGATGCAGCGGGCTCAGGAGGGAGCGGCGCGCTCTCCGCTGAGGCTGGCGAGGAAGCTGGCGGTTCGGAGGCGGTCTCGGTACGCGCGGACGCTGCTTCGGCAGAGGCAGCGGCTGCGCCGGCTGCTGCCGTCGCAGCCACAGCAGGTGCCGCATCGGCAGAGGATGCCGCCGCTTCCGGCATGGGGGCGGGCGCGGTGACCGGCATCGGCGGCGGCGGACTCGGCGGGGCCACCGGCGCGGCGCTCGTCGTGGTCGAAGCGGGCGCGGCGGCTCGGGCGATCGAGCCCTCATGCTGTCCGCCACCGGTGCTCGGGGCGCTGACCGGCGCACTCGCGACCTGCGACTGACCGGGAGTGAACACCGGCGGATCGAGCAGCATGGTGTATTCGCGCACCAGCTTGCCGCGCGCCCAGCTCACCTCTACGAGGAGCGTCACGAAGGGATCGGAGATGGAGTCGGTGGACTTGAGCTTGATGACCTCGCGCCCGTCCGCCGTGCGCACCGTTTTTACCTGCACGCTCGCTAGATAGCCGGGCCAGTCGAGACCGTAACGGGCGAAGGTCTCGCGCGAAGCCAGTTGCGCCTGCACGGTACCCATCTCTTCTGGGGTGACATCGACGAGGTCGATCTCCGCCTCGAGGGGCGCATTGAGTGGCGACAGCAGTCGAATGTCCCCCAGACCCAGGGCAAACGCGGCGGACGGCAGGGCCAGCAGCAGTGCCAGCGCCCGGCTGGAGCGTTTGGCGATCATCAGGTCACTCCGGCAGGCATTAATTGAGAAGAATATCTAGTAAAAACAAGGAGGTGGGTCATACACTGCGACCCCCTCGACACCCCGGCGGCAATATAACTTAAATAGGCCGACGGACCAAAGCCTCCGCGATCTGCACACTGTTCGTAGCGGCGCCTTTGCGTATGTTGTCGGCGACAATCCATAAGTTAAGTCCCCGGTCAGGGGCGAGATCTTCACGGATTCTGCCGACATAAACTGTGTCGCGGTTCGCTGCCTCGGTAGTCGCCGTGGGGTACCCGCCGCGGCGCCGCTCGTCCAGAACCGTGACGCCGGGCGCGTTTTTCAGCAGTTCCCTCGCTCCTGAGGCCGACAGCGGCCGCGCGGTCTCGATGTGCACGACCTCCGAGTGCCCGTAGAACACCGGCACCCGCACCGCGGTGGCAGTGATGCGCAGCTGCGGCTCGCCGAGGATCTTGCGCGTCTCCCACACGAGCTTCATTTCCTCGCGCGTGAAGCCATTTTCCTCGAAGGCATCGATGTGCGGCACGCAGTTGAAGGCGATGGGCCGCGCGCCGCCGTGCGCCGTTGCCGGGCCCTTGCCGCTCAGCACCGCGATCGACTGCCGTGCGAGCTCCTCCACCGCTTCGCGCCCCGCGCCCGAGACCGACTGATAGGTCGCCACCTCGATCCGCTCGAGCCGTGCGGCATCGTGCAGCGGCTTGAGCGCGACCACGAGCTGGATGGTCGCGGAGCTCGGGTTTGCGACGATGCCGCTGCGGCCGACGCTCGCGAGCGCCTGCGGGTTCACCTCCGGCACCACGAGCGGCACCGGGTCTTCGTAGCGGAACGCCGCGGTGCTGTCGATGACGAGGCAGCCCGCTGCCGCGGCTCGCGCGGCGTGCTCGCGCGACACCGCCGCGCCGGCGGAGAAAAACGCCAGGTCGCAGTCGCCGAAATCGAACCCGGCGAGCTCACCCACCGGGCGGCTGCCGCCGCGGAAGCTGACGCTGTGCCCGAGCGAGCGGTTGCTCGCGAGCGGGAAGAGCTGCGCGACGGGGAAGCTGCGCTCTTCCAGCAGGTTGACGATCATCTCGCCGACCAGCCCCGTGGCACCCACTACCGCGACCGTGACTTGCCTCTCCATGGGGTGCATTGCTGGCCGCCGCGCTCCGTCAGCGGCGCGGCGCGCTGATGTCCGGAGTCGCAGACCTCACATCGGCGTTCTGCGCGCGCTGGCGCAGGTAGTGATCCATGAGCACGATCGCCAGCATCGCTTCGGCGATCGGGGTGGCGCGCAGCCCGACGCACGGATCGTGCCGGCCGGTGGTGACGATCTCCACCGGGTTGCCGGCGAGATCGATGGTGCTGCCCGGGACCTGGATGCTGGAGGTGGGCTTGAAGGTGAGGTGAGCGATCACGTCCTGACCGGAGGAGATGCCGCCGAGCACCCCGCCGGCGTTGTTGCTGCGGAAGCCGCCGGGGGTGAGCTCGTCGCGATGCTCGCTGCCGCGCTGCGCGGCGCTGCGTACGCCGGCGCCCAGCTCCACCGCCTTCACCGCGTTGATGCTCATGAGCGCGTGCGCGATGTCGGCATCCAGACGATCGAACACCGGCTCGCCGAGCCCCGGCGGAACGCCACTCGCAACCACCGTGATACGCGCGCCGATCGAGTCGCCGGCACCGCGCACTTTCCAGATCAGCTCCTCGATCTCGGCGACGCGCTGCGGGTCGGGACAGAAAAACGGGTTCTGACAGGCAGAGGCCGGATCGACCGGCTCGAGCACGAGCGGGCCCACCTGGCTCAGGTAGCCGTAGATGCGTACGCCCGCGCGCATCGCCAGGTAGCGCCGCGCGATCGCGCCCGCGGCGGTGCGCATCACGGTCTCGCGCGCCGAGGAGCGCCCGCCGCCGCGGTGATCGCGCACGCCGTACTTCTGCTGATAGGTGTAGTCGGCGTGCCCGGGGCGGAAACGGTCGCGCAGGCGCTCGTAGTCGCGCGAGCGCGCGTCGGTGTTCTCGATGAGGATGCCGATGGGGGTTCCGGTCGTGTGCCCTTCGAACACCCCGGAAAGAATGCGCACCTGGTCGGCCTCGCGCCGCTGGCTCACGAAGTGCGAGGTGCCGGTGCGGCGCCGGTCGACGTCCTGCTGCAGGTCCGCCTCGCTCAGCGGCAGTCCCGGCGGGCAGCCATCGACGATGCAGCCCATCGCCGGTCCATGGCTCTCGCCGAAGGTGGTGACCGTGAAGAGCCTGCCGATGCTGTTGCCTGACATGCCGCCGGTTACTCCTGCAGCTGCTCGCGGGTGAGCAGGAACACCCCACCCCCACCGCGCTCGAACTCGAGCCACACGAACGGCAGCTGCGGCCAGGCGCGCCGCACGGCGCGCTCGGTGTTGCCCACCTCGACGATGAGCAGCCCGCGTGGCTCCAGGTGTTGCGCGGCGTGTGTCAGGATGATGCGCACCGAGTCGAGCCCGGACCGTCCCGCGGCGAGCGCGAGGCGCGGCTCGTGCCGGTACTCGGGCGGCAGCCCGGCGAGCTCACGCACCCCCACGTAGGGCGGATTGGCGACGATGATATCGTAGGTCGCCGCGCCGAGGGCGCCGAAGTGATCGGACTCGATGAGGCGCACGCGGCGCGCGAGCCGCTGGCGCCGCACGTTGCCGCGCGCCACCTCGAGCGCCTGGCTCGAGATGTCGAGCGCATCGATGTGCGCCCGCGGCAGGGCACGCGCGCAGGCGATGGCGATGCAGCCGGAGCCGGTGCCGACATCGAGCACCCGCCGGACGCGCGCGGCATCGATCCACGGGGCGAAGCGCCGCTCGATGAGCTCGGCGATCGGCGAGCGCGGGATCAGCACGCGCGGGTCGACGGCGATGCGCACCCCGGCGAACCAGGTCGCCCCGGTGAGATAGGCAGCGGGTATGCGCTCGCGGATACGCCGCGTGAGCAGCTGCTGTGCGCGCTGCGCGGCCGCGCGGCTCACGCGCCGCCCGTAGCGCGCGCGGTTTGCCGCGGCCGGCAGCCGCAGCGCGTGCAGCACCAGCGCCGCGGCCTCATCGTACGCGTTGTCGGTGCCGTGACCGAAGAACACGCCGGCGCGCTCGAGGCGCGCGGCGCCGCGCGCGATGAGCTGCCGGACGGTGAGTGGCCGCGGGCTGCGCTGCGCGCGGCGCGGACCCCTGTGAAATAATTCCCGCATGACCTCGCTACGTGCCCGCTGGCTGCTGCTCGGCGCCGCGCTCTGTGCCGGACTCGCCGGCTTCTGGCTCGCCCACCAACTTGACAGGGCCGGCCCGCAGCTGGCAAGCGCCACGTGGCTGCCGCAGTCGCGGCCGGTGCCCGAGTTCACGCTCACCGACACGAGCGGGCGCAGCTTCACGCGGCAGGACCTCGCGAGTGCCCCGACGCTCGTCTTCTTCGGCTTCACCCACTGCCCGGATGTGTGTCCGACGACGCTGCTGAAGCTCGCGCAGGCCCGCCGGCGCGCCGCGCTCGCGGGGCTGCGGGTGGTGCTCATCAGCGTCGACCCGCAGCGCGACACCCCGAGCGCGCTCGGCCTGTACGTGCACGCTTTCGATCCGCAGTTCCAGGGGCTCACGGGCGACCCGGCGACGATCGCGCGGCTCGCCGCCAGCTTCGGGGTTGCCATGAATCGCGTGGAGCTGCCGGGCGGCGACTACACCATGGACCACTCCGCGGTGGTGTTCCTGCTCGATGACGCGGCACGCATCGTCGCCATTTTCACGCCACCCTTCGAGGTCGCGGCATTGAGCGGCGATCTGCAGCGCGCCGCACCCTACCTGCAGCGCGGCACCCGCGGCGCGCCATGACCGCGGCAGACACCGACAGCGCGGGCGCGCGTGCCTTTGTGGCCATGCAGTACCTGCTGCCGCAGCACCTGCTGTCGGCGCTGGTGCATGAGATCACGCGCAGCGAGCTGCGCTGGCTGAAGAATGCCCTGATCGGCGGATTCCTCGAGCGCTTTCGTCCGGACATGAGCGACGCCGAGCAGCCCGACCCGTACGCGTTCGCGAGTTTCAATGCCTTCTTTACCCGCGCGCTGCGCAGCGACGCGCGCCCCGTCGCTGCCGATCCCGCCGCCGTGGTGTCACCCGTGGATGGCAGCGTGAGCCAGATCGGACGGCTCGATGGCTCGTGGCTGGTGCAGGCCAAGGGTCACGCCTACACGCTCGAGTCGCTGCTCGCCACCGATGGCGCCTGGAGCGAGCCCTTCCGCGGCGGCGCGTTCGCAACGCTCTACCTCGCGCCTTTTAACTATCACCGCGTCCACATGCCCCTGCCGGGCACCCTGCGCGCCGCCTGGTACGTCCCCGGTCGGCTCTTCAGCGTCAACGCCACCACCGCGGCGAGCGTCCCCGGGCTGTTTGCGCGCAACGAGCGGCTCGTGTGCCTGTTCGGCAACGGCGCGCTCAGCTTCGCGCTGGTGCTGGTCGGGGCACTCTTCGTCGGCAGCATCTCGACCGTCTGGCATGGCGAGGTGACCCCGCGGCGCCCGCGGCGGCGCACCGAGCTGCCGCTCGATGCGAGCCGCGCCGGCCTGACGCTCGCGCGCGGTGCCGAGGTCGGCCGCTTCAACATGGGCTCGACCGTGATCCTGCTGCTGCCGCCCGGGCGGGCCGAATGGCTCGCCCCACTGCTGCCCGGCAGCAGCGTGCGCGTCGGCCAGGCACTGGCGCGCGTGACATGAGCGAGGCCGCGGACTGGCGTCCGGGGGCGACGCTCGAGCGGCTGCGGCGGCGCGCGGCGCTGCTGCAGCGGACTCGGGAGTTCTTCGCCGCGCGCGCCGTGTTGGAAGTGGACACGCCGCTCTTGGTGAATGCGCCAGTGAGCGATGTGCACATCCATTCGGCGGGCGTGCGGCTGCCCGCGGGGGCGGACAGCAGCGCGCAGGCGCCGCAGCTCTTCCTGCACACCTCCCCCGAGTACGCCATGAAGCGCCTGCTCGCCGCCGGCAGCGGCGACATCTACCAGGTGTGTCACGTGGTGCGCGGGTACGAGCGCGGGCGGCTGCACAACCCGGAATTCACGCTCATCGAGTGGTACCGCATCGGCCGCTCGCTGTCGCAGCTCATGGACGAGGTCGAGGCGCTGGTGCGGACGCTGCTCGGGCCCGCGGCGCCCCCCGGGAGCGAGCGCATCAGCTATCGTGAGGCGTTCCTGCGCGAGCTGCACCTGGATCCCTTCACGGCCACGGACGCGGCGCTCGCAGCGGCGGCGCGGCCGCTCGGGCTGGCCGGCGGCAACGGCGCGCCCGGCTCACTGGCCCGGGACGAGTGGCTCGAGCTGCTGATGGGGGCGAGCGTCGGCCCGCACCTCGGGGCCGACACCCTCAGCTTCGTGCACGGCTATCCGGCCAGCCAGGCGGCGCTGGCGCGGCTCGACCCCGCCGAGCCGCGCGTGGCGCAGCGCTTCGAGCTCTACTGTGCCGGCCTCGAGCTCGCCAACGGCTTCCACGAGCTGGCCGCGGCGAGTGAGCAGCGCGCGCGCTTCGAGGCGGACAACGCCCGCCGCCGGCGCCTCGGGCTGCCGGCGTTCCCGCCCGATGAGCGGTTGCTCGCGGCGCTGCCGCAGCTGCCCGACTGCGTCGGCGTCGCGCTCGGTTTCGATCGCACGCTCATGCTGGCGGTGGGCGCCGCACACATCGATGAGGTGCTGCCTTTTGCGACCGAGCGCGCCTGAGCGAGAATGGCGTCCCCGCCGCGGGATCAGGCCATGAGCTACACCGCCAAACAGTACGACTTCCGTGACAAGCCGGGCGACTACGCCCGACTCGCCCAGGAGCTGACCGGGCTGCTGGGGGGCGAGAGCGACCGGATCGCCAACGCCGCCAACACCGCGGCGCTCATCTTCGCCGCGCTCCCGGATGTCAACTGGGCCGGTTTCTATTTCCTGCGCGGCACCGAGCTGGTGCTCGGCCCCTTCCAGGGCAAGCCCGCGTGCGTGCGCATCGGCCTCGGCCAGGGTGTGTGCGGCGCGGCCGCCGTCCAGCGGCGCACGCTGGTGGTACCGGACGTGCAGAGATTTCCGGGACACATCACCTGCGATGCCGCCTCGCGGGCCGAGATCGTCGTGCCGCTGCTGGAGGCCGGAGCGCTCATCGGTGTGCTCGACATCGACAGCCCGGTCGCCGCGCGCTTCGATGAGGTGGACGCCCGCGGGCTCGAGACTCTGGCGGCCCTGCTGGTCAACGCCAGCGTCGCGCGCGTGCCACGCTGAAGAATGGCCGCTGCACGCCTCTCGCACCGCGGGCTCGCGGCCGCTGCGGCGGCCTTCACGATCTGGGGGCTGTTCCCGGTCTATCTCCACCCGCTGAGCGGCGTGCCGGCGCTGCAGGTGATCGCCCATCGCGTGGTGTGGTCCTGTGGGCTGCTGCTGCTGTGGCTGCTGCTGCGCGGGCAGCTCGGGCTGCTGTCAGCGACCCTCAGCCGCCCGGCGATCCTCGCGCGGCTCGCGCTCTCGGCGCTGCTCATCAGCAGCAACTGGCTGGTGTATGTGTGGAGCGTCACGCACGACCACATCATCGACACGAGCCTCGGCTACTACATCAATCCGCTGGTCAACGTCGTGCTGGGTGTACTGGTGCTGCGCGAGCGGCTCAACCGCGCGCAGTGGACCGCGGTGCTGCTCGCGGCGCTCGCCGTGCTGTATCTGGCAGTGCTCGCAGGCCGCCCCCCGTGGATCGCCGCGACGCTGGCGGTGAGCTTCTCGCTCTACGGGCTGGTGCGCAAAGTGATCAGTGTCGAGGCGCTTCCGGGGCTCGCGACCGAGACGCTGCTGCTCATGCCGCTCTCGGTCGCCTATCTCGGCTGGTGCGAGTGGGCGGGCAGCGGCGCCCTGACGACGCAGGGGCCGCACGTCGCCGCGCTCCTCATCGGCAGCGGGCTCATCACCGCCGTGCCGCTGTTCCTGTTCGCCTACGGCGCACGGCTCCTGCCCTACTCCACCGTCGGAGTGCTGCAGTACATCGCGCCGAGCCTGCAGCTGCTGTGCGGGGTGCTGCTGTTCCACGAGAGCTTCGGCCCGGCACTGGCGGCCGGCTTCGCGGTGATCTGGGTCGCGCTCCTCATCTACGCGGCCGATGGGCTGTGGCGGGCGCGCAGCGCCGCGCGTACCGCGCCCGCGTGAGCGGCAGCTACTGCCGGGCGCGCGAGATGTACTCGCCCGTGCGCGTGTCGATGCGGATCACTTCGCCTTCGTTGATGAACAGCGGCACGCGCACCACGGCACCGGTCTCGACCTTGGCGGGCTTCTGTCCGCCGGTCGCGGTGTCGCCCCGCAGACCCGGGTCCGTCTCGATGACCTTCAGCTCGATGTGCGGGGGTGGCGTCACCACCAGCGGCACGTT
Source organism: Gammaproteobacteria bacterium (assembly GCA_019235245.1). Lineage (GTDB taxonomy): Bacteria > Pseudomonadota > Gammaproteobacteria > Steroidobacterales > Steroidobacteraceae > 13-2-20CM-66-19. The sequence continues at coordinate 8,179 of JAFAKO010000122.1, forward strand.
GTTCCACAGCGTGACGATGCACACCACACCGTCCTTGAGCCATTGGGCACCGTCGCCGACCGCGGACTTGCCGGCGGTGTACTGCTCGAAGCTGTCGGGCACCATGAAATGCCAGAAGTCTCCGTCCTGGTAGAGATACTGCATGTCGGTGTCGACGACGTCCGCCGCCTCGAGCGATTCGCCCGATTTGAAGGTGCGCTCGATGGTGCGGCCGGTCTTCAGGTTGCGCACCTTGATGCGGTTGAACGCCTGGCCCTTGCCGGGCTTGACGAACTCGTTCTCGATGACCGTGTAGGGATCACCATCGAGCAGGACTTTGAGACCCCCGCGGATCTCGCTGGTGGTGTAGCTGGCCATGTGCTGATTCTCACGCCGGGGCCGGCACGAGCGCGCGGCCCCTCAAAAGGGCCGCGTATGATAGCGGCATCCCCCCGCCCCCGCCAGCCGCGCCACCCCCGCCCCGGTGAGCCCGGAGGGCGGCGCCGCGACGGCGGTTCCGCGAGGCCGCTCACGGGAGCACACATAATGCGGTGCTAGAATCCGCCGCGCCCGCGAGCACATCAGGGAGGTCTTCTTGAACGAGCCGAACGCGGTTCCGCTCATCGTGCTCAGCCCTGCGCGCGATCCGGTGGAGGCCATCAACGGCCTGCTGCGACGTGCCGGGCAGCCGGCGCACTGCACCTGGATCCCGGCGTTGCGGGACCTGGGCGATGCGCTCTCGCAGCTGAACCCGGAGCTGTTGGTGCACGTGGCCGCCGATGCGGGCGAGCTCGCGGCGGTGATACGGGTGCGCGATCAGATCGCGCCCGCGGTGCCGGTGCTCGAGCTGGCGCGCACCGTCGATGAGGAGCGCATCGCCGCCGCGCTCGCGCTCGGTGCCCGCGATGTCGTCACCCTCGCCAACCCGGCGCGGCTGCAGGCGGTGGTGCTGCGCGAGCTGCGCGTGTTTCGTACCGAGCGCACCCTCGATGCCACCCTGAAATCCGCGCACGATGCGCGCAGCCAGCTCGACACGGTGCTGCAGCGCTCGAACGACGCCATCATCCAGATACAGGAAGGCATCGTCATCGACGCCAACCCGGCGTGGCTCGAGCTGTTCGGGGTGGAGGACGGCATCAGCGGCCAGCCGGTGATGGACCTGTTCGAGGAGTCCACGCACGCGGCACTGCGCGGCGCGCTGGCGGCCTGCCTGCAGGGCCGCTGGAGCGACCACCCGCTGCGTGCCAGTGCCCTGCTCGCCGATGGCACGGTGGTGCCGATGGAGATGACCCTGGCGCTCGGTGAGCACGAGGGTGAGCCGTGCGTGCGGGTGGTCGTGCCCTCGCGGCCGCGCGAGGAGACGCGCATGCTCGAGCGGGCGCTGGCCGCGGCGCCGCGCGCGGACAGCGCCGGCACCCTGCTGCGTCGCGGTGAGCTGCTCGAGGCGCTCGCCGAGCGCCTCGCCATCCCCTCCCCCGGCGGCATGCGCTGCCTCGCGCTCGTGCGGGTCGACAAGTTCGCGGCGCTCGAGCGGGTGATCGGCGCGACCGCGAGCGAGGAGATCCTGGTGGAGGTGGGGCGGATGCTCAAAGCCACGCTCCACCCCAAAGAGCTCGTCGGCCGCTTCGGCGGGGTGCGCTTCCTCGCGCTCCTCGAGCGCGGCAACGAGAACGACATCAACGCCTGGAGCGAGCGGCTGCTGGCGCGCGTCCACCAGCACGTCATGCGCATCCGCGACAAATCCGTGTCGGTGACCTGCACCATCGGGCTCTCGGTCGTCTCCCCCGGCGAAGTGAACCTCGACGCGGTGATCGCCGACGCGCTCGAGTGTGCCCGCAAGGGCCTGGCGCGCGGCGGCAACCAGGCGCTGTCCTCCGACCGCGCCGACACCGACAGCCGCGTGATGTCGTACGACAAGGTGTGGGTGAAGCACATCAAGGCGGCGCTGATGGAGAACCGCTTCCGCCTCGTGCAGCAGCCGATCGCGAGCCTGCAGGGGGATGATCCGGGCATGTTCGACGTGCTGGTACGCATGATCGACAACCAGGGCCGCGAGGTGCTGCCGTCGGAGTTCATGGCCGCGGCCGGGCGCAACGACCTGCTGAAGAACATCGACCGCTGGGTGGTGGGCGCGTCGCTGTCGTTCGCGGCGCAGAAGAAGCCCGAGTGCCTGTTCGTGCGGCTCTCGAAGGAGACGGTACGCGACAGCGGCTTCACCGAATGGCTCGACAATCACCTGCGCTCGAGCCGCGCGGAGCCGCAGCGCCTGTGCTTCCAGACCACCGAGGAGAGTGCCGCGAGCTACGTGCCGCAGGTGACTGCCCTCGCCGTGGCGCTGCGCGAGCGCGGCTTCCGCTTCGCCATCGACAGTTTCGGCAGCGGCCGCGACAGCATGGGATTGCTGGAGTCGGTGCCGCTCGATTTCGTCAAGATCGATGGCACCATCATCCAGGGGCTCGCCAGCGATCCGCAGCTGCAGATGCAGGTGCGCGCGCTGGTCGAGGCGGCACGGCGCCGCAACGTGCAGACCATCGGCGAGCGCGTCGAGGATGCCAACACCATGGCGGTGCTGTGGCAGCTCGGCGTGCAGTACATCCAGGGCTACTTCGTCAACGAGCCCGAGGAAGTGGTGTTGCGCGCCGAGCGCTGAGCGGGCCGGCCGGCCGATGCCGGACTCAGAAGCTCACCCCGAGGCCCAGGTCGAAGCGACTGAAGCCCGGGTTCACCTCGAACCACTGGTAGTCGCCCTTCAGCACCACGTGCGGGCCGAGATAGAAGTTCGCGCCCACCGTCCAGACGCGGTCGTGATTCTGTGGCCACTGTCCGTAGTCGGGCCCCGCGGTGCCCTCGTAGCTCGCGCCCATGCTGTAGCGCTCGAAGCGCGCGAACGGGCTCAGCCGGTAATCGCCGTGCTCCCACGCCTGGTAGGCGCCCTGCAGGTAGTAGCCGTAGAAGGCGGCGGGGATGGGGTTGGGTGAGCCAGGGTTGGCCGCGTTCGCCGCCGCGGCATTGCTCACCGTGCCGCGCGCGTAGAGCGCCGTCAGATCCCAGCGGGCGGGGGCCCAGCGTGCGTGCGCCTCCCAGAGCGTGAGGCGCGGATCGCCGGAGCTCACCGCCGGCGCTGCCAGCGGCACTGGCACCGCCTTGCCGCTGCTGATGGCCGCTCCGAGGCTGACGCCGGGGATGCCGTAGTAGCCGAGCGCCAGGTACTGCGAGAGATCGTGGGCGTTGGCGAGCGCGAGCTCCTGGTGCGTCGCCTGCAGCGGGGCGATGCCGCTGTCCTCGAGCTCGAGCGCGTTGCGATAGGCCGGGTGGTCCGGCGCGCCGAAGCTCCACTTGGAGAAATCGAAGCCGGTGGTGAGACCGACGTTCCAGCTGAATCCCCCCGCGGTGTCACCGTGGAGATTGAAGCCGCCCTCGCGCCAGGTGCTGGGGATGATGAGCGTCTCGACGAAATTGCGCTGCACGCCGTAGAAGTTGGTCGGCTCGTGGTGCTCGTTGATGAAGCCGAATGGCATCAGCAGCAGACCCGCGCGCACGGTCACCGCCTCGCTGAGGCGCCGGTCGATGTAGAACTGCTCCACCTCGAACTCCCCGACATCGCTCGCGGAGCTCACTGCGTGCTCGACCTCGTACTCGGAATTGAACTCCGTGCGCTCATCGAAGCGGTAGCCGATCCCGAAGACGGCGCGCGCGAGGTCGAACTGGCTCTGCTCCGGCTCGTGCGTGGGATGGGTGTAGTAGATCTCACCGTATCCCCAGAGCCTGAGGCCACCCGCCGCGGCGCCCGGCAGCACGCCGCCGGCAGGACCAGCGGCGGGAGCCGCGGCGGGGAGTGCCGAGCCGCCCGACGGCGATGCGGGCACGGGAGCGACCCCCGGCACTGGCACTGCGCCCGCTGTCGCGGAACCCGCGGCCGCCCGGGACTCGCTCAGCTGCGAGAGCTTCTGGTCGAGCTCCTCCTGATGGTTGCGCAGCGCCCGATTCTCCTCGGCGAGCTGGTCGAGCCTCACACGCATCTGCTCGAGCTGCTGCTGCAGGGCCTGAAGGCCCGGATCCGCGGCGGCGCTCGCTACCGGAGGGGCGCTGCAGAGGCCGAGCAGAAGGCTGAGAAGCGGGAGCACGCCCTTGGTGCGTGGACGGTGGGCTTCGAGGCGGTAATGCATGGCGGCCGATTCCCGTTGGCTGGGGGCTCCGCCCCAGCGGGGAGCCCGTATGCACAAATCGTAATGAGAATCATTCCTATCTGCAAATACGGCTAAGGCTGAGCTGAGCACCCACGGCGAAGTCATGCGTCGGAAACGCGTGCGTCGGTGACCCGTGCTAGTGGCGGGCTCGAAGGGTCGGCCAAAGAATAGTTAGGCAATTACCTAACCATTGGCCAAACGAGCCATGCGCGCGCGAAACGAGCCATGCGCGCACGAAACGAGACATGCGTGGCGGCAGGCCCACGCCCCGCCCTGGCGGGGAGGTCAGGCGGCCGGGTTCGGGAGCCGCGCTTCCATGCGGGTGATCTTGCGGGGCCAGCCGCGCTTGAGG
>JAFAKO010000197.1 GCA_019235245.1 Gammaproteobacteria bacterium
GGAAGTTGCCGAACGCGGCCGGCGGCGTTTCTGCGGGACGGTATTCTGCATGGCAGGCGAGCCACTCAAGCTGTTGGTCGGACTCGGGAATCCGGGCACCGAGTACGCGCGCACGCGGCACAGCGCCGGCTTCCAGTTCCTGGATGAGCTGGCGCGGCGCCACGCATCGGTGTTCCGCAGCGAGCCGCGCCATGGCGCGGAGCTGGCGCGCGCGCGCATCGGTGAGCACGACCTGGGGTTGCTGAAGCCCATGAACTACATGAATCGCAGCGGGGACCCGGTGCGCAGCGTCGCCTCCTTTTATAAGGTGTCGGTCGGCTCGATCCTGGTCGCCTACGACGAGCTGGATTTTCCGGCGGGAGTCGTGCGCCTGCGCGTCGGCGGCGGTGCGGCCGGCCACAACGGCATGCGCGATGTGATCGCGCAGATGGGCGATGGCTTCTGGAGACTGCGCATCGGCATCGGGCACCCGGGCGATCGCGCGCAGGTGCTCGACTACGTGCTCGGCCGCCCGCAGGCGGCGGACGCGCAGCTCATCCACGATGCGATCGCCGCCGCAGCAGATGTCATCCCGCTGCTGCTGGACCAGGGCGGGCAGATCGCCATGAACCGCCTGCACAGCCGGGACACGGCGGGCGCGCCCACAGCGCCTGCCGGCTCCTGACGCCCGGAAAATTCCAGCATGCCTATCCGCTGCGGCATCGTGGGGCTGCCGAACGTCGGTAAGTCGACGCTGTTCAACGCGCTCACGCGCGCCCGGATCGCGGCGGAGAACTATCCGTTCTGCACCATCGATCCGAATGTCGGAGTGGTGGCGGTACCCGATCCGCGCCTGGCCCAGCTCGCCGCGATCGCGCGCCCCGAGAAGATCGTCCCGACCACCGTGGAGTTCGTCGACATCGCGGGCCTCGTGTCAGGCGCCTCGCAGGGGGAGGGCCTCGGTAACCAGTTCCTCGCACACATCCGCGAGGTCGACGCCATCGCTCACGTGGTGCGCTGCTTCGAGAGCGGCGACATCATTCACGTCGCCGGCCGCGTGGATCCGATCAGCGACGTCGAGATCGTGGACACCGAGCTGGCGCTCGCGGATCTGGCGACGCTCGCGAAGGCACTCGAGCGGGCGGTGCGCGCCGCCAGGAGCGGCGACAAGGATGCCATCCGGCGCCGCACCCTGTACGAGCGCCTCAAGGTGCAGCTCGATGCGGCGCGACCGGTGCGCGCGCTCGACTACACGGATGAGGAGCGGCGCGACCTGCGCGAGCTGCAGTTGCTCACGGCGAAGCCGGTGATGTACGTCGCCAACGTCGCGGAGAACGGCTTCCACGACAACCCGTTGCTGGCGGCGCTCGAGCAGCGGGCGCGCGCGGAGGGCACGCTCGTGGTGCCGGTGTGCGCCGCGATCGAGGCGGAGATTGCCCAGCTCGATGAAGGCGAGCGCGCCGAGTTTCTTGCCGAGCTCGGCCTCACCGAGCCCGGGCTCGATCGCGTGATCCGCGCGGGCTATCGCCTTCTCGGACTCGAGACCTTCTTCACCGCCGGTCCCAAGGAAGTGCGCGCCTGGACGGTGCGCGCCGGCGCGACCGCGCCGCAGGCGGCCGGTGTCATCCATACCGATTTCGAGCGCGGCTTCATCCGCGCCGAAGTGATCGCCTTCGCGGACTACATCGCAGGCAATGGCGAAGCCGGTGCGCGCGAGGCCGGCAAGCTGCGCCTCGAGGGCAAGGAGTACATCCTCCAGGAAGGCGATGTAATGCACTTCAGATTCAATGTCTGAGGCCGCTGCGCCGCTCGATTGACCACGTGCGGCGAAGCGCGCATTCTCCGGCGCCGGCCCGGATTCCGGATTCCGCCCCGGGCGCGTTGCAACAAAAACGTTCCACTACACTGGGGGATCACATGAAGAAGCTCGCTTCGCTCGCGCTACTGGTGACGATGCTGGTGGCCGGTCCGGCGTTCGCCGCCGATCCGATCGTCGGCAGCTGGAAACTGAACGTGGCGAAATCGAAATTCACCGCCGGCCAGGAGCTCACCGCCGGTACGCGCACGTACACCGAAGCCAACGGCGTGTACACACTCGAGCAAAAGCTCACCCACAAGGACGGCAAGGAAGCGTCGAATCGTGTGCAGTACAGTGACGGCAAGGAGATGACGCAGACCGGCACGGGTGGTCCGGCGGGCGTGACCGTCGCTACCCTCGCTCACAAGGTCAGCGCCAATACGTGGGATTTCGATCTCAAGCAGGATGGCAAGGTGGTCGGCCACGTGCATCGCGTGGTATCGGCCGACGGTAAATCGGTAACGGTGCACAACACCGGCATGCAGCTCTCGGGCGTCATGGGCGACGAGACGCTGGTGTTCGACAAGCAATAGTCTCGAGCAGACTGTGCGCGCACAGGGATGTGCGCGGGCCCGCCTCCACAGGCGCTGCCGCCGCCACCCCAGGTCGGCAAGGTGCGTTTGCAGAGACGTTTTGCCAATAGTTAGCAAAATGCCTAACCATTGCAAAGCAGCTGCACGTGCACGTGCACGTGGGTGCCGGGGCGCTATGACCCGCCACGCCAAGGGTTTGACACCCCCCGCGCTGCTGAGGACAATCGCGCCCCCTGCGTGGAAAGGTAGCTCAGCTGGTTAGAGCACGGCACTCATAATGCCGGGGTCGAGGGTTCGAGTCCCTCCCTTTCCATTAGTTGATGAACCCGCGAAGGCTGTTGCCCGTTTGCTACCTCAGCCTGCCGCGAACTTTCGTATCCTGAAGGTGAGGATCAGCAGGAGGGCACCGAATACTATCGCGTAGAAGCCGATCATCCAGAGGGTCGCCCGGTGTCCGACGGAGCGCTCATACGAGACGCTCTCCGTCGGCACCGGGTCAACTCATTACAACGTTATTTCCTCACGCATGTGCTCGGGCCTGGTAGTCGCTGCGCAGCTTGGCGATCCGCGCTTCAACCGCCGCCT
>JAFAKO010000208.1 GCA_019235245.1 Gammaproteobacteria bacterium
TCAGATACCGACGTACCAGGCCCAGCCATTGCGTGGCTCGCTGAGCTTGCCCATGTCCTCGAATCGGTCGGTGACCACCATGCGGTCGATGAATTTCACGCTCTTGTACCCGAGCTGCCTTTCCACCCGCAGGCGCAGCGGTGCCCCGTGTGCGATCGGCAGCTCCGCGCCGTTCATTCCGTAAGCCAGGATGGTCTGCGGGTGGACGGCATCGAACATGTCGATGCTTTCGGCGGTGTCGTCGAAGGCATAGAAATTCACGAAACGCGCGCTCGAGCTCACACCCACCGCTTGCAGCACCCGGTGCAGGGGCACGCCCGTCCACTCCGCGATCGCCGACCAACCTTCCTCGCAGGTATGCCGGGTAATCTGGATGCGCGCAGGAAGGCGCCGCAGATCGCTCAGTGACCACGAGCCCGGCCTGCTGACACTGCCCTCGATGCGCAGTCGCCAGTCCGCAAACCGGGCGCGGCGTAGCTGCGCGTAAAGGGTGCCATTTTTCTCGTTGTAGGCACCCTGGTGCGGGTCAGCCGGATCGGTCGTGCCGATCGCAGGGATCGAGGTGATGTCGCGCCGGTCGTACTCCGTGGCGAGCGCTGTTCTCGGCAACAGCAGCCGCTGCGCGCGGTAGGTGAAGTTGTCCGCCATCCGCAGCACGTTGCCGTAGGTCGGTGGCTGACTCTCCGAGCAGCCCGCGAGCAGCAGGCCGCCGCTCGAGGCGAGACCCGTGATCAGGCTGCGGCGGGTGGTGAGCACGCGCGGCTCGTTCATGTGGGCGGCTTCCCGAGTGTCATGGCGCGCATCTGCCGCCTGAATCCTGACAGGCTCACCATGGCGAGGTGAACGAGCAGGAACAGCATCAGCGCGACGAAGGTGAAGAAGTGGACGGTTCGGGCCGACTGCGTGCCGCCGAACACGCCGGAGAGGAACGGGTACGCGGCATTGATGGCCGGAGACATCGCGAGCCCGGTCCATACCATGAGCGGCAGGCCGACGAAGACCACTGCGCAATAGGTGCACTTCTGCAGCAGCCCGTACGGCGATCCGCCGGGCGCCAGCGGCACCCGCGATCGCAGGTGCGCCGACACGTCCTCGCGCAGGTGCGCGACGGTCAACTCGCCGCGCCGCGGCAGCAGATCCCGTCGCAGGTGTCCGGAAACTATCCCGGCGAGCAGATAGATCAGCCCGGTCACGAGCAGGAACCACGCGGCGAGGAAGTGCAGGCTCCGCGCCCAGCTGTTCTCGTTCAGGATGTCGTAGGTGCGGATGACGCTCGCCGCGGGCCCGCCATCGGGGAAGGAGGCAGTGCTGAGCTCCCAGCCGCCGTGCCGGTAGTTGCGGCTCACCGGTAATTCCATCAGCGCGGGCGTCAGATCGTTGCCGACCGCTCCCCAGTAGAGCCGTGGATGCGCCATCAGGATGGTGAATCCACTGACCGCGAGTGTCAGCACGCTCGCGGCGACGATCCAGTGCGTCGCTCTGACCCAGCGGGCGTGCCCCTTGTTGGACGACATCGAGACCTCGGCGTTGCCGCGAGTCTAACTAATCTGACCCGCCATCGCGCAGGCGCGTCCCTCCAGCGCATTGCGCAACGATAGGTGTGGCAGGAAACAAACGGTCGTGTATATCATTCTGTTAAGCCGCCGACGGTCCGCGGCACAGAACCAAAATCAGGGATGGCAGCTCCGCGCTGCTAGCTCGTTTTCAGGAGGGAGAAACGATGTCGCTTGCCCGTGCGAATCTCTCGAGCAGTCTCATACCGGCCGTAGTCCTGGCCTGTTCCCTGCCGGCGCCTCTTGTTGCTATTGCGCAACAGACGGACCAGGGAACCCAGCCCGCCCTGCAGGAGGTCGTCGTCACCGCGCAGAAACGCGCGGCTAACATCGAGGACGTCCCCTTCTCCGTGTCCGCGACGAACCAGGCGCAGATCATCAACTCCGGGTCCCAGGACCTGGTGGACCTGGCACGCAATATCGCCTCCTTCACCGTGGCTGACCTCGGCCCGGGCCAGAGCCAGATGGCGATCCGCGGAATCAGCTCGGGACAGGTCATCCGCGACCAGCCGGGCGTGAAGGAGCAGGTCGGTGTGTATCTCGATGAGTCGCCGATCTCGGTTGCGCTCTTTACTCCCGACCTCGAGCTGTTCGACCTCGATCGTTTCGAGGTGCTGCGCGGGCCGCAGGGCACGCTGTTCGGCGCCGGCTCGGAAGCCGGCACCGTGCGCTACATCACCCACCAGCCCGATCTGGGCAAGTACGAAGTCACCACCGACGCCTCCTTCGAGAGTGTGGAGTACGGCAGTCACGGCGGCATGGCCCGCGGCGCGTTCAACCTGCCGATGGGCGATACCGCGGCCGTGCGGCTCGTCCTTTACTACCACCACCTGCCGGGCTTCATCGACGCCATTCAGCCCGGCGGCGAGGTCAAGCAGGACGTCAATGACGGCGACCGCACCGGCGCGCGGCTTTCGATGCTGTGGAAGCCGAACGATGAGCTGTCGATCACGCCGCGCATCGTGTACCAGAACCTGGACACCAACGGCTTCCCGCGCGTCGATCAGTACAACATCCTGGCCAATCCCTATACGGCGGTGGCCCCGGTCACCATCGGTAACCTGCAGCAGTACACGCAGCAGCGCGAGAGCCTGCTCGATCAGTTCCTGCTCACGGATCTGGACGTCAGCTGGAACTTCGGTCCCGCGACGCTCACCTCGATCACCTCCTATACGCATCGCGACGTGCGTGTGCTGCGCGATGCGACCCAGCTCACCGGCAGCGTCACCTTCGACGCTCTCAAGATTCCGGATCAGGCCTCCGTGCGTTTGACCTCGCCCCTGTACGACCGCACCGGCCTGAACGTCTTTTCGCAGGAGGTGCGGGTCGGTTCGAACGGCACGCAGGTGGTGGACTGGCTCGCCGGCGGCTTCTTCCAGCACGTCGATCGTCACTACGGCCAGAACCTGCCGACCCCGGGATATGACGCGCTGGTCGGTTTGCCGAGCCAGGACTTCGGCGCACCGACTGCCGACACGCCGTTCTACTCAGACCTCAGCTACCGGCTGAAGCAGTACGCGGCATTCGGCGAGGCGACCTGGCACATGACGAGCCAGTGGGCGCTCACCGGCGGACTGCGCTACTACAAGTACACCGAGGACAAGAACCTGCTGTTCGGCGGCGCGTTTGGCGTTGTCCCCGAGGGGGTCCCGGGCCAGACCTGTGTCACGGGGACGGGGACGCCACCGTTACCGACCTGCGTTCCGCAGGTGACCCCGGCCTCGACGGACTCGAGCGGCACCTCACCGCGCGCCATCGTGAGCTACAAGCCGACCGATGAGGCTCAGCTCTACGCCCAGGCGGCGCGCGGCTTCCGGCTCGGCGGCATCAACGATCCCATCAACCTGCTGCTGTGCTCGCCGACAGACAAGCTCGTGTTCGGCAACAATCCGAACTGGAAGGACGAGAAGACCTGGGACTACGAGCTCGGCGCCAAGACGCAGTGGCTCGACAAGCGCGTGACCTTCAATGTCGATGTGTTCTACTCCGACATCAAGGATCTGCAGGCCACCACCACCGCCGGCACCTGTTCCTCGCGCGTGGTGTTCAACGTGCCGACCGCGCGCAGCGCCGGCGTCGAGATGGAGCTGTTCGCGCGGCCCAGCGTCAACTGGGATTTCGGCCTCACCGCCTCGTACATCGATGCGAAGCTGACATCGTCGGTGACCTCCACGTTGCCGGGCGGCGAGGTGGTGGTGGTCGGTGGTCTGCAGGATGGCAATCGCCTGCCGACCGCGCCGAAGACCCAGGCAGCCGCCTATCTGGGCTACACCATGCCGCTCGCCAGCCAGCGCGATTTCTTCGCCAACTTCACCGTGCAGTACGTTGGCTCATCGTTCTCGCAGTTCGAGAACGAGCAGCCGGGCTTCGGCAACATCTGCACCGGCTGCCCGAACGCGGCCAACCCTTACGCGGCGCGACTGGACGCCTTCGGTGGGCCGCTCTCCACCAGCTCGTTCACCTTCAACCCCGAGCTGCCGAGCTACACCATCGGCAACCTGCGGTTGGGGCTGAAGAGCGATCGCTGGCAGGCGGCCTTCTACATCAACAATCTGTGGGATGAGACCGCGCACCTGGCGCTCGACTACGAGCGCGGGCGAACCGCGCGACTGGGTTACCTGACCAACCAGCCGCGCACCTACGGCCTGTACGGCAGCTACGCCTTCTGAGAGCGGGGGCCGGCTTCCGCGCGGGAGCCGGCCCTTCTTAGATCCTGAACCGCTCCTTGAGCTCACCCGCCATGCGCCGGCTCACCGGCAGCGGCGCCTCGCAGCCACGCAGGTGCACGAAGTACTGGCCCTCGGCGGTCCGCTCGATGCGCTCCAGGAACTTCACACCCACCAGCGCATTGCGGTGAATGCGCACGAAGGCGGCGCCGAACTCGCCCTCCAGCAGCCGCAACGAATCCTCGATCAGGTCCTCGCCGCCCAAGTGGCGCACCGTGGTGTACTTCTGGTCGGCGACGAAGTACTGCACCTCCTCCACCGGGATGAGCCGCAGCCCGTCCCGGCGGCGCGCCGCGATGTGGCTGCGGCGCGCACCGCTCGCGGCGAGCGTCTGCAGCTGCGCACGCGTCAGCCGCCCGGCGCGGGCGAGCGCGGCGGCGAGCTGCTCCTTGCGCACCGGCTTCAGCAGGTAGCCCACCGCCTGCGCCTCGAACGCCTCGACCGCGTAGCGATCGAAGGCGGTGGTGAAGATCACCGCGGGCGGCTCATCGAGCACGTTGAGATGCCGCGCCACCTCCAGCCCGTCCATGCCGGGCATGCGCACATCGAGCAGCACGACATCGGGCGCCAGGTCGTGCGTCTGGCCGAGCGCCTCGGCGCCGGTGGCCGCGTCCCCGACGACCTCCGTATCGCCGATCTCCCCGAGCAGCGCCCGCAGGCGCTCGCGCGCCGGCGGCTCGTCGTCGACGATGAGCACTTTGAGCCGCAGCGCAGCCGCCTCGGGCATGTCAGGCGGTCGCGCGCGCGGCGAGCCGGGCCGGCGTCTCGATGAGCGGGAAGCGCAGCGTCACGATGTATTCACCGTCGAAGCGGCCGGATTTCATGAGCGCCCGCTCCCCGTAGAGCAGGCTGAGGCGCTCGCGTATGTTGGCGAGCGCCACGCGGTTGCCCTCGCGCGGGCCGGGGACCGGGTCGATGGGATTGCGCACCACGATCGTGATGAGATCGCCTGTGAGCTCACCGCTGATGACGACGGTGCCTCCGTCCGGCCGCGGCTCGATGCCGTGGTAGATAGCGTTCTCGAGCAGCGGCTGGATCATGAGCCCGGGCACGAGCGCACTGGCCGGCAGCGAATCGGTGTGCCACTCGACCTGCAGGCGCGCGCCGAGGCGCAGCTGCTCCATGCGCTGATAGGTGCGCGCGACCTCCAGCTCCTGCGCCAGGGTGATGGTGTCGCCCTTGTCGCTGAGGGTGGCGCGGAACAGGTCGGCGAGATCCTG
>JAFAKO010000346.1 GCA_019235245.1 Gammaproteobacteria bacterium
GCCTTGCTCGCGGATCCGGAGCGCGCGGCATTTCTCGCGGCCCATGCGCTGCGACACGTGCAGGAGCACTGCAGCTGGGATGCCGTCGCCGCGAGCTTTCTCGCGCAGTGTCCGGGCCCCACGGTGGGCCTGCCGTCCAGCGCGGGACCGGCAGGTCACACGGCATGAAGCTCGGTTACCTGGTGAGCCAGTACCCGGCGCTCAGCCACACCTTCGTGCGGCGCGAGATTCGCGCGCTGCGCCGCGAGGGTCTCGAAGTCTGCGTGGTCTCCGTCCGGCGCTGCGACAGGCCGACTGCGGAGCTGAGCGCCGATGAGGCCGAGGAGGCGCGGCAGACTTTCTCGGTGCTCGGTGCCGGTTACCTGCACGCGCTCGCCGCGAACCTGCGCGTACTGTGCCGTCATCCGCTCGGCTACCTGCGCGGACTGCTCTATGCCTGGGGACTGACCCGTGGCACCCCGAGACTCGTGCTGATGTACACGTTCTATTTCGTCGAGGCGGTGGTCGCCGGCGAGTACTTCGAGCGGCGCGGGATCACGAACATCCACACGCATTTTTCCTCCACCGTGCTGCTGATCCTCGCGCGCATCTTCCGCGTGCGCTACTCGCTCACGGCGCACGGGTCGGGCGAGTTCGTCGATGTGGTCGGCTTCCATCTCGCCGAGAAGGTGGCCGGGGCGACCTTCGTCGCGACCATTGCACAGTACGGCATGAGCCAGGTTCTGAACGCGTCCGCGCCGGCACACTGGCACAAGGTCGTGATGCTGCCGCTGGGGGTGGACGTGGCGTCGTTCCGGCCGCGCCATGCGCCGGCGGCCGCCGGCGGCCCCTTCAGGCTGCTCACCGTAGGGCGGCTGTCCGCTCCGAAGGGATACCCGATCCTCATCGAGGCGGTCGCCCTCCTCAGGAAGCGCGGTCGCGATGTCGCCCTCACTCTGGTGGGCGAAGGCCCGTTGCGTCCGCTGCTCGAGGAGCTCGTTGCGCGGCACGGGCTCGCGGCATGCGTGAGTCTGGCGGGCGCCTGCAACCACGATCGACTGGTTCACCACTACGAAGCGAGCGATGGCTTCGTGCTGCCGAGCTTTCTCGAAGGCCTGCCGGTGGTCCTGATGGAAGCGATGGCGATGGAGCTGCCCTGTGTGGCGACCTGGATCAGCGGTGTTCCGGAGCTCATCGACGACGAGGTCGAAGGTCTGCTCGTGCCACCCGCCAGCGCTACCGCAATTGCCGATGCGGTGGGGCAGCTCATGCTGGACCGGGAGGCGGCACGCCGGCTCGGTGTCGCCGCGCGCCGCAAGGTGGTCGACCAATACAATCTCACACGCAACGTCGAGCGGCTCGCGCAGGAGTTCCGCGCCCGTCTCGCGGGCTGACGTGTGAAGCCGCGCATGGTACTGATCTGCCACGCTGACGATCGCTTCGATCGGGAGCTCGTGAGCCGTTGGCTCGGCAGCTTCGCCGAGCTCGTCGGCATAGTCGAAATCCAGGAGCGACCGGCGCTGCGGTGGCGGCGGTTACGTGCCGAAGCCCGCCGTGTCGGCCTGGCGCGCCTGCTCGATGTGCTCGCCTTCCGGCTGTATTACCGGCTCATGCTGGCGGATGAGGACTCGGCCTGGGAGCGCACGGTGCGCGCCGAAGCCGCGACACGCTGGCCGGCACCGGATCCGGCCACACCGGTGCTGCGCACGCACGACCCCAACGATGAGTCGGTGCGGTCATTCCTCGCCAGGCTCGCGCCGGATCTGGTCCTCGCCCGCTGCAAATGGCTGTTGCGGCGCGCGATCTACTCGGTGCCGCGGCTCGGCACCTTCGTGCTGCATCCGGGTATCTGTCCGCAGTATCGCAACGCGCACGGCTGTTTCTGGGCGCTGGCCGAGGGCGACGCCGCCAATGTCGGCATGACGCTCCTCGCCATCGATGACGGCATCGACACCGGACCGGTCTACGGCTACTACCGCTATCGGTTCGATGCGCTGCGCGAATCGCACATCCGCATCCAGCACCGCGTGCTGCTCGAGAACGCCACGGCCATCGGCGAGCGGCTGCTCACGATCGCCGCCGGGCGCGCCGCGCCGCTGCCGCCGGTTGATGCCAGCTCACGCAACTGGGGCCAGCCGTGGCTGAGCGCCTATCTCCGTTACCGCGACCGCCTGCGGCACAGCAGATGAAAGTCACGGCACTCATATACCACGACGTCCTCGCGGACCATGGAGCCGACGACAGCGGCTTCGCCGGGGCCGATGCACGCACGTACAAGCTCACCGAGACGCAGTTCCATCGGCACCTCGATCTCATCTCCGCGCTTCCATCCGCCGTGCCGCTGCGCCTGGCGGAGCGCGCTGGCGAGGAGTCGAGCGGCGCTGCGCTGCTGCTCACCTTCGACGACGGCGGCGCCAGCGCACCGACCCGGATCATGCCGGCGTTGCGCCAGCGCAGCTGGCCGGCACACTTCTTCGTGACCACCGACCGCATCGGCACCCCCGGCTTCATGACACCGCAGGGGGTGCGGGAGCTGCACGGCGCCGGGCACGTCGTTGGAACTCATTCCGCCAGCCATCCCGCACGTATGAGCTCGCTGCCCTATGAGCTGATGTGCCGCGAGTGGTCTGACAGCCGGGCGCGCCTCGAGGACCTCCTCGGTACAGCGGTTACCGTGGCTTCGGTGCCGGGTGGCTACTACTCGCACGCAGTCGCGCGGGCCGCGGCGCAGGCCGGGATCAGGGTGCTGTTCACCTCCGAGCCACAGCGGTCGGTCAGGTACATCGACGGTCTGACAGTGATCGGACGTTTCTCCGTGACGCGACGTACCTCCGATGCCGACATCGTCTCGCTTGCCTCGGGGAGCGGTGCGGCGGCAGTGCGGCAGCGGCTCGCGTGGGACACCAAGAAGCTGGCCAAGCGTATCGGGGGAGAAGCGTGGCTGACCGCCCGGCGCAGGTTCTTCGAGCTGCGACGCCGCTGAGTCTCACGCGGCGTTATCCGGCCCGCTGAGCAATTCCTCTCTGAAGCCGAGAATGAGCCGATTGTCGTAATCGGACAGCACTATGCGGGCGGGATTGCCGACGCACAGTGCATTCGCCGGCACGTCGCGGCGCACCGCCGCGCCTGCGGCAATCGTGCTGCCGGAGCCGATGCGGTAGGGGCCGACGATCTGTACGTGAGCGCCGATCCACACCCGATCGCCGATCACCGGACCCGTGCCGGATGCGGCGGCGGTAATGTTGGTGAGCCGACCGATCGAGCAGTCACTGCCGATGCGACAGCTGCGTACGCGGATGGCACCGAAGTGCCCGATATAAAATCCGGGGCCGATTTCGGCAGACAGCTCGAGCCGGATATCGAATGCCACCCAGGTGTAGCGGCTCATCAGGTAGTAGAGCGGCCAGAGGAAGGGCAGCAGCGGCCACAGCCAGGGGCGGCGGCCCGCCTGCAGCAGCCAGCGACCGAAGCGATAGGCGAACAGCGCCTGCAGGCCGAAGTTGTCCCAGCACAACTGCAGAAACCGCCGCGGCACCTTGTCATGCTTGGCGCAGCGACGGACATCGGCAAGGTATGCGCTCCTCACGATGGCCCGTTGTCGAGGTCCGCAACGATGGTCAGCGAGTTGCGTAACGTGGAGTTGTCGAAATCCCGGCACACCACCAATGCGGGGTTCCCTTTGATCACGGCCCGCGCCGGGACATCGAAGGTCACGAACGACCCCGGCAGTATCGTGGCGCCGTCCCCCACCGTGACTGGGCCGGCGATGATGCAATTGGGTCCGATCCATACATCCCGACCGATGGCCGGACGCCCCTCGCCGCCATCGGCGACGGCGTAGCCGAAGGTGCAGCGGTCGTGTATCAGCGAGCCGGCGCCGATGCCGAGGGCTCCGCAGAGGATGTAGCCGTGGTTGGCGAGGTAGGCGCCCGCACCGACGCTGCAATCCTCGCTCAGCTGGGAGCGGCACACCACGACGTTGAAAGTATTGCCGAAGCTCTTGCACAGCCGCGCCAGCCACCACGCGGGACTACGCACGTTGCGCCGCCGCAGGCAATAGTTCCCGACGCGGTGGAATGCGAGCAGCCACAGGCCCCGATTGCTGAGCAGTGTCGCGGCGAGCGAGAAGCCAGCGGCGCCGGCAGGGCGGGTAAGGCTGCGGTAGAAGCGGATATCGGCGGCGAGCTGGATGGCCAGCGACTGCTCCGCGGGCCGCAACGGGGCCGTCGGCGGTGAGATTGGCAGTGGCACAGAGAGCGATCCGGCACCGCCGCCTGCCGGCGGCGCCACGGCGTCGAGCACCGCCGCGAAGCGCTCATTGGCGAAGCTCCTGGAGAAGCGCCGCACATCGACAGCAGTCGGCACGCGCGCGTTGCCGCCGACGGCGTGACGCTGATACAGGTCGAGCAGCACCGCATCCAGGACCTGCGGCTCGCTCTCATCGACGCGCGTCACGCCCTCGATGCCGGCGACCACCCGTGCCGTCTCGCAGTCGGCTTCGCAGATCAGCAGGATCTCGCGGCCGCTGGCGAGTTGCTCGAAGGTCTTGGCCGGAACCTGCAGGCGCTGTTGTTGCGCCAGATTCAGCAGCACCGTTGAGCGCGCGACTTCACGCTCCACGGCCTCGGCACCTTGCGCCGGGATGATCCGCACGACGGACGCACAACGCGTGCCTTGCAGCCAGCGCCCCAGCGCCTGCTCCGAGAAGCTGCCCGCCTTGCCACCCATGAAGGTGAGCTGCACGCGCCCCGGGTCGACATCGGGCCGGGCAAGCAGCCTCTCGAGCGCTGCCAGGAGCGGATAGGGGGTGCGGCCCACGTAAAGCATGCCGGCGAATAGAATCGACAGGCGATGCCCGGTACGGGTCAGCGGCGGTGCGACCTCGCCGTCAAAGCCGTTACGAATGACGTGGATCGCGCGGGCGCGCGTCGGGAACCGTTCCACGAGCAACGCCGCAGCGCTGGCGCTGGTCGAGGTCACGGCCGCAGCGTGTCGTACGACCCATCCTTCGAGGCTGCGCAGCAGCCACAGCTCCGTGCGGCGCCGCGGCTCCGTGATGGCGAGGACATCCGACCACGGGTCGCGCATGTCGGCGATGAATGGCACGCCGAGCCGGCGCGCCGCCCACGATCCGGCCAGCAACGTGCTGTGTGGCGGAGCCGACGCAAGGACCAGGGCGGGCCGATGCTCCTTGCCGGCGCGCACGGCGGCGCGGGCTGCATGCCAGCTCCATTTCTTGAAGGGATCGACGAAGTAGATCATGCGGAAGTAGCGCTCGCGCAGGCGCGCCTGCAGCGAGGCCGTTGCACCGGCGGGCGCGGCGCCATCCGGCGCCATGGTCAGATCCGCGTCCGACTCCCCGGCACGCCGGGACCTGACCCACTTCTTCAGCCGCACCAGCAGATCGAGCAACGCGCGGCGCGGCCGCATGACCGGAATCGCGATGATTCCCGGGAAAACCTCCGAGCCCCGCGCCAGCGGCTGGTAGCCGAAGGCACTCACCACGACGACGCGGATGCCGCTGGCGGCTAGGTAGCGTGCGAGCGCCGTTGCACGCCGGGCTCCGATCTCATTCGATGGATGGAAAGCGAACGAGATGAGCAGGACGGTCGTTCTCTGCGTCGTCACGGTCACGGTGCATGCGATGACTCGAACACGAACTCACTGACGCCGAGTCCCAGATCGATCTTCTGCTTCGCGAGCACGAAGCCGAACCTGCCGCGGACGAATTCCAGGATCTCAGCCGGAGTCGCCGCTTCGTACGGGTAGCCGCCGAGCCAGTCGGTCGCGTCGCGTCGCCAGGACATGCCGCGGCCATGGTGGTAGTCGCGGATCATCCTGAACGGATTGCGGCCGACCGCCGCCGTCGACACCAGCTGCCAGCACACGTACGCGGTTTCCCACGTGAGCTGCTGCCAGCGCGCCGCGGAGCAATACCAGCGCTTCAGCCTGGTCCAGGTGGCAGTACCGCGGCGGCCGCCGCGGAAGTTGTAGATGCCGATGATGAACAGTCCGCCCGGGCGCACCAGGCCCGCGGCGTTCTCGATGGCCTTCCACATCTGTCCGGTGTGGTGCAGCACGCCCCACGAATACACGATGTCGAACTGACCCAGTGTCGCAAGGTAGTCCCGATCGAGCACCGAGCCCTGAGCCACCGTCCAGTCCTCGTCGTGCGGAAAGAAACGCCGCCGCAGCTCCTGGGTGCAGGCGACCGAGCGCTCGTCGTAGTCGAAGGAATAGACCCGCGCGCCGAGCCGCCGCGCCGCCAGGGACGACAGGCCGCTGCCTGAGCCGATGTCCACGAACGTCTTGCCGCGCAGGTCACTGCCCACGAGCGTGCTCACCGCGCCGGTCGCCTGCTCGATCTGCCTGTCGGATAACGAAGTGAGAAATCGTGCCCAGTTCTCGCCGAATGCAAAGGCAGGATCAGCCACGCCAGACCTCACGGAAAAACACCTCGCATAATGTACCCAAACACCGGGAGCGCAGGTCCCTGTCGCGCCCTCAACAGAGCTGCAGTGGCCGACAGGGGATATGCGCGCTTTACGGTCAAGTGCTGCGCAGGGAGTTTAGCATCGTATGCACGTAATACGCCGCCAGCTGCTCGGCATGTAGGTATTTGTCGAAATAATCGCGCGCGGCGGCGGCGATGCGCGCCCGCTCAGCCTCGTTGGCGAGATAGAACCTGATCTTCTCGCGCAGGTCACTCAGGTCCGGTGCGATCTCGACATAATGCTGGCCCGGTACCAGCGGCACGTGCAGATCGGTCGCGAGCTGCACCGCGACCATGCAGGTCCCCAGGCCGAGAAATTCCACGATCCGGTGCGTGAACGGTCCGTTTCCCGGTAAATGCAGGGCGAGGCGCGCGGCCGCAACCTCGCGCAGAAAACGGCTGTAGCGGACCTTGCCATCGCCACCGATGAAGTCGATATCCGGGTCGCCGGCGAGCATCGCGACCGCCTGCCGCCGGTAATCCCCTTGAAACCGGTAACCAAACCGTCCGACGACGTCGAACTTCGGTTGGCGATTGCCGCGCTCCCGGAAGGGCAAATAGTAGCGGTAATAGAGCCGGCTGGTCGCCGTGTACCCGCCGCGTACGATACGGCTGTCGCCGTAGCCGCCGCTGCGGTGCTGGATCTTGAGGTACAGCTCGCTTTGGGCGAGCGCCTCCGGGTTTATGAAGTCGTGGTAGTCGGAGTAGTCGAGCGCGACGGCATGCGCTTCGCCGCGCAGGATGCACTTCAACATGACGGCGCCCTTGAACGACTGTCGTGAGGGCTCTTCGCGCAGAATACCGAGTCTCTGCAATGCGTCCTTGATCGTCTCGAGGATGCCCGCACAGCCGGCCCACTCGTAGCGCGTGGGCCACACCACGGTGAGGCTGGCAAGCTGCCCCGGCGATACCGGCCACGTCAAAGATTGCGCATGCGCCGGCTTGCCGAGGCGATAGGGGATTTCGGCTACCCGATCGAGGAGTGCGCTTGCCGACATCGTTGGTTCTCGAACCCGCCCCCGGATTGGCGCAACTCCGGGTATGAATACCCGATTTCCCTGGCCGATGGTAGGCGCAGTCTGTCAGGTGAGCGGATGCCGCGCGCGGCCGCTGCGCTCAATGCGCCGAGCGCGCGCCGCCCGCGAGAGTCGCGGCCGTGCCGCGCGGCGTGCCGATCGATGCCGCGTCCCACCCACCGCCCAGGGCCTGGATCAAAGCGACGCTTGCCACCAGGCGATTCTGCCGGATGGTGAGCAGGGTCTGCGCATCGCCGAGCGCCACCGCCTGCGCGGTGACGACCGAGGTGTAAGCCACGGTGCCGGCGCGGTACTGGTTGAGCGTCAACTGCACCGCGAGATCCGCGAACTTGACCGTTTCTTCCTGCACCTCCACCTGCTGCTCGAGGATGCGCAGCGTGGCGAGCTCGTCCTCGACCTGCTGAAATGCCGTGAGCACGGTCTGCCGGTAGTTGGCGACCGTCTGGTCATAGGCCGCGCGCGAT
>JAFAKO010000170.1 GCA_019235245.1 Gammaproteobacteria bacterium
CGTGCCTGCAGCGACTCGTTGATGCGTTGGAGCTCCCGCGCACAGGGCTCCGATTCGGCCTGGGGTTCCAACACGGCGACGTTGGCATTCATCTCGGCACACGCTCTCCGCCGATTTCGCAGACCGGAAAGTCTACCGCGACGGGGGCTCAAGCGGGCCGCATCGGCCGGCGGCTCTATCTTAAGAGAGAGCGGCGGGCCGGCCGGCGGGGGGGCCGGGGCGACTGCCACGCTCGCCTCCACCGCGCGTGCGGGATGCCTGCCGGGCCCGCGAATCAACGGCTTAGCCTCCGGCCTGGCGAACATAACGTGGCAGGGGCGCACCCTGCCAGGCACCGCCGAGAGACTTGTAGACCGCGATGAGGCTCGTCGCCGCGTCGGTGCGTGACTGGGCCAGACGGTCCTCATCCGCGAGCTGAGTGCGCTCGGCGTCGAGCACGTCGAGGAAGTCCACTATGCCGCCCTCGTAGCGCGTGCGCGCAATGCGCGCTGCAGTCCGGCTGGCGGCGGCCGCGGTGGCGGCATCGTTGAGACTGTCGCGGGTGCGCGCGTGGGTGACGAGCGCGTTCTCGGTCTCCTCCAGCGCCCGCAGCACCGTACGCTCATATCCGGCGAGCGCCACGTCGGCTCGCGCGCGGTTGCCGGCGATCTGGGCGCGCACGCGCCCGAGATCGAATGCCGCCCAGCTGATGCCGGGCGCGATGGTATAGCCGCGACTCGCCGCGGTGCCGAGCTGCCCCGGCTCGGCGGCGGCGTAACTGAAATTGCCGCTGAAGGTCACCTTGGGGAAAAGATCCGCGATGGCGACGCCCACCAGCGCCGTGGACGCCGCGAGCTGGCGCTCGGCGACGCGAATGTCGGGACGGCGGCGCAGAAGGCCCGCGGGGTCGCCGACCGGGCTGAGCTGCGGCAGCGCCGGCAGCTCCTGCGGCGCGACCAGCACTTCGTGGAGCGCTTCCGGCTGCTGCCCGGTGAGTACTCCGAGGCGATGGATGGAGCGCGCGATCGCCGCTTCGATCGGTCCGAGGCTGCTGAGGGTCGCAGAAAGCTGCGCCTGTGCGCGCGCGGTGTCGAGCTCGGTGCTGCGCCCGGCGTCGAGCCGCGCCTGCGTCAGTTGCAGCGTCGCCCGCTGATTCTCGATGTTCCGCCAGGCGACCGCGAAGCGCGCCTGCTCGCCACGCAACTCGAAATAGGTGCGCGCCACCTCCGCGGTGACCGACACCTGCGCGTCGTGGAACCCGGCCTCGGCACCTTCGACCTGAGCGCTCTGCGCTTCGATGTTGCGGCGTATACGGCCGAAGAAGTCGAGCTCCCAGAAGGCGTCGAACCCGGCGTCGTAATAGCGCTGGGTGAGCGGTTCGCCGGTCGGGCTGTCGACCGCCGGGAAGCGCTCCTTGGTGTAGCCGCCCGAGGCGGTCACGGTCGGGGCGAGGTCGAACTGTGACTCGTGGCGCTCGGCGCGTGCCTCGTAGAGGTTGCCGAGCGCGATGCGCAGGTCGTGATTCGCCAGCAGCGCCTGCTCGATGAGTCGATCGAGCGTCGGGTCGCCGAACTGTTTCCAGAAATCCGCCTGCGTCTCGCCGCTCGAGTAGGGGCCGGCCGCGGTGCCGGCGAACTGCGGGGTAACGGGGGTCGCGGGCTTCGCGTAGTTCGGCCCGACGGCGCAGCCGGTGAGGGCAGCGGCCAGCGCCGCGAGCACGATGAGCATGATGAGCGCGGCGAAAGTAACGCCGCGGCGTTTGGCGATGTCAGTCATGCGATTGCTCCGGGACCGGCAGCGGCGCGAGCGCCCCAGCGGGCGGCGCGCCGGTCGCGGCCACCGCGCCGAGGCGGCCGGTGAGACGTCGTACCAGCACGTAGAACACCGGGGTGAGGAGCAGGCCGAAGGCGGTGACGCCCAGCATGCCGGCGAACACGGTGACGCCGAGGGCATGGCGCACTTCTGCGCCCGCCCCGGTCGCGAGCGCCAGCGGCACGACGCCCATGACGAAGGCCATCGAGGTCATCAGGATCGGCCGCAGCCGCAGGTGTGCCGCCTCCAGCACCGCGGTGCGCGCGTCATGGCCGCGGTCTTCCTGCAGGTGCTTGGCGAACTCGACGATCAGGATGGCGTTCTTGCAGGCGAGACCCACGAGCACCAGCAGCCCGATCTGCATGAAGATGTTGTTATCGCCGTGGTCGAGCCGCACCGCCGTGATGGCCGGCAACAGGCACATCGGCACGATCAAGACGATCGCGAGCGGCAGGCTCAGGCTCTCGTACTGCGCGGCGAGCACGAGGAACACGAACAGCACACACAACGGGAACACCAGCGCCGCGGTGTTGCCCGAGATGAGCTGCTGATAAGCGAGATCGGTCCATTCGTACGCCATGCCGCGCGGCAGCGTCTCATCCAGTATCCGCGCCATCGCCGTCTGTGCCTGTCCGGAGCTGAAGCCCGGCGCGGGACCCCCGTTGATGTCGGCGGAGGCGTAGGCGTTGTAACGCTGCACCACGTCCGGACCGAAGGACTGGGAGACGTTGATGACCGAGCCGAGCGGCACCATCTCGCCGCTCGCATTGCGCGTCTTCAGTGGCAGGATGTCGTTCAGCTGCGAGCGGAACGGGGCATCGGCCTGCGCCACCACCTGGTAGGTACGGCCGAAGCGGTTGAAGTCATTGACGTAGAGCGAGCCGAGGTACACCTGCAGCGTCTCGAACACGTCCGAGAGGCGCACGTTCTCGCGCTTGACCTTGACGCGGTCGACATCGACGTTGAGCTGCGGCACGTTGATCTGGTAGGTGCTGAAAGCACCACCGAGTGCCGGGTTCTGGTTCGCCTTGGCGAGCGCTTCGGAGAGCGCAGCGAAGAGCGCCTCCGGCCCGGCGGCGCTGCGGTCCTCGACCTGCAGCTTGAAACCGCCGAGGGTACCGAGCCCGATCACCGGTGGTGGTGTCACCACCAGGACGAAGGCGTCCTGGATGGCGGCCATCTTGGCGTTGAGCGCTGCGGCAATCGCCGGACCTGACAGGGCACGCGAGTGCCGGTCGGGGAAATCATCGAGTGGAAAGAAGATGAGCGCGGCACTCGAGCTCTGCGTGAAGCCATTCACCGACATGCCGGCGAACTCGACGGCGTGCGAGATGCCCGGCTGCTTGAGCGCGATCTCGGCGATGCGCCGCGTGACGGCCTCGGTGCGATCGAGCGAGGCCGCCGGCGGCAGCTGCGCGACCGCGACCAGGTACTGCTTGTCCTGCGCCGGGATGAAGCCGTCCGGCACGCTGCGGAAGCTGAATGCGGTGATGATGAGAAGCCCGGCGTAGACGGCGAGCGCCACGGCGCCATGGCGCATGGTGAGACGCAGTGCGCGCGAGTAATCGTCCCCGCCGCGGGTGAACGCCCGGTTGAAGCGCGCGAAGAAGCGGCCGAGGAGCCGCTGCATCGCGCGCGACAGCGCATCCGGCGCCGCGCCATGGGGCTTCAGCAGCACCGCCGCGAGGGCCGGCGACAGGGTGAGCGAATTGAATGCCGAGATGACGGTCGAGATGGCGATGGTGAGCGCGAACTGCCGGTAGAACTGGCCCGTCAGCCCGCTCACGAACGCCACCGGCACGAACACCGCGCACAGCACCAGCGTGATGGCGATGATCGGCCGGCTCACCTCGCCCATCGCCACCTTGGTCGCTTCGCGGGGCGAGAGCCCTTCGGCGATGTGGCGCTCGACGTTCTCGACCACCACGATGGCGTCGTCCACCACGATGCCGATGGCGAGCACCAGTCCGAAGAGCGACAGCGTATTGATCGAGAAACCAAAGGCCAGCAGCACCGCGAAGGTGCCGATCACGGACACCGGCACGGCGATCAGCGGGATCAGCGAGGCGCGCCAGGTCTGCAGGAAGAGAATGACGACCAGCACCACCAGCGCCACCGCTTCCAGCAGGGTGTGCAGCACCGCGTCGATCGACTGGCGCACGAACTGCGTGGGATCGTAGAGGATCCCGTAGTCCATGCCCTCGGGGAAGTTCTTCTTCAGCTCCTCCATCGTCTTGCGGACGCTGTTGGAGAGCTCGAGCGCGTTGGCGCCCGGCGACTGGAACACCGGAATGGCAAGCGAGGGCTTGTTGTCGAGGAAGCTGCGCACCCCGTAGGCCTGGGCGCCGAGCTCGACGCGCGCCACATCGCCGAGGCGCACGAGCTGTCCGTCGTCTCCGGTCTTGATGATGATGTCGCGGAACTGCTGCTCATCGGTGAGTCGCCCGGCAGCATTGAGCGCCACCTGGAACTCGGTGTTGGAAGGCGGCGCGCCCAGCTGACCGGCGGCAACCTGCACGTTCTGCTCGCGGATCGCCGCCACCACATCTCCGGCGGTGATGTTGCGCGCGGCGAGCTTCTGCGGATCGAGCCAGACGCGCATCGAGTAGTCGCCGCCGCCGAACACCTGCACGTCGCCCATGCCCGGTAGCCGTGCGAGCACGTCGCGGATGTTCAGCACCGCGTAGTTGCGCAGGTAAAGCGAGTCGTAGCGCCCGCTGGGGGAGGTGAGATTCACGACCAGCGTGAGGTTGGAGCTCGCCTTGACCGTGTTGACGCCCAGGTCGCGCACCTCCACCGGCAGGCGCGGTAGTGCCTGGGCGACGCGGTTCTGTACCTGCACCTGCGCGCGATCGATATCGGCGCCGATGCGGAAGGTCACCGTGAGCGTCAGCGCGCCGTCCATGGTGGAGGTCGAGGACATATAGAGCATGTCCTCTACACCGACGATCGCCTGCTCGAGCGGCGCCGCCACCGTGTCGGCGATCACCTTGGGATTCGCGCCCGGATAGGAGGCGTGCACCACCACCTGCGGCGGCACGACCTCCGGGTACTCGCTGATCGGCAGCTTGAACAGCGCGAGCAGGCCCGCGATGGTGATGAACGCCGAGATGACCCCGGCGAAGATCGGCCGCTCGATGAAGAAATCGGACAACGACAGTTTCACGGCAGGCCTCGCCTTCAATGCGTAGCGCTGTTACCTGCGAGCAGCCGGGCGTCCCCGGTGTCGCCGTGCTCGCCCATGGCGGTCTGGTGCGGCTGCACCTGCGCGCCGGGGCGCACGCGCTGCAGGCCATTCACCACGACGCTCTCGCCGGCGGCAAGGCCGGACTGCACCACGCGCAGCCCATCGACCACCGGTCCGAGCTGCACCGGCCGGTACGCGACCTTGTTGCCGGCGCCGACTACCAGCACGTAGCGCACCGTCTGGTCGGTGCCGATGGCGCTGTCGTTGACCAGCACCGCATCGTGCTGGGCGCTGTCGAGCAGCCGGATGCGCGCGAACAGGCCCGGCGTGAACAGTCGCTCGTGGTTCTCGAGGAGCGCGCGGCTGTGGATGGTGCCGGTCGCGGGATCGAGGGCATTGTCGAGGAACACCAGCGCGCCCTGGTGCGGATAGCCGTTTTCATTGGCGAGGCCCACCACGACCGGGTTGCCACCCGGCTCGTGACTGCCATGAGCGGTGGCGCGTGCCAGCTTGCTGTAGCGCAGATAAGCCTGCTCATCGCCATCGAAGGTCACATAGATCGGATCGAGCGATACCAGCGTGGTGAGGGGCGTCACGCCGCTCGCCACGTAATTGCCGCTCGTGACCAGCGCGCGGCCGATGCGACCTGCGATCGGGGCGGCGACGCGCGTGAACCCGAGATCGAGCTCGGCGGAATCGAGCGCCGCCTTGGCGGCGTCGACGCTCGCCTGCGCCTGCTCGTTGCCGGCGGTGCGCGTATCGAACTCTTCCTGCGAGATGGCGTGCTGGCCGAGGAGCTTGGTGGCGCGCTCTCGCTCGGACTTCGCCAGCGCGAGCTGCGAGCGCGCCTGCGCGAGCTGGGCCCGCGCCTTGTCGCGCTCGGCGACGTAGGGACGCGGGTCGATGACGAACAGCACATCGCCCTTACGCACCTCATCGCCGTCGCGGAAATTGACACTGGAGATGTAGCCGGAGACGCGCGGCCGGACTTCGACCCGCTCCACCGCCTCGAAGCGCCCGGTGAATTCGTCGAACTCCGTTACCTTGCGCGAAACGGCCGGGGCCACCGTCACCTGCGGCAGCGCTGCCGCCTGCTGCTGCGCCCCCACGTTGCGTGCGCACGCGCTCACGAGAAGTGCGGAGACAGCAGCAGCGGCAAGCAATAGATAAGAATGGCGCATCGGGATCCTCCCAGGGACGCTTACGCGAAACGCCGCGGCAGCGGCGTGTGAGGGGTATTGTTGTGTGCAGCGCGTCGTGGGGACATTGATCAGGCGGAGAGCATCGGACGCTTCCGCCGGCAGGTGTGCGCCTCTCT
>JAFAKO010000299.1 GCA_019235245.1 Gammaproteobacteria bacterium
ACCGGCAGAATGATGCCGAAGCCGATCGAGTCGATCAGCACCAGGGTGAAGATGAACAGCAGGGCACCGCGGCCGCCTTTGCGCACGCTCGTGTCGTCCTTCATGGAGTCCGTCCATTTTAGCCGATGCGCGCGGCCGCCCGGCGGCCCGCGGCACTCAGGCCGCCCGGCGGCTGAACAGCAGCACCGCCGCCACCGTGGTGCAGAGGCCGATCTCGAGCAGCCGCTCGAGCTCCTGGGTCATCGAGGCGAGCGAGGCGCCCTTGAGGAACAGTCCCTGCATGAGCCGCAGCATGTGGGCGAGCGGATTGACGGTGGTAACGAGCTGCAGCCACCACGGCATGTTCTCCACCGGCGTCGCGAATCCCGACAGCAGCGAGAACGGCAGCAGCAACGCGAAGGCACCGAGGAACGCCTGCTGCTGGGTGCGCACCAGCGAGGACACACACAGCCCGACACCGGCGCAGGCGGCGGCGAACGCCAGCACCGCGGCGTAGAACACCAGCAGGTTGCCGCGGAAGGGCACCCCGTAGAGCAGCGTCACGATCAGCAGATAGAGCGTTGCCTGCACGACCGCGACGATAAGCGGCGGCAGCAGCTTGCCGAGAGCGATCTCGACCGGCGTCGCCGGTGAGACCAGCGTCTGGTCGAAGGTGCCGAGCTCCCGTTCGCGGGCCACCGACAACGCCGTGATCATGAGCGCCACCCCGAGGCTCAGCATGCCGACGAGGTTCGGCATCATGTACCAGCGGTATTCGAGGTTGGGGTTGAACCAGTTGTTGATGACGATCGCGGCGGCGGGGGCGGCGCTCACCGCGTCGGTACCTGGGGCGCCGGCGCCCTGCCCGGCGATGCCGGTGAGACTGGCGCCTGCCGCGGAAACCACGACCGTAACGTACTGCGCGGCGATCTGCGCCGCGTTGGAGCGGCGCCCATCGAGCAGCAACTGCACGGTGGCGGGACGCCCGGCGGCGAGATCCGCGGAGAAGCCGCTCTGCAGCACCAGGATGCCGACCACCCGCTCGCGCTCGAAGTCGGGACGCGCCGCCGCGACACTCGGGTAGTGCGGCAGCGCGGTGAAGCTCGGCGAGCCGCGCAGGCGCTGCTCGATGTCCGCAGCGTAGGGGCCGCGGTCGAGATCGACGATCGCCAGGTCGATGTTCTTCACCTCCATGGTGGCCGCGAAGGAGAAGATGAACAGCTGCACCATCGGCGGCACGATCAGCGTGAAGCGGGCACGCGGATCGCGCAGCATGGTGATCAGCTCCTTGCGGATGATGGCGAGCAGGCGCTGCAGCATGCTTACATCTCAGTCGAGCCGCTTGTGCAGCCGCCACCAGGAGAGTCCGAAGAACACCGCACCGACCGCCAGCATGAACAGCATGTTGGGCAGCAGCACCGCCCAGACGTTGCCGGCGAGGAACACCGTCTGCAGCGAGATGTTCATGTAGCGCGCGGGAATCGCGAACGTCAGCAGCCGCAGCCACGGCGGCATCGAGTGGATATCGAACAGGAACCCCGACAGCATCATCGCCGGCATGAAGCCGGTCATGAGGCCGAGCTGCGCCGCCGCCATCTGCGACTTCATGGTCACCGAGATCAGCAGACCCTGGCCGAGCGCCGGCACCAGGAACACCGCCGACACGAGCCCGAGCGCGAGCAGCGAGCCGCGCAGCGGCAGATGGAACAACAGCAGTGCGGTCAGCACGCACACCAGCATCGACACCATCGCCAGCAGAAAATACGGCAGCGTCTTGCCGATCAGGATCTGGCCACGGGTGAGCGGGGTGGCATAGAGCGCCTCCAGCGTGCCGCGCTCCCACTCGCGGGCGATCACCAGCGAGGTGAGCAGCGTACCGAGCAGCGTCATGATCACCGTCATGGAGCCCGGGATGAGGAACCAGCGGCTCTCGGCGTTGGCGTTGTACCAGTAGCGCACCGCCACCTCGACGGGCGCCGCCAGCACCGTTCCCCGTTGCCGGGCGCGCGCCGCGAGGAAGTCGCTCCAGATGGCGCTGAGGTAGCCGTGCACGAAGTTGGCGGTGTTCGGCTCGGCGCCATCGACCAGCACCTGCACCTGCGCGGTCGCGTTCTGCGCCTGCAGAAAGCGCGCGAACTCCGCCGGGATGATCACCACCGCCTTGACGATCTGGTCCTGCAACAGTCGCTCACCGGCGCGGCGGTCGCCGGCGGGCACCACCAGGAACCAGCGGGAGTTGCTGAGCGCGGCGGCGAATTCCTGCGCATCGCGGCTGCCGTCCTCGCGCACCACGGCGATCTTGACCACGGTGGTGTCGAGGGAGATCCCGTAGCCGAACAGGAAGAGAAAGGTGAGCGGCAGCACCACCGCGATGATCCAGCTGGAGGGGTCGCGCATGACCTGCTTGGCCTCCTTGAGCATGACGGCCCGCAGCTGCTGCCACCAGGACTGCGGCCGGCTCATGCCGCAGCTCCCGCGCCCTCGTCTTCGATGAGCGCGATGAAGGCATCCTCGAGCGTCGGCTCCGGGCGGGCGGCGCTGCGCGCGCGGCCCTTGAGCTCATCGGGCGTGCCCTCGGCGATCTTGCGCCCGCGCCAGATGAGTCCGATGCGGTCGCAATACTCCGCTTCCTCGAGGAAGTGGGTGGTCACCACCACCGCCACGCCGCGCGTGGTGAGCGCGTTGATGTGATGCCAGAACTCGCGGCGCATCAGCGGGTCGACGCCGCTCGTGGGCTCATCGAGGAACAGCACCCGCGGGGCGTGCAGCGTCGCACAGGCGAGCGCCAGACGCTGCTTGAAGCCGAGCGGCAGCAGCGCCGCGTTGCTCTGCAGGTGCGGGGCGAGCTCGAACATCTCGACCATCGCCGGCACGCGCTCGCGCCTGGCGGCACGCGACAGACCGTAGATGTTGGCGAAGTAGTCGAGGTTCTGCGCGACCGACAGGTCGCCGTAGAGCGAGAACTTCTGCGCCATGTAGCCGAGGCGGGCGCGCGCGCGGCTCGCCGCATGCAGCAGGTTCACCCCGGCGACACTCGCATCCCCGGCGCTGGGCCGCAGCAGCCCACACAGCATGCGGAAGGTGGTGGACTTGCCCGCGCCGTTCGGCCCGAGCAGACCGTAGATCTCCCCGGCGCGCACGTCGAAGCTGATGTGGTCGGCGGCGAGGAAGTCGCCGAAGCGGCGCGTGAGCGCCTGCGCATGCACCAACGACTCACCCACGGCAGCGCCCGCGGCGCCGCCCGTCCCGCCTGCAGCGGGCGGCTTCGGCCAGCCGCGCGCGAGAAGACTCTCGCCCTTGTGAGCGCCGCCGAGCAGCTCGATGTACGCGTCCTCGAGCCTTGGTGGCACGGGCTGGTAAGGCTCGTGGCGGAAGTCCTCCGCGTGACCCGGCTTCGCCACGAGCCGCACGCTCGAGCCCTGGATGACCGCATCGAGCACCGTCGGGCGCGCGAGCTCCTCCTCCGCGGTGCGGCGCGCCGTGCCCGGGGCGACGCGGCGGCTGAAGACGCGGCCGCGCACCCGCGCGCTCAGCTCCCGCGGTGCACCCGCGTACAGCAACCGCCCGGCATCGAGCAGCCAGATGTGTGCGCAGCGCTCGGCCTCCTCCAGGTACGCGGTCGACCACAGCACCGTGACACCCTGCGACACCAGATCGCTCACCATGCGCCACAGCTCGCGCCGCGACAGCGGATCCACACCGACACCGGGCTCATCGAGCAGCAACAGGCGCGGACGGCCGAGCAGTGCGCAGGCGAGACCGAGCTTCTGTTTCATGCCGCCGGAGAGATCGCCGGCGAGCCGCGCGGTGAAGGGCGCGAGCTGCGTGAAGCGCAGCAGCTCCGCGAAGCGCCGCTGCCGCTCGGCTGCATCGAGGGCGCGCAGGTTGGCGTACAGGTCGAGGTTGTCGAGCACCGAGAGATCTTCGTACAGCCCGAAACGCTGCGGCATGTAGCCGGTCTCCGCCTGGGTCGTGCCGCCTTCTGCGCTCGGGGTTCGGCCGAGCACCTCCACCGTGCCGGCGGTCGGCTCCATGAGGCCCGCGAGCAGGCGGATCAGGGTCGTCTTGCCCGCGCCATCGGGACCGAGGAGGCCGAGAATCATTCCCTCGGGCAGCTGCGCGCTGATGCCATCGAGTGCGCGCGTGACGCCGAAACTCTTGATGAGGTTGCTCACGCGGGCAGCCGGCGACGGCGGCGCAGCGGCGATGCTCGGGCCGGGCGCGCTCATGGGTCGGAGGATCCGCGCACCTCAGTGCGCGGCGGCAGGCGCCGCGGGGACCAGCACGGTAACGGGCATACCCTGCCGGAAAATGTCGTCCGGGTCGCTCGCAATGACGCGGATGCGATACACCAGATCGTCACGCACCTGCTCGGTCTGCACCGTCTTCGGCGTGAACTCCGCATCGGGCGAGATGAAGCCCACCGTCCCCGGGTATTGCTTGCCACGGGTCGAGTCCGTGGTCACCGACACCTGCATACCGGGCTTGATGCGGCCGAGCCGCGGCTGCGCGACATAGGCGCGGATCCACACCGGGTCATTCAGGGTGAGGGTGTAGACGGTCTGCCCGGCCTGCACGATGGCGCCCGGCTCGCGCGCACGCACCGAGATGATGCCCGTGCTCGGCGCGAGGAGCCTCGTGTCCGCGAGTGCCGTCTGCGCCTTCTCCAGGCGGGCCTGGGCGGCATCGCGCAGCGCCTCCTGGGTCTGGATGTCCTCGATGCGGGAGCCGCGCAGCTCGAGGGTGAGCTGGTCGCGCGCGGAGGCGAGCGCGGCATTGGTCATGTCGACGCGCGCCTGCGCATCGTCGATCTGCTGGTGCGTCGCGAGGCCTGCAGCCACCAGCTGCTGCTGGCGTTGCAGGGTGACGCGCGCGTTCTCCAGGTCCGCGGTCCGCTGCGCGACGTTGGCGCGTGCCTGGGCGATCTCCTCGACGCGGAAGCCCCGCTGGGTCTTCTGCAGTTGCGCCGCGGCCTGCGCCAGGTCCGCCTGCGCCGAGTCCACATCGGTCTGGAACGGCACCGGGTCGAGCTCGGCCAGCACCTGCGAGGTGCTCACCCGGTCTCCCTCCTGCATCTTCATGGTGGCGATGCGGCCGCTCACCCGGAAGGCGAGCTCCACCTGGTGGACATCGACGTTGCCGGAAAGCGAGAAAGCGGCGTTGGGATCGCTCGCGCCGCGCTGCCGCCACAGGAACAGGCCGAGGGCTGCGAGCACGACGAGCAGCACCGCCACCCCGAGACCCATCTTCCAGCGCCTGCGCGCATCCGCCTGCGACGCTGCCGGTGTATCGGGCTTCGTTGTGGTTGCGTCATTCACCGCTCGGCTCCCGCGAGACGGCTATTGTGCTTGCAAAGCCGGCGCGCCGCAGGATTCACCGCGGGCGCACCCTGAGGCTCCACAGCCAGAACGCGGGCGCCCCCGCCAGGATGATCGCGAAGGTGATGCCGGTGTTGCGCGGATCGGTGAGCAGCGCGTTCAGCACCATGAGCGCCGAGGCGAGCAGGAACACCAGCGGCACGACCGGGTAGCCCCACACGCGGTACGGTCGCGGCAGCTGCGGCTGCCGGCGGCGCAGCACGAATACCGCCGCGACCGTGAGCGTATAGAAGGGCCAGATACCGAGAATGAATTTGTCGGCGAGCTGCGCGAAGTCGTTCGCGAGCACGTACGCCACGCCGAGCGCGGTCGCGAGCCAGATGGCGACCGAGGGGCTGTCGAAGCGCGGCGAGACGCGCGCCACCACACGGAAGAACAGCTGCCGGTCCGCCATGGCGAAAAAGATGCGTGAGCCGGTCATCATCGACGCATTGAGGCCGCTGAAGGCGGAGATCACCACCGCGGCCGCGATCACCGCGCCGCCCGCTCCGCCGAGCAGCGGAATGCGGGCCGCGACGGTGGCCGCAATGAGCTTCTCCCCGGACATCGCGGCGGGGCCGAGCGCGTACAGGAAGCCGATGTTGACCACCAGGTAGACCAGCATGACGCAGGCGGCTCCGGCGATCAGCGCCAGCGGCAGGTTGCGCTGCGGATTGCTGATCTCACCGGCCATGGAGGCGGGATCCGCCCAGCCGTCATAGGTCCACATGACCGGGATGAGCGCGGTCGCGAGCAGCGACAGGGGCAGCGTCGTGGGCCACGCGGGAGCCAGGTGCGCGGCGCTGCCCCCCGAGGCGCTGAAGGCGAGCAGTCCCAGCGCCAGGAGCAGCGCGTACTTCACCGCGGTGGTGGCGCTCAGGAGTGCGGCGGCACGCTGCACGCCGATGTAGTTGATGGCGCCGATCGCGATGATGGCGAGTGCGGCCGTTTCGTGCACCTTGTGCGCGGCGAGCGGCACGAAGTAGCCCAGATACTCGGCGAAGATCGTGGCGATGGCGCCGAGCGCGGACGCGCGGATGACGATGAGCTCGGTCCAGCCGAAGAGGAACGCGGGCAGCGGCCCGTAGCCCTCGAGGAGGTACGCGAAGATTCCCCCGGAGCGCGGCAATGCCCCGGCGAGCTCGGCGACGGTGAGCGCACCGCACAATGCGATGACCCCGCCCAGCACCCAGCACACCAGGATGGTGCCCGGCGAGTGCAGCAGGCCGGCGACCGTCGCCGGCACGCGAAAAATGCCGCTGCCGATCGCAATCCCGACCGAGACCGCGATGGTCTGCAGCAGGCTCACCGAGCGCGGCATGCGCTCGCCCCATTGGTCAGCCACGAGCCAGTCTCGCCGCAACCAGCTCGATCCAGTGGTGCACCGGCAGCGCAGTGCCGGCGCGCAGATGCAGGAGACAACCGATGTTGGCCGTCGCGATCACCTGCGGTGCGTCGGCCTCGAGCGCGCTCACCTTGGCACTCAGCAGCCGCGTGGCGAGTTCCGGCTGCAGGAGCGAATAGGTGCCGGCCGAGCCGCAGCAGCGGGCATCGGCAACCTGCGTGAGCGTGAAGCCGGCCGCCTGCAGCAAGCGCTCGACCACACCCGCGGCTCGCAGCGCATGCTGCAGGGTGCAGGGTGCGTGGAAGGCTACGCGCAGCGGCGACTGCCCGGGTGAGGCAGCGCTCGTCTCGGTGAATGCGGCACGGAGCGGCCCGGCATGGGCTGCGACCAGCTGGCCGATGTCGAGCGCAAGCTCGCTGATGCGCGCAGCGCGCGCGGCGTACGCGGAGTCATCGCTCAGCAGCCGACCGTAATCACACACCATGGCCGCGCAGGCGCTGGCGCTGACGACCACGGCCTCGGCGCCGGCCTCAACGTGCGGCCAAAGCGCATCGATGTTGCGCCGCGCCTGCGCCCGCGACTCCTCGTGCGCCGACAGATGATGAGCCAGTGCTCCGCAGCAGCCGCCGCCGACGGGGACCACGGTGAGCCCGATGCGGTCCAGCACCTGCGCCGCGGCCGCATCGATCTCCGGAGCGATCACCGGCTGCACGCAGCCCTCGAGCAGAACCACCCGCCGGGCGTGCCGCGGCGCAGGCCAGCGGCGAAGCTGCCCCGGCTGCAACGCGGTGCCCGCGCCGGCAGCGGCGGGCAGGCGCGCGCGCAGGCTCCGGGGCAGGAGTGGCCGCACCGTCCGCGCGAGGCCGAGCAGCACACGCACGCGGCGCCGGTACGGGACGATCCTGCGCAGCAGGTAGCGCTCGAGGCGCGAGGGCAGCGGGCGCGTCACGCGCTCCTCGATGAGCGCCCGGCCGAGGTCGAGCAGCCGCCCGTAGCGCACTCCCGAGGGACAGGCGCTCTCGCAGGCACGGCACGTGAGACAGCGGTCGAGGTGCAGCTGGGTGGGCGCGCTCACCGGCTCGCCCTCCAGCACCTGCTTCATCAGATAGATGCGGCCGCGGGGACTGTCGAGCTCATCGCCGAGCAGTTGATAGGTCGGACAGGCCGGCAGGCAGAAGCCGCAGTGCACGCAACTGCGCAGAATCGCATCGGCCTCGTGGCCCTGCGGTGAGGCACGGATGGAATCGGCGAGCGCGGTCTGCATTACCTCCCGATTGTGCGGGAGGCCCGCGGAGCTGTCAGCCCGTGATGATCTTCAGTCGCTGCGTACGCGAGGCATCGCCGAGCTCGCCCACGCGGCGCAGGAGCTCGCGGGCCGCATCCGCCTGCAGCGGGCGGCTGAGGAGGAAGCCCTGCGCGTCCTGGCAGTCCTGCTCCTGCAGGAACGCGAGCTGCGGGTAGTTCTCCACGCCCTCCGCGGTGACGTTGATGTGCATCGAGCGTGACATGGCGATGATCGCGGCGGCGATGGCGCGGTCATCACTGTGATCGGTGATGCTGGTGACGAAGGAGCGGTCGATCTTCAGACGATCGACGGCGAAGTGGCGCAGTCGCCCGAAGCTCGAGTAACCGGTGCCGAAATCATCGATGGCGAGGGAGATGCCGAGCGCCTTGAGCTCCTTGATGGCCTTCTCTGCCCACGCCTCGTCCGCCATGACGACCGACTCGGTGATCTCGAGCTCGAGCACCGCCGGATCGAGCCCGGTCTCCTTGAGGACCGCGGCGACTTCCTGCGGATATTCGGCGAGCGCGAACTGTCTGCCGGACACATTCACCGCCATGCGCTGCACCGGCAGCCCTTCGGCGCGCCACGCCTGCGCCTGCTGGCAGGCGGCGCGCAGGGCCCACTTGCCGATGACGAGAATCAGCCCGGTCTCCTCGGCGACCGGGATGAACTCGACCGGGCTCACCGCGCCGAGCTCGGGATTGGTCCAGCGCAGCAACGCCTCGACTCCCGAGATCGTCCCGGTGCGCACATCGAACTGCGGCTGGTACTGCAGCGAGAACTCGTTGCGCTCGAGCGCGCCGCGCAGCTGCTCCTCGATGGTGAAACGGTGCAGTGCGGTGGTGGTCATGGAGACATCGAAGAAGGCGAAGGTGCCCGGCGCGCGCCGCTTCGCGAAGTACATGGCGAGATCGGCGTTGCGCAGCAGCGTCTCTGCATCGCCGCCGTCCTGCGGATAGAGCGCGATGCCGACGCTCGGGGTCACCACCAGCGAGTTCGGGCCGAGCTGTATCGGCTGACGCAGCGCCAGAATCAGCCGCTCGGCCACTCCGCCCGCATCGACGGTGCTGCGCAGCGTCGGCAGCAGCACCATGAACTCGTCGCCGCCGAGCCGGGCGATGTCGCCGGGACGGTTGTTACCGCCCCCGGGGCTCGACTCGGCGCCGTAGCGCAGCGAGCTGCGCAGGCGGTCCGCGACCACGCACAGCAGCTGATCGCCGACGGCGTGACCGAGGGTGTCGTTGACGCGCTTGAAGTTGTCGAGATCGAGATACAGCACCGCCGCCAGGCCGTTCTTCTCCTTGGCAGCCTGCAGTGCCCCGACCAGCCGGTTGTGCGACTGCTCGCGGTTGGGCAGTCCCGTCAGCGTATCGAAATATGCGAGCCGCACGATGCGGCGCTCGGCGCGCCACTTGCTGCCGAGCGCGATGGTCATCTGCCGCACCTCGTGCGGATGGAACGGCTTCTGCAGGTACGACAGCTTGTCCTCGGGTGGCACGTAGCCGCCGATCTCGCCCGGGTCCGCGTCGGAGTAGGCCGTGCAGATCACGATCTCGACCGCCGGGTCGAGCTCGCGGATCTGCGTCGCGGCCCACACCCCATCGCGTCCGGGGGGCATGCGCATGTCGAGAAACACCACCGCGAAGGGCTCGTTGCGCGCCAGCGCCTCCTTGACCGCGGCGACCGCTTCGGCCGCCTGCTGGCAGAAGGCCGTCTCGAAAGTCGTCGCGCGGCTCGCGGCCTGCTTGAGCGCCTGCATCGGGTTCTTGCGGAACAGGCGGCTGCGCAGCTCGTGGAAGCCGGTCATCTCGCGATTCACATCGGTATCGCAGAGGATCTGCTTGTAGGCGTCCCTGATCTCCGGCTCATCGTCGACCACCAGCACGCGAATGGGTGCGTTGCGTTCAGACATGAGAACCTCAGGCGGCTCCTGCCGCGCGGGCGCTGTCACGGTTGTTGAGCGGCACCAGCAGGTGCAGTGCGGCGCCGCTACCCGGGCCGTCGCTCGCGGCCCAGATCCGCCCGCCGAGCGCACCGATGGCGTTGGCGCACCAGTGCAGGCCGATCCCGTGGTTGGTTTCCGGGGACTTGGTCGAAAAGCCCATCTCGAAGACGCGCGTGAGATTCTCCTCGGGGATGCCGACCCCGTCATCGACACACTGCAGGTGCAGCTGCTGTCGATCCGCCTCGCGCAGGATCTGCGCGCTCACGCGTAGCGTGCCCTTCTGTTTGCCGGCATCGCGTACCGCATCCGAGGCATTGATGATGAGGTTCTGCAGGATCAGCCGCAGCACCGTGCGGGCGACGCGCACCACGCCGACCTCGCGCACGGTGTCGTCCGGCTCGATGCGCAACCGCGCGCGGCAGGCGTCGGGTACGATCTCGAGCGATTGGGTCAGCAGCTCCGTGAGCCGCACGGGCTCGATCACCTGCTCATTGCGTGCCGAGCGCATCTGCTCCGTGAGCATGGTCTGAATCAGGCTCGTCTGGCGCGTTATCGTGGCGACATCCTCCCGCACCACGCGCACCGTGCCGGCGAGCTCCTCGCTGGCGAGCCGCACGAATTCCTCGAGGTCCCGGCTCCGTTGCCCATCGGTGGGTCCGGCACGCAGCTCGGCGACTGCCTGCTCGACCTCCTCGAGGGGCGCCGCGCGCAGCTTGTCGGTGAGGCTCGCGAGGCGCACGGAGATCGGCGTCAGGGCATTGCCGAGATTGTGCAGCACGCCCTTGGCGAGCTCGGCAAAGCCCGCCTGGAAGGACTGATCGACCAGCTGCATGCGCGAGTCCGCGACGCGCTCCACCATGCGATCGAGCTCGCGTGCCAGCACGCCGAACTCGTCGCGGCGCGGGAGCGCCAGGGGCGTGGTGAGATCGGGATCCTCACCGAGCGCCACCGCGTGGCGCGTCAGCTGCGCCAGCGGGCGCAGGATGACGCGGTTGAGCACCAGGACCAGGAGAACGAGCACGATCACGGCCGCGGCGATCAGGCAGGCCGAGGCGAACGCGACCGCGCCGTAACCACGGGCGGTGATGGCGCGTGGCACATCGACGCGCAGCCGCATGACTGGGCGCCCGTAGAGGTCGTTGAAGGTGCGGTAGACGAGCGTCGCCGCATCGCTCTCGATGAGCTCCTCCGCCGCCCGGTCTGGCTCGGGCGGCAACATGGCGAGGGACACCTGCGCCTGCGCGCCAAGGCTCTCCACCACCACCGGCGTGAGCAGCCGACCCAGAATGACCATGCCCCGGGAGGGACCCTGTCCGTGCCCATCGAGGATCGGCGATGCGGCCAGCAGCATGATGCCGTGGGTGGTACGCAGCAGTCCGCGCGCCGCAGAGCCGCCATCGAGGTTCGCACGCCAGGGGAAGTCCGCGGGGAGCTGCTCCTTCGAGGCGAGCGGCAGTCGCAGCGGCCGATCCGACTGCAGGTCCAGGTCATGCGCATGAACCACTCGCCCGTCGCGGTCGATGATCAGCAGCATGTTCACGTTGAGCTGCCGCAGCGCCAGATCGGTGATATTGGCGGTGACGAACTCGCGGTTGTGATCGTTGACGAAGCGGTAGGTATCGGCCCAGTTGCCCCAGTCGGTTGCCGAGGTAGCGAGCTCCGCCAGCGTGCGCTCGAGGCCGTAGGCGATGCGGCGCATGGCGACCTGCGCGTCCGCACGCTCGAGTTGTGCGAAACTCGGCATGACCACCAGCCGCTCGACCAGGACTTCGGCCCAGACGAGCACGGCGAAGATCGCAGCGACCAGAGCGATCACCTTGAGGCGGATGTTCACAACATAAAGCTACGTGGAACGCTCTTTATCTTCGTGTCCTGGCCTCTCAAAATCGCACCTCCCGGACGCCCGGACGGTGGCCGGAAGTGACGCCGATCACACTACGAAAAAGGGGAATCGATGAGCAGAGTCTCCAGACGCGAGTTCCTGGCCCTGTCGGCCGCCGGCGCGGCGATTGCCGGCCCCGGTGCCCAGGCAGCGCAATCCTCCGCGGCCGCCCCGACGTTGAGCTCGGTGACGCGCAACGTGCAGCCGATCGACGCCGCCGAGCACGGCGTGCGGCTCGCGAAGCTGCAGGGCCTGATGCAGCAGCGCAAGAACGCGGCCCTGCTGGTCGAGGCCGGCTCCTCACTCGAGTACTTCACCGGCATTCGCTGGTGGCGCTCGGAGCGCACCACGGCGGCGATCGTGCCGGCAGAGGGACCGGTGGTGGTCGTCACCCCGGCATTCGAGGAGCCCTCGATCCGCGAGACGCTCAGGGTGCCCGCCGAAGTGCGCCCGTGGAAAGAGGACGAGAGTCCTTTTGCGCTGCTCGCGGGCGCACTGCGCGACCGCGGCCACGGCGGACCGCTCGCCATCGAGCCGACGACGCGTTATTTCATCATCGAGCGTACGGTGGCCGCCGCGACCACGAAGCCGGCCATCGTGCCGGGCGATGAGCTGGTGCGTGCCTGCCGCATGGTGAAGTCGCCTTCCGAGCTGGCGCTCATGCAGGCTGCCAACGATGTGACCATCGCGGCGCTGCGCCACGTGCACGGCCACATTCGTGCCGGCATGCAGGCGACCGACATACTCGCCGCGATGGTGAGCGCTACCGGGCAGCTCGGGGGCTCGCACGAGTTCACGCTGGTGTTGCTGAATGAGGCAAGCGCCTATCCGCACGGCTCGGTCAAGCCGCAGCAGGTGCACGAGGGCTCGGTCGTGCTCATCGACACCGGCTGCTCGGTGCATGGCTACCAGTCGGACATCTCGCGCAGCTGGGTGTTCGGCGAGATCTCGGCCCGCCAGCGTGAGCTGTGGGACACGGTGAAGCGCGGCCAGGAGCTGGCCCTCGAGACCGCCAGGCCCGGGGTGGCGGCGGGCGCGGTGGACCAGGCCGTGCGCACCTTCTACGAGCAGAAGGGCTGGAGCCGCGACTACGGGCTGCCGGGCCTGCCACACCGCACCGGCCACGGCATCGGCATGGACGGACACGAGCCACCGTACCTGGTGCGCAACGACACGACACCGCTCGCGCCCGGCATGTGCTTCTCCGATGAGCCGGGGCTGTACGTCCCGGGAGAGTTCGGCATCCGGCTCGAGGACTGTTGGTACATGACCGAGAGCGGCCCGAAGCTCTTCACGCCGCTCGCGCGCTCCATCGATCAGCCGGTCTGAGCGGCCCGCAAGCCGCGGCGCGCAAGCCGCGGCGCGCGACTGCGAGCCAGGACACAGGCCGCCCGTTGGCGGTAACGCCAGCGCCGGGGTTGTACGCCAAGAGTCCTATGTACGGGCTCATGCGAACGGAGGTAGAAAGTGCCCCGGGAGCCCGCTTCGTTCGCGTCCCAAGGAGAGCGCCGTGAGTATTCGTGCCAAGATTCGTCACGCCGCGCTGTGTGCGCTGCTCGCACCCGCCGCCGCATTCCCGGCAGACAAGCCGGTCGTGAACGAGAAATTCGCCGACCTGGAGCCGGCGATCCAGATGCTCCGCCAGGACGTCGGCAGGGACCGCCGCGAGATCGTCAAGGCGAACATGCTGCTCACCAACAGCGAGGCGGCGAGGTTCTGGCCGCTCTACGACGAGTATCGTGCGGAGATGACGAAAATCGGCGATCGCCGGGTGAAACTCATCACCGACTACGCGGCCAACCGGGCTTCCATGAGCGAAGAGGAAGGCGCGCGCATCCTCAACGAGGCGCTCGATATCGACAAGCAGAAGAACGACGTCCGCGGGGACTACATCAAGAAGTTCCAGAAGCAGCTCTCGGCCCGCACCACCGCGCGCTTCTTCCAGATCGATCAGAAGCTCGATGCCGCGGTGGACGCCTCGCTCGCGGCGAGGATCCCGCTCATCTACTGAGGTTGCGAGCTCTCAGGAGCGCGCGTCCTGCGCAACGGTCGACTGCAGGTCGACCGACGAGGGGTCGACGACATTCGGGATGTCCTTGCACCCGACGAGCGTCGCGCCGCGGTAGCCCTCGATGGGGAAGTACTTCAGCTGCCAGGCGGCAAAACCCCAGACATCCAGCCCGGCCTTGAGATATCGCGCGGCGCGATCCGCCGCCTCGCAGTCGTACTGCGAGCGGCTCGCGTGCTGCTCCATGTCGCGCAACAGCTCGGCGCGCGCCTTCGCCTCCGCGCGCTGCAGCAGCGTCTCCTTCAGGGTCAGCGCGGCAGCCGGACGGTGCGAGCGCCGGTGCACTTTGTAGTCCGGATCGGCATAGGGATCGGCGCTGTCCGGCTGTACTGCGGTGGTGACTTCGGGCGCCGCGGCGGCCGCGGCGGCGGCCTCCTCGGTGGCTGCCGGCGGCTGACCGGTGATGGCCACGGTGGTCGGATCGATGGAGCTGCCGAGCGAGGCGGTGCGGGCTGCCTTCGCCACCAGATAGTCGCCGACTCCCCAGACCGCGAGAGTGATCAGAGCGGCCGCCGCGCCGATAGGAGCGGCGTAGCGGATGAAGCCTCCGACGATGACGTGGCCCGGCATGTTGCGCACGCGCGTGCGCATCTCCTCGCGCTGCAGCCAGCCGAGGGAGTGTCTGATGCCATACAGCCCGCTCTGAGCGACGATGAAGCCCAGAGCGGTGCCGACGATCAGTTGGGTCATGCTCATGACCGGCACCGTGCGTGCATGGTTTGCCAGGGAAGCATTTTGCGATGCGCTTCCTGATTCAAAGCGTGAGCAGCTTCACACGGCCCGTCAGCCATCCGTGCATACCGCACGCAATCGCGATGGATGCGCCGCCGCAGGGGCCGCGGATGACAGGCCACTGCTTCCGGGCGACAATGCGGCCGCTTCGACCTGCGTGGCGTAGGGGATCGCTGCATGAAAATCGCGATGCTTGCCGTGGTGCTGCTGCTCACCGGCTGCGCCCACAGCAATGTCCAGGACCGCGGCAATGGGCTGCATTCGGTGACAGCGAGCGCCAATTGGGGTGGCGTCACCGGCAGTCGGGAGGAGACGATCGCCCAGGCCAACGACTTCTGCGGAAGGTCGGACCAGATCGCGGCGATCGAGAGTTTCGAGGACCAGCCGGGTGTCGGCCCGAAGGGCGAACAGACCAGCACCCTCGCCTTCCGCTGTGCACCGCGACCACACTTGCAGCTGCGATAGCGGCAACGGAGCCCTCTTGTCACAGGTCTTACGCGGTCTGTTCTGCGGTGCCCTTCTCTGCCTGAGCGCGTGCTCGAGCACCACCTTCACCTCGACCTGGAAAGCACCCGACGCGCAGCGCGTGGATCCGACCGGTAAGAGCATCGCAGCCCTCGTGATCTCCGGCGACAAGAAGCGGCGACGCGATGCCGAGGTGTACCTGACACATGAGCTCGTGATCCGCGGCGCCCGCGGCGTCGCCTCCTACACGCTGCTGGGATTCGAGCCGCTGAGCGTCGATGCCGCGCGCGCCCGTTTCAAGGAAGCGGGCGTCGAGGGTGTCGTGATCATGCGCGTGGTGGGTCACGAGCACACCGAGATCGTCGACCCGGGTGGCTTCTCGGGCAGCGCCTACACCACCTTCGGCTCCTACTACCAGTCCTATGGCATGGAGCTGAGCTACTCGACCGGGTCGGTACAGACCGACACGGTGGTGTCGATCGAGACGCTCATCTATTCGCTCAAGCAGGACAAGCTCCTCTGGGCGGGGACCAGCCGGACCAGCAACCCCGAAGGCGTTCAAAGCCTCATCGCTGAAGTCGCGGACGCGGTCTCGAGCCAGGTGGTCAGGGAGGGACTGGTGGCGCGCTAGCCAGCGCAGTCATGCCCGGTCCGCCGCCCCGGCGGCCAGGGTTCCTGGCCACCGGCAGCCGCAAGCGCCATGGATATTCGCATGCTGCTGCGCTGGCGTTATTACCTGCGACGTAGTTGCCGCACCGCGTGCCGTCTCTAGGATTGTGCACTCCACATCTATGGAGACTCCCCATGACCGAAACCGCCGTGACCCGCCGCAGCCTGCCCGCCGCGCCTCCAGAGGCTGTCGCGCCGTCAATGCACGCCGCGAAATCGCGCGACAGCGCATACCCATCTCAGACGAAGGAGACTGAAATGAAGTCCGTGACGTTCACCAAGGCCCAAACGCCCCAGTGGCTGCTGGCGTTCTGGAAGGAAATCGACGACAAAACCTGGGGCAAAGGCTTCGATTGCTTTGCGGAGAACGCGAGCGCCAATCTTGGTGTCGGCGACTGGCAGGGACGCGAGGCGATCCGCGAGAACCTGCGTGCCTTCGTCGACAGGGGCTTTACCGCGCATCACGAGGTCGTCGAGTATTGGGACGGCGGTCAGCTCAAGGTGTTTCGCGGTTTTGTGAGCATGACCCCGAATGATCCCTCGCAGAACCCGGTGCGGCCCGCCATGACCCACTTCTTCTACATGGACGATAAAGACCCTTCGAAGGTGGCTCACTGGCATGGCTCCGTCGGACCCGTGGCATTCTAGGCACTCGGTAGCTGAATTCGGCTGC
This sequence comes from Gammaproteobacteria bacterium, assembly GCA_019235245.1. GTDB lineage: Bacteria > Pseudomonadota > Gammaproteobacteria > Steroidobacterales > Steroidobacteraceae > 13-2-20CM-66-19. Next base: position 16,401 of record JAFAKO010000299.1, read on the forward strand.
ATGGCCCAGTCCAAGAGCAATCTTCAGGGCAACGAGCTGGGAGCGCTGCTGCGGCGCTGGCGCGCGGTGCGCAACAAGAGCCAGATCGCGCTGTCGCTGGATGCGGGCGTATCGCAACGGCATTTGAGCTTCATCGAGATCGGCCGAAGCTCCCCGAGCCGTGCCACGTTGTTGGGGCTCGCCGACGCCCTTGATGTGCCGTTCCGCGATCGCAACGTTCTGCTGCTGGCGGCCGGGTACGCGCCGATATACCCGGCCGCCGGCTGGGACGATGCGGACATGCGCCGGGTCACCGAGGCGCTGCAGCGTCTGTTGCGGCAGCACGAGCCCTTTCCCGCGTTCGTGATGGACCGCTACTGGAACGTCGTACTGACCAACGCCGCGGCACCGCGCTTCTTTGGCAGCTTCGTGAATCTGTCCGCACGGCCGACGCCCCGAAACCTGCTGCATCTGATGTTCGACCCACAGGGCATGCAGCCATTCATCGCGAACTGGCAGGACGTGGCCCGCAGCCTCATCCAACGCGTATACCGGGAGGCGGTGGGCCGGGTCGTGGATGCGAAGGCTCAGGAGCTGGTGAGCTCATTGCTCGCCTACCCGGGCGCGCAGTCGCAGTGGCGCGCGGGACCGGCCGGGGATGGCGCATCTGACCTGCCAGTCATACCGATCACCTTCGTGAAGGACGGCGAGCAGCTCGGTTACTTCTCCATGCTGACGACGGTCGCGGCGCCGCAGGCGATTGCCACCCAGGAGCTGCGCGTCGAATCAATGTTTCCCGTGGACGAGCAGACGGAGATACGTCACAGGCAGATCATGGACCAACCGGGCTCAAGCTCGAGCCATTGAGCGAGGCGCAGCCGCCGGTTCGACCGCCTTGCCCGAACCTTGGATTGCGCAGCTATCGGACTTCTTCGAGACCCAGTGTGAGTCCTGGGAATCCGGCCGCATCGATATAGGTCGTGTCGAGAACGGATTGGGTCCTCAGGATGGTCATCTGGTGAGCCGCGGTCGGCGCGGAGCGCAACGTACGGGTTTTTACTTCTGGCATGGGTTCGTGCTCCGCGGTGCGCAGGCTTTCGCTCAGCTCGCGGCCACGGAGGGCTCCTTTGGGAGTGATGTCGAGCTCGAGCAGATGCGCCATTGTCCTGCCGATGTCGGCGTTGCTCGCGGGCAGCTGATCCAGGTAATGCTCGCGAAAGTCCGGGCCCCGGGCGGCCATGAAGTTCCAGGTGTCCGCGCGCGAGAAACTCCCGTGCATACCTTGGCCCTGCTGAAGCCTGGTATCCGCGATCTCGGCTGCGCATAGCACCGGATTCTCGCAACCGGTACTGAAGCTCCTGAAGTTGACGACGATCGCAGGCAGCGGCGTACGGGCAGCCCCCACGAGACCCAGGTCATCGAGCGAGAGCGCGCCAGGCACCTCTCCGAGACGTCTGCGGTCGACGAACAGACCGCTGACGTAGTCCTGCCTCAAGAGGATCTCCACCACCTTCGCACCGAGCCTGCGCGCTACGCGCTCCGGCAGGCGCTCCGGGATGTAGAGCAGATCGGACCCGCCGTTCGCGGCAACGATCAGTTGAGGCGCCGCGGCATCCGAGCCGATCAGTGCGTTGCCGAGGAGCGGATGCTCGCCGCGCTGCCAATCTTTGGGCTGGTTTTTCGCGTCGGGATCGAAGAGCCGAATGCTCGTATTGCCTTTCTTAAGCGCCGCTGCGAGATCGATTGCGAGAAACCCGGCCGGAAGCTCGCCTGCTATCACGTCCCCGTAGCTTGCGCGGGCCGCGACGCTCGTGTCGCTCGTCTTCGCGATGGTAGAGAAGCCATGGTCGGCGGCGACGATCAGATTGGTGCTCTGAGCGAGTCCCAAAGCATGCAGTGCCTGTTCGATCGCCGTGAGCGCCGCATCGGCGTTGCGGATCGCCGAGAAGGAGGTGGGACCGTTGATTCCCGGGCGGACGCTGTCGGCGCTGTCACCCTGATTGTGTTGCGAGCCGTCAGGATCGCGCGACCAGTACACCAGCACAAACGGTCGGCCGGCTGCCTTGAACCTGGGTAACACCACCTTGGTCACGATCTCGAGGAAGAACTGCTGCTGTGCGTAGTCCGGCACCCAGGTTCCGGGATGCTGGTAGTCGCCGGGATTGCCATTGTCGCCGCGACCCGGCGCCACGGCGGTAAGCTTCGCCGCCGCGATGGCATCGAGCCAGTCTTGTGAGAGGGGCACCCCGCCGTCATGACCCGTACTGTCGTCCACGATCAGCGTGCCGGCGCCCGCCAGCGCCCCGAGATCGAAGATACCGGTCGGCCCGACCTTGCCGATCACCGCGGTGGAGAACCTCCCGCTGTGGGCGGCCGCAGTCACCACCGACTCCTCGTTCAGATAGTTGCCACCGAAGTGCGCCGTCACCTCCCTGAGAACCGGATTGGATTCCAGAAAAGGCGTCACCGATCCACCGGCCGCGGTCACCGGGAAACCCGTGAAGATCGTATTGCTGAAGTCGCCCGTATCCCCAAGCTGATGACCGGTCGCAAACGCCGACGCGTTGGCGGTCGTGAACGTGGGAGACACCGAGTGGCTGTTGATGAAGTTGACTCCTTTCTCTCGAAGCTCCGCCATCGCCGGTGCCTGCTGCGAGTCAACGATCTGCGACCTCAGTCCGTCAGGCACGAAGAGGACGAGATTATGGATCTCGGCGCGAACATCGAGGGGTGAGGTGAGAAGCGCGATCCAGGCGATAGCGATCTTTGTCTTGCAGGACATGGGAGCTCCAGGGATGAGGGTCGTTCCGAGCACTCCAGGGCGGCCGGGCAGGCAGGAGGGAGCGAACCTTCACGGCACTCGCCCGAACTGTCAGCGCGTCTCGCAGGAAGCAGGGTCGGTGAGATCGGACTATTTAGGTTAAGCTGCCGCGTGCGGAGGCAGCAACAAGACCTCCTGCGACCTGATCGAGGCGTACCAGGACACGGCAGCCGTGCAGGTCGCGCAGGCCTACGCCTACCGCGGCGAACGCACCAAGGCTCTCGATTGGCTGGATCGAGCCGTCGAGCAACGGGATCCCGGAATAATCAACATAAAGACGGACCCGATGTTCGCAGCACTGCGAGGAGACGTCCGCTACAAAGCCGTGCTGCGCAGGATGAACTTGCCGGAGTGAGGTAGTCGACCGCGACCGCGACCCGTGCTCCTCACTCCTCACCGATGATGATGATTGCCTGAGACTGGCTGCTCAGGGCATGCTTTCGCGAGCCTCACGAGATCAAGAGGGCGCGGATGGGGGCCGAGTCGGCTGAGCTGGCGAGCACGCCGACGGGCGCGGTATTCCTGAGCTATGCCTCGCAGGATGCCGAGGCAGCTCAGCGTATTTGCGCGGCACTGCGCTCAGCGGGCCTTGAAGTGTGGTTCGACCAGAGTGAGCTGAGGGGCGGAGACGCCTGGGATCGCCAGATTCGCGATCAGATTCACGACTGCCGCCTGTTCATAGCCCTCATCTCTGCACATACGGAAGCCCGCGACGAGGGTTATTTCCGACACGAGTGGAAACTCGCGGTCGAACGCACGCATCACATGTCGGATAAGAAGCCATTTCTTCTCCCGGTCGTCATCGACGATACGCGGGAACGAGGCGCTTCGGTGCCGGACAAGCTGCACGAGGTGCAGTGGACGCGTCTGCCGCGCGGGGAAACGCCGCCGGAGTTCGTGGAACGGGTGCGGCGCCTGGTGTCGCCTGAGCCGCAATACGCACCGACAGCGACTGTGCCGCCGGCGGGCGCAGCACCCGGTGTCCAGCAGGCGATTAGAGAGCCGGTCCCCGCATCCCGGCAGTCGAAGTGGCTGCTGCCGGCAATCGCCGTCGCAGTGGTCGCAGGCGCTGCAGTCTACTTCGCCATTGATAGATCCCGGATCTCGAAGCACCCGGCACTGCAGCCCACAGCGCCCGCGGCACAGTCCAGCGCGGCCCCGACCGGCTTCAGCCCGCCCCCGCATTCCATCGCGGTGCTGCCGTTCGTGAACATGAGCGGGGACAAGGAGCAGGAGTACTTTTCCGACGGCCTCTCC
>JAFAKO010000321.1 GCA_019235245.1 Gammaproteobacteria bacterium
TGAGGTGCGAGCGTGCCGCGCGCGTAGCCCGAGCGATCCATCGACTGCGCGAAGAGGGTGTACGGCTGCTCGACGCTCGGGGAGACGATTACATCGAGCACCTCGGCGGCGCCGATGCGGAACTCCTCGACCGTGACCGGCTCGACGTCCTGACCATCCGCCGCCACGACCGTCAGCTTCAGGCCCGGGATCCGCACGTCGAAGACGCTCATCGACGAGCCGTTGATGATGCGCAGGCGAATGCGCTCGCCGCGGCGAAAGAGTGCGGTCCAGTTCCCGGCAGGCGTGACTCCGTTCAGCAGGTAGGTGTAGGCGGCGCCGCCGATGTCCGCCAGGTCGGTCGGGTCCATGCGCATCTTTCCCCACATGCCATGGTCCGCGAGCGCCTCCGAGAGCCCGTACGTGCGCACCTGCGAGAAGAAATCTCCGACCGTGCGCTTGCCGAAGTTGAAGTAGTCGCTCTGTCTCTTGAGCGTGGCGTAGAGCCACTCGGGGTCGGCATCGCTCCAGTCCGAGAGCAGCACGACGTACTCGCGCTCGGTTCCGCGAGGCTCGCCCGCGGGTGGCTCGATGACGATCGGGCCATAAAGCCCGGTTTGTTCCTGGAAGCGCGAATGGGAGTGGTACCAGTAGGTACCGGACTGTCTGACCCTGAAGCGATAGACGAAAGTGCTCCCGGGCTCGATGCCGGCAAAGCTCAGGCCCGGCACGCCGTCCATATCGGCGGGTAAGAGCAGTCCGTGCCAGTGGATGGAGCTGCGTACGCGCAGACGGTTGGTCACCCGCAGCGTGACGGCGTCTCCCTGACGCATGCGCAGCAGCGGGCCCGGCACCGTGCCGTTGACGGCCGTGGCAGTGCGTGTGCGACCGGTGTAGTTCACCGTGGTCTCGCCGATCGTCAGGTCGAAATCCGGTCCCACGAGCTGCGGCTGATCGGGTCGCGCAGTGCTCGAGGACAGGCTGCGCACGGAAGACAGCAGGACGGCACCGCCGGCGACGCCCTGAACGAAGCGGCGCCGCGACAGCCTCGGTATGAACGTTCGCGCGGACGGCAGGTCCGACATGCTCGCCTCCAATCACCACTGTGGGAATCGGCCCGCGGCACCCGATCGACCGGGGCCGGGGGCCGCGCAGCTCGCCAGCGCGATCAGATGGGCGGTCGGAAGAAGAGGGTGCTCGGAGGCGCGAAACCGGGCACGGGGTCCGCCAACCCGACCGGCGGATGCGTAGGCGAAGACGCTACCGACAGTGCGGACAGCAGGGCCGTCGCCTGCGTACAGGCGCACGTGCAAAGGAGGCAGCCGGAGCAGCCGACGCGGCCGGTGTGGTCCCGGCGATCGATGCCAGGATGCTCGCCGATCTGGGAAGTGTGCACTTGTGCCGCGTGCTGCGCGCAGTGCGCCCTCTCACCGGCAGGGGCAGTCCGCGCATGAACCGCCGGAGCGTGCGCCGCCATCATCACCTGGCAGAGCACCGTGATGAGGGCGATGAGCCGGCGAGCACCCGCTGGACGCGTCACGAAGGAAGCGTAGCATCGCCCCTGCCTCGAGGGCAGCCACGCGCGTGGTGGCTCGCCTGTGGGACCTTGCGACTAGCCTCGTATGGACAGCGGGTGCCGGCGGGATGCAAATTCCCCGGCGAAGCGGGCCACATCATCCCAGTCTGTCATCTCGTAGTCCCGAGCGGTGTCGGTGGGCGCACCCTTGCGATGAGCGATGTAGCGCATCGCCCAGCGGGTGAGGAAACCGTAGGCGCTGTAGCGGAAGGCCCCGGCGGCATGATGGATGAGCTGTGGGGTCCAGCCGCTCGATTCCTCGAAATCCGCTACACACTTTTCCAGGCCCGCGATATCGTCGGACTCGCGGCCGGCGGCGGCGAGCGATACGGACAGGAAGGCATTCGGGCGGGCGCTGATCGCCGCCCGGTGCTGGCGGACGAAGCGGATCACCGCCGGCTGATAGCGACCGAGGTGCACCGAGGCCGCGATCAGCACGGCATCGAACTCCCCGGGATGGGGCAAAGCGAGGGCATCCTTGGCATCCGCGCAGATGACGCGGTGCCCCAGGCTTCGCAGGCAGTCCGCGGCGAAGGCCGCAATCTTGCGGGTCTGCCCCTCGCTGCTGCCGTAGACAAGCAGGACGCGCATGACCGTACGGTGTCACACGAGCGTCGCGCCATCCATACGCGCAAACACATACGCAGGAGATGCCGCTGCGTCATGATAGACGGGGCGGGACGTGCGGCGCGTGGCGCTGGTTCGGCCTGGGGTGAGGCGGCCGTGCTGGCGGCATCCCGCCAATAGGGTGGGGGGTATGGTATAGTGGGGCCGTCATGACATGCGGACACATCGGGCATCGCGCTCCGCAAGGCCCTGGCAACGAGCGGGCCGGCGGCGGTCATCGTCATGATCACGGGCACGAGCGTAGCGGAATGCGCCTGCTGGCTGCGCTGGCGATTCTCGGCACCTTCACGCTGATCGAGGCCGTTGGCGGCTACCTCGCGAATTCGATTGCGCTGCTGGCGGAGGCGGCGCACATGCTGGCCGACTCCGCCTCATTGGTGCTGGCGATACTGGCCGTGCGTGCCGCGCGGCGCCCCGCGGACACGCGCAGGACCTACGGGCATCGCCGCTATCAGCCGCTCGCCGCCTTCATCAACGGCCAGCTGCTGCTGCTGCTGACGCTGGGGGTGATCTACGAGGCGGTGCGGCGTCTGTTGCAGCCACCGATGGTGAACGGACCACTGATGCTGGCGATCGCGGTGCTCGGTGGAGTTGCCAATCTCGTGGCGCTGCTCGCGTTGCGCGGCGGCCATTCGCTGAATGAGCGCAGTGCCCGCGCGCACGTGCTGAGCGATCTGCTCGGCTCCGCGGCGGCGAGCGCCGCGGCGCTCCTGGTGATTTTTACCGGCTGGACGCTCGCGGATCCGCTGCTGTCGCTGCTGATCTCCGCGCTGATTCTGCGCTCTGCCTGGGCGGTTACCCGCGAGTCGGCCGACGTGCTGCTCGAAGGCGTGCCGGCGGGGTTCGACGTGCGGCACGTCGAGGCGGAGCTTCGCGACCAGGTACCGGGCCTCATCGGGGTGCACCATGTGCACGTCTGGACCATGACCGGCGAGAGGCCGACGGTCACCCTGCACGCCAACCTGGCGCCCGGTGCCGTACACGGCGCGGCGCTGTCGGCGATCCATGCGCTGCTGCGGGAACGGCTGAACGTCGAGCACACGACCGTGCAGATCGTGGAAGGCCCGTGTCAGACACCGGAGTGTGGTCCGCACGGCTGAGACCCCCCGGGTCTCTGATGTTGGGAGACTTCCATGAGCATCGGACTTGCCGCTACCATCGTGAACCTCGCCACAGCGGTCGCCCTCGGCGGTGTAATCGGCTTCGAGCGGCAGTGGCGCCAACGGCTGGCGGGCCTGCGCACCAATACGCTGGTGGCGCTGGGCGCGGCGTCTTTCGTGATATATGACAATCTTTTTTCCCCCGATGCAGCCGCCACGCGGGTGGCGGCCCAGGTGGTTTCGGGCATCGGGTTTCTCGGTGCCGGCATCATCTTTCGCGAAGGCCTCAACGTGCGCGGACTGAACACCGCAGCAACGCTATGGTGCTCGGCCGCGGTGGGCGTACTCTCAGGGTGGCGGGGACATCGAGGCGCACGTGCGGGCGTTGCTTCTGCAGGGGCTCGGCGCCGGCGGGATCCGCCTGCATCGGCTCGACAGCTCCAACATAGAGGACTCCGATCGGGTCGAGGTGCTGGCCGAGGTGTCGGCGGAGCGCCGCTCGGACAGCGTCCTCGAGCAGATCGTCGGGCGACTGAGCCTCGAGCCGTCGGTCACCGCGGCGCGCTGGCGCGTGGAAACCACGATCGAGTGAGCGGAGCTGCGCGATGACGGACCCCGACATCCGACGCTTTCGAAACAATCTTCGCGATGAGCTCGACGGAGCGGCGCTCTACACCGCGATCGCCGCGGCCGAGAGCGACCCGCTGCGCAAGGATCTGTTCCTGCAGCTGGCGCAGGCCGAGGCGCGTCATGCGGAGCTGTGGCGTGGCAAGCTCGCGGCCGCCGGGATCGCGGCGGAGCGCTACGTACCGAGTCTGCGTACGCGGCTGCTGGCGAAGCTCGCCGCGCGCTTCGGCCCGGGCTTCGTGATGCCCACCATCGCGGCGGCGGAATTCTCCGATCGCAACAAATACGCGGGCCAGGCCGACGCGCAGGCGATCTCCGCCGAGGAGCGCGGTCACGCTGCAGTGGTGAGCGAGATGGCGCGGGGCCCGGTCCGTGGGGGCGTTACCGGGGCGGACATCGCGCGCGCGGAGCCCTGGCATCGCGGGGCATCGGGCAACAACCTGCGCGCCGCGGTGCTCGGAGCGAGCGACGGTCTCGTTTCCAATTTCTGCCTGGTGATGGGGGTCGCGGGCGCGGGAACGGGGAACCGCGTGGTGCTGCTCACCGGGCTCGCGGGTCTCATTGCGGGTGCCTGCTCCATGGCACTCGGTGAGTGGCTCTCGGTCACCAACGCCCGCGAGCTCGCGAGCACGCAGATCGCGCGGGAGGCGGAGGAGATCGAGCAGACTCCTCAGGCCGAGCAGCACGAGCTGGCGCTGATCTACCAGGCGAAAGGCCTGCAGAAGTCGGATGCCGAGCGCGTCGCGGCCGAGCTGATGAGCGACCGAAAAGCCGCCCTCGACACCCTCGCGCGCGAGGAGCTTGGCATCGACCCGCAGGAGCTCGGTGGAAATGCGCTCGCGGCTGCCGGGACCTCGTTCGCCTTGTTCGCGCTCGGCGCGATCTTTCCGGTCGCGCCGTTTGTGGCGCTCCAGGGTGGACGCGCAGTCGCGGTCAGCGTCGTCCTGAGCGCGCTCGCACTCTGCGGTATCGGACTGCTGACCTCGCTCTTTAACGGCCGCAGCCCGTGGTTCTCGGCTGCTCGGCAGACGCTCTTCGGCTGCGCGGCAGCAGCGGCGACCTACGGAATCGGTTCACTGCTGGGGGTCTCCATCTCCTAGAATTCACTGGATTTAATCCAGGTAACCCATTGACGCAACTCGATCTAATTTCCATCGGTCGCGTGAGCGTCGACCTCTATGGGCAGCAGGTCGGCAGCCGCCTGGAGGATGTCGCGACCTTCGCCAAGGGCGTAGGGGGCTGCCCGGCGAACGTGGCGATCGGGGCCGCCCGGCTCGGACTGAGATCGGCGCTGATCAGCCGCGTCGGCGATGAGCCGATGGGGCGCTTCGTGCAGGAGCAGCTGCGGCGCGAGGGTGTCGACACGCGCGGCCTGCGGACCGACCCGCAGCGCCTCACCTCGCTGGTGCTCCTCAGCGTGCGCGATGAGCGCAGCTTTCCGCTCATTTTCTACCGCGAGAACTGCGCCGACAGCGCCCTGTGTACGGACGATATCGATGAGGCGCTGATCGGCTCCGCACGCGCCGTGCTCGTCACCGGCACGCATTTCTCGCTCCCGGGGGGCGCCCGCGCCCAGCACAATGCGATCGAGGCAGCGCTCGCGCACTCGCGCCAGGTCATCCTCGACATCGACTACCGCCCCAGCCTCTGGGGTATCGGCGGCCATGACGCAGGGGAGTCGCGTTATGCGCGCAGCGCGCAGGTGACACAGGCTCTCGCTGCGGTTCTGCCCCGTTGTCACCTGGTGGTCGGAACGGAAGAGGAGCTACACATCGCCGCAGGCGTCGAGGACACCCTCGCGGCCCTACGGCAGATCCGCTCCGTGACCGACGCAATCATCGTCTGCAAGCGCGGACCGCGCGGCTGCGTGGTGCTCGCCGGCGAGGTACCCCGCTCGCTGGAGGCGGCCTTGGTCGTGCCAGGACTCGATATCGAGATCTACAACGTGCTCGGTGCGGGCGATGCCTTCCTCGCCGGTTTCCTCAAGGGCTTCCTGGCCGGCGCTGCGCACGAGGAAAGCGCGCGCCTCGCCAACGCCTGCGGCGCGCTCGCGGTATCGCGGCTGCTGTGCTCGTCGGAGTTCCCGACATGGAGGGAGCTCGAGCATTTTCTCGCCCGCGGCAGCCGCCATCGTGCCTTGCGCCGCGACGAGGAGCTCAATCACCTGCACCGTGTCACGACGCGCCGGCCGCGCCCGGCGGTGCTGCGCGCCCTCGCCATCGATGTGCCCGCGTCGCAGCCCGCAAGGGGCACCCCGGGCAGCGGCTCCCCGGAGCGCTTCCGGGAGCTCATGCTCGAGGCGGTGACGGACGCGGCGGCGGGCCGCGAAGGATTCGGGGCGCTGCTGCGCTCACCGGACAACACCCTGCGCGAAGCGTTACCCGGCTCGTTGTGGGTCGCCCGGTCCGTGCATCGGGCCGGATCGCGGCCGCTCGAGCTTGCAGACGGTGGGAGCCTGGGCGTTGAGCTCACCGAGTGGCCGATCGACCTCACCGTCCACTGTCGCTGCGAGCACCGCCCGGACGACCCTCCCGCGGTGCGCGAGGCGGACGAGCGCAGCCTCGCACGGCTCGCCGCGGTCTGCCGTGCCCAGGGACGTGAATGGCTGCTCGAGATCGGAGCTGGAACGGCGACGCCCGACCCCGAGACGCTGGCGCGCTACCTGTCACGACTCTACGCGCTCGATATCCGCCCCGACTGGTGGGGGCTCGAGCCGCAATCCAACACCGCAGCGTGGCGCCTGTGCGTGCGTGCGATCACCGAGAACGATGGCGACTGTCGCGGCGTGCTGGTAGTGCTCGAGGATGCGGCGCGCGCGGGCGAGGCGCTGGCCGATGCAGCCGGGACCGCGCTCGTGCGCGGGTTCATTGCCGGCGGTAGCATAGTTGCGGACGCCGCCGCGGCGTGGCGGGCGGGTCAGCTCGCCGACGTGGCGGTGGTCGCCGGCATGGCGGAGCGCCTTGCGGCTCTCGTGGAAGTGTGGGCGATGGCACGCGATCCGCGGCTCGATGAGCCGCAACGGAGTGGCAATTGACGGCGGTGCGGCTCACCGTGGCGCAGGCGCTGGTGCGCGCGATGGCTGCACAGTGGACGCTCGTCGAGGGCGAGCGCCGCCGCATCTTCGCGGGAGTCTGGGCGATATTCGGCCACGGCAACGTCGCAGCCCTCGGCGAGGCGCTGTACGCGGCGCGCGCGGTCCTGCCGACGTTCCGCGCACACAACGAGCAGGCCATGGGGCATGCGGCGGTGGCGTTCGCCAAGGCCTCCTGGCGGCGTCGCATGATGGCGTGCACGACTTCGATCGGACCGGGCGCGACGAACCTCACGACGGCAGCGGCGGTCGCGCACGTCAACCGGCTGCCAGTGCTGCTGCTGCCGGGCGATGTGTTCGCGACCCGTGCCCCGGACCCGGTGCTGCAGCAGGTCGAGGACTTCGGCGATGGGCTGGTCAGCGCCAACGACTGCCTGCGGCCGGTGTCGCGTTACTTCGACCGCATCACGCGCGCCGAGCAGCTGCCCAGCGCCTTCGAGCGTGCGATGCAGGTGTTGACGGACGCGGCGCAGTGCGGTCCGGTAACCCTCGCGCTCTGCCAGGACGTTCAGGCCGAGGCGTTCGACTGGCCGCAGAGTCTGTTCGACGAACGATTGTGGATCGCCCGCCGGCCGCCGCCGGATGAGCGCGAGCTGGCGGTCGCCGTGCAGGCGCTGCGCGCCGCGCGCCGGCCGCTGCTGGTATGTGGGGGCGGAGTGCTCTATGCCGAGGCGGTCGGCGCGTTGACCGATTTCTGCGAGCGCCACCAGGTGCCGCTCGCGGAAACCCAGGCGGGAAAATCGGCGCTGCCGGGGAGTCATCCCCTCAATCTCGGCGGCCTCGGCGTCACTGGTACCGCGGCGGCCAATGCGCTCGCGGTGGATGCGGACCTGATCCTCGCGGTCGGCACGCGTCTGCAGGACTTCACCACGGGATCGGCGACGCTGTTCCCCGCGCACCGGCAGCGGCTGGTCGCACTCAACGTGCAGTCCTTCGACGCCTGCAAGTACGGCGCTTTGCCGCTCGTCGCCGACGCGCGTGAAGGGTTGCAACGCCTCAGCGGCGCGCTCGGCGACTGGCGTGCGGAGCCCGCGTGGACGAGGCGGGCGCAGGCCGAGCGGAGCCGCTGGCAGGCAGTCGCGGAGTCCTTCACCGCGGCCACTGTCGCGCCGCGAAAACTGCCTGCCGATGCCCAGGTGATCGGCGCCGTGCTGCGCGCGGCGCAACCCTCCGACATTGTTGTGGGTGCCGCGGGGGGACTTCCGGGGGAGCTGCACCGGCACTGGCTTGCCGGGGAGCCCGGTGGCTACCACCTCGAGTACGGCTACTCCTGCATGGGCTACGAGATTGCCGGTGGCCTCGGAGTGAAGCTCGCGCAGCCCGGGCGCGAGGTGATCGTGATGGTGGGCGACGGATCGTACCTGATGCTCAACAGCGAGATCGCCACTTCCGTGCGCATGGGTGCGAAGCTCGTCATCCTGCTCCTCGACAACGGCGGCTTTGGCTGCATCGAGCGCCTGCAGGGCGCGACCGGCAACGCGAGCTTCAACAACCTCCTCGCTCCGCCCGGCGGCGCAGCGTCCCGGATCGACTTCGTTGCACACGCCGCAGCGCTCGGCGCGGCTGCCGTGCGGGTGAGCGATCTGACCGGGCTGGCCCCCGCGCTCGCCGCGGCCCGCGAGGCGGACCGCACCACGCTGCTTCTCATCGAGACCGATCCCGGCCTTGGCACCACCGCCGGCGGGTTCTGGTGGGATGTCGCTGTTCCCGAGGTGTCGGAGCGGGCAGAGGTGCGTGCCGCGCGCGAGCGCTACCTCCAGGCACGGCAGGCCCGCACGGATGATGACCCATGAGCATTCGCTTCGGCGCGAACCCCATCATCTGGTCGAACGATGACCTGCGGGAGCTCGGGGGGGATATCCCGCTCGAGACCTGCCTGGCGCAGGCGCGCCAGATCGGCTTCGAGGGCATGGAGCTCGGCCACAAGTTTCCACGCACGGCGCCGGAGCTGGCCGCGGTGCTGGGGCGCTTCGGGCTCGCCTGCGTGTCGGGGTGGTACTCGGCCCAGCTGCGCGTGCGTGATGCGGCCGCCGAGCTCGAGCAGCTGCGCCCGCACCTCGAGCTGCTGAAGTCGGTCGGAAGCCCGGTGCTGGTATTCGCCGAGGTGAGCGGCGCCGTCCACGGCGATGCCGCAAGGCCGCTCTCCGGCCGGCCGCGACTCGCCGCGGGCGAGTGGCGCGAGCTCGGGCGGCGTGTCACCGAGGTTGCCGCGGCGAGCGCGGCGGAGGGTGTCGCGCTCGTCTTTCATCACCACATGGGTACCCTCGTGCAGAGCGAGGCGGAGATCGATGCGCTGATGGAGGCCACCGGGGATGAAGTCGGGCTGCTGCTCGATACCGGACATGCGCGATTCGCCGGGGCCGATCCGGTGGCGCTCGCGCGCCGCTACGCCGCGCGCATTCGCCACGTGCATGCCAAGGACGTGCGCGCCGAGGTTGCCGCGCGTGCCGTGCGCGAGGATTGGAGTTTTCTGCACGCGGTGGTCGAAGGGGTGTTCACCGTGCCCGGCGATGGTTGCGTGCCGTTCGACCGTGTGTTCGATGAGCTGCGACGCTACCAGGGTTGGATCGTCCTCGAGGCGGAGCAGGACCCGAAGCAAGCCGACCCCCTCACGTATGCGACCCTCGGATTGCGCAACCTGCGCCAGCTCGTCGCGGAAAGGATCCCATGAGCCGCTCGCTGCTCGTGAAGCCCGACCTTGCCCCCTCCGCGACGCAGGTTCACCGCGTCACACCCGAGAGCGCAGGCTGGCGCTACGTGGGGTTCGAGGTGTTCGATCTCAGCGCCGGGCGTGCGCTCGAGCGACGCCTCGCGGGCCGGGAGCAGTGCCTGGTGCTGCTCTCCGGGCGCGCGGCAGTGCGTATTGCGGATCAGGACCTGGGAACGATCGGTAAGCGCGCCTCACCCTTCGAGGGCAAGCCGTTCGCGGCCTATGCGCCGGCGGGGGCGACGCTCGAGGTCACGGCGGCGAGCGATTGTGAGGTCGCCATCGGGTCGGCTCCGGCAAGCGGAGCTCTCCCACCGCGACTCATCCGGCCCGAAGAGGTCGCGGAGGAGGTGCGAGGCATCGGCACCAATCAGCGCTACGTGCGCAACATCCTGCCGGCGACCTCTCCCGGGGAGTGCCTGCAGGTGGTCGAGGTGATCACCCCCGGTGGGCACTGGTCGAGCTATCCGCCGCACAAGCACGACAGCGATCAGCCGGGCGAGAGCCAGCTCGAGGAAACTTACTATCACCGGCTCGCGCGCCCGGGCGGATTTGCCTTTCAGCGCGTGTATACCGATGACCGGACGCTCGATGAGACGATGAGCGTGGAGGATCGCGACGTGGTGCTGGTGCCGCGCGGCTACCATCCGGTGAGCGCCGCGCACGGCTTCGACCTGTACTACCTGAATGTCATGGCCGGTCCCGTGCGGCGCTGGCAGGTAACGCAGGCGCGAGGGTACGAGTTCCTGACACCGCGGCGCTGAGGAAGAGCAATGCTGGGCATGGCAGTACTCGGATGCGGCCGCATCGGCCGCATCCATGCAGGCAATCTCGCGGGGCACGCGCGGGCGCGGCTGCGGTGCGTCTACGATGTGTCAGCCGATGCCGCGCGGCAGACCGCGAGCGAGCTCGGAACGCAGCGCGCCGCAAGTCTGGAGGAGATCTGGGCCGACAGGGAGATCGCCGCCGTCCTCATTGCCACCCCGACCGATACCCACGTGCCGCTCATCACCGCGGCGGTCAGGGCGGGCAAGGCCGTCTTCTGCGAGAAGCCGATCGATGTGGATCTCGAGCGCGCGCGCTCCTGCTGGCGCGACATCGCCGCCCACCGGCCGCGACTCATGATGGGCTTCAACCGCCGTTACGACCCCTCTTTCCGGGCAATGCGCGAGCGGCTGCAGCGCGGGGACATCGGCCGCCTCGAGCTCCTCATCATCACCAGCCGCGACCCGGCGCCACCGCCGCCCGCCTACATCCGTAGCTCCGGTGGCCTGCTGCGCGATATGACCATCCACGATTTCGACATGGCGCGCTATCTCGCCGGCGACATCACCCAGGTACAGGCTTTCGGTGCGAACCTGGTGGATCCGAGGATCGCGAAGCTCGGCGACATCGACACCTGCACGGTGTCGCTGCGATCGAAGTCCGGGGCGCTCCTGCAGATCAACAACAGCCGCCGGTGCGCCTACGGTTACGACCAGCGGATCGAAGCATTCGGTGCGACCGGCATGCTGCAGGCGGGCAACCAGCACGCGACCTCGGTCGAGCACTGGGACGGGGAGCGCACCGCGGCGCGCGACCCGGTGCTGAATTTCTTCCTCGAGCGCTACGCCGCGGCCTACCGCGCCGAGCTCGATGCCTTCATCGATTCGGTCGAGGAGGGCCGCCCCCTGAAGCCGGATTTCGCCGACGGGCTCGAAGCGCTGCGCCTGGCGGTTGCCGCCGAGGACAGCCTGCGCACGCACCAGGTCGTGGATCTCAGCTGAGCGTGCGGGGATCGCGCGCGCGGCGGCGGTATTGGTCTGCGATCACCGCGGCCACGATGATGCCGCCCTTGACGATCTCCTGGTAGTAGGCGTCGATCCTGAGAAAGGTGAAGCCGGAGGTCACGACCCCGAGGATGAGCGTGCCGATCACCGTGCCGGTGATGCGCCCCACGCCGCCCGACAGCGAGGTGCCGCCGATCACGGCGGCGGCGATCGCATCGAGCTCGTACATCATGCCCATGCCCGCCTGGCCGGACTCGGCGCGCGCCGAGGTCACGATGCCGGCGAGCCCCGAGAGCACTCCGGCGATCGTGTAGACGATGAGGAGATGGCGCGGGACGTTGATGCCCGATACCCGCGCTGCCTGCGCATTCGAGCCGATCGCGTAGGTGAACTTGCCATAGCGAGTGTAGCGCAGCGCGATGTGGAAGAGCACCGCGGTCGCCAGGAAGATGACCACCGGCAGCGCGCCGCTGCCGATACCGGCGTAGGCATTGCTCAGCAGGCTCACCGGCTGCCCGCGCGTGTACCACTTCGCCAGGCCGCGCGCCGTCACCATCATTCCGAGCGTGGCGATGAAGGGAGGGATGGCGGTGCGCGCGATCAGCGTGCCATTGATGAGCCCCGCCACCGCGCCGACGGCGAGCCCGGCGGCGACCGGCACCACGAGCGGCAGGTCGATGAGCGAGGGGTAGACCGGGCGCGCGGCATCGGATGACTGTGCCAGGCTCGCCGCCACCATGGCGGTGAGCGCCACCACCGAGCCGGAGGACAGGTCGATACCGCCGGTGATGATCACCTGGGTGACGCCGATGGCGATGATGCCGATCACCGAGACCTGGAGAATCATGATGACGAGTCGTTGCTCGTTGAGCAGGAAGCTCTGGTGCACGAACACCCAGCCGAGTATCTCGAAGGCGAGCGCGATGCCGACGAGCACGAGGAAGATGCTGGCCTCGGGCGGCCAGCGGGCCGCGGGCCCGGCGCGCGGCGTGGTGAGAGTCTGCTGAATGGCTGCCTGCGGCATGGACGTCGTATGCGCTTTACGTTCTGTGAGCTACCCGGCCGCGAGCGTCATGACCCGCTCCGGGTCCGCCTCGGTGCGCTCGAGCATGCCGGTGACGCGGCCATCGCGCATCACCATGATGCGATGACTCATGCCGAGTATCTCCGGGAGCTCGGAGGAGATCATCAGTACCGCGGCCCCCTGCGCGGCGAGCTGCCCGATGAGGTTGTGGATCTCCGCCTTGGCGGCGACATCGATGCCGCGCGTCGGCTCATCGAGGATCAGCACCCTCGGGCCTGTCAGCAACCAGCGACCGAGCAGCACCTTCTGCTGATTGCCGCCGGAAAGATGGGCAATCGGCTCGCGCAGGCCGCGGGTCTTGACGCGCAGCCGCTCGCTGATGTCGGCACACGCGCCGCTTACGGCACCGCCGCGCACGAAGCCGAACCGCACGAAATCGCGGGTCAGCACCGCCATCTCGAGATTGTCGAGCACATCGAGCGTCAGGAAGCAGCCGGTTTCCTTGCGATCCTCGGTGAGGAACGCCAGGCCGCGGGCGAGCGCAGTGCCCGGTGAGTCGACCTCGATCCGCCGGCCATCGATAAGGATGTGCCCCGAGGTTGCAGGCGTTACCCCGAAGAGTGCCTCGGCGAGCTTGCTGCGGCCGGCGCCGATGAGTCCGGCGATACCGAGGATTTCCCCGGCGCGCAGCTCGAAGCTGACATCATGGAAGTGGGGCGGCAGCGCCAGCGCCTCGGCGGCGAGCAGCACCCGGCCCGGCGCGCTGCGCTCGTAGGGATGCGCGCGCGCGAGCTCGCGCCCCACCATCATGCGGATGATCTGCTCGCGCGTGAGGTTGCCGGGCCGATCGGTGCCGATGCACCGGCCATCGCGCAGCACGGTCACCTCATCGGCGATCGCCCACAGCTCATCCATCCGGTGGGTGATGTAGAGCACGGCCTTACCCTGGGCCTTGAGCTCGCGGATGATCGCGAACAGGTGCGCCGCATCGTGCTCGCCGAGCGCCGAGGTCGGCTCGTCCATGATGAGCAGCCGCGACTCGTGGGAGAGGGCTCGGGCGATCTCGACCATCTGCCGGCTGGCGACCGGCAGGGAGCCCACCTGCGCGCCGGGGTCGAGATCGATGTGCAGCCGCGCGAGGAGGGCGGTGGTGCGGCGGTGAAGCTCGCGATGGCGGATCATCTGGAAGGCGTTGACCGGCTCGCGGCCGATCCAGATGTTCTCCGCGACGCTCATGGATGGCAGCAGGTTGAGCTCCTGATGGATCATGGCGATGCCGCTCGCCAGCGCGGCGCGTGGGGAATCCAGCTGCAGCGTGCGGCCGTTGAGGCGCAGCTCGCCGGCATCGGCCGTAACGATGCCGGCGATGATCTTCATCAGCGTCGATTTACCGGCGCCATTCTCGCCGACGAGCGCGTGCACCGTTCCGCGGCTCACCCGCAACGAGACATCATCGAGCGCCGTCACCCCGGGGAAGCGCTTGCTGATGTGCCGCGCCTCGAGCAGGCAGTCATCGGGCGCGTGTGCGGCCTCGGCCTCCATCGCCGCTCAATGCCGCGCGATATAGCTGGACAGATTCGCCGGGGTCACCAGCTCGAAGGGGACCCACACCAGGCTCGGCACCTTCTCGCCGCGGGCGAGACCGAGGGCCGTATCGACCGCGCCGCTGCCCTGGCCGACCGCGTTCTGGAACACGGTCACCTTGAGCTCGCCGGCCTTCATGGCCGCGAGTCCATCGGCGGTCCCGTCGATCCCCGCCACCACGGTCGAGCCGAGGAGACCCGCCTGCTTCAGCGACTGGATGGCGCCGATGGCCATCTCATCATCGTTGGCAACCACCGCCCGCGGCCGCAGCCCCGCGCTCAGCCAGTTGGTCATCAGGTCGGCGCCCTCGGTGCGTTTCCAGTTGGCGGCCTGCTTGGCGAGCACGTGAATGCCCGCACACTGCGGGCGGGCGATGACCTCGTAGATGTCCTGGGTGCGCTGGCGCGTCGACTGGTTGCTGAGATCGCCGAGCATGATCACGATGTCGCCCTTGCCCTGCAGCAGGCGGCACACCTCCTGCATCTGCAGGGTACCGGACTGCCTCTCATCGGAGCCCACGAAGGCGACCCGGGCGGGGAGCTGCTTGTCTGCCGGCATGCGGTTCACGTACACGAGCGGTATGCCGGCGCGCGTGACGAGGCGCGTCATCCGCGGGGTCGCGTCCGTGTCGACCGGGTTGACGATGATGGCGTCGACTTTCTGCGCGATGAAATTCTCGATCTGGTTCAACTGGCGGCCGATGTCACCCTGCGCGTCCTCGAACTGAATGCCGGCGCCGAGCTGCTGCGCGCGCGCCTTCATGCTGGTGCGCACGGTGGTGAGCAGGTTGTCGTCGAACAAGGCCATGGAGACGCCGAGCGTCGCCGCCTGCGCAGGTCGCTGCGCCGGCGATAGCGCGGCGAGCATGGCGGTGAGGAGTGCCGGGGCCGTAGGTCTCATGCCCGCCGAAGTCTAAGCGTCGGGCGGCGCCGATGCGACCGGGTGACGCCTGCGGCAGGCTTTGTTAGTGTCTGCCCGCGCCGTCGGGCGCAGCAGAAGGAGCGTGCCGCGGCGTGAAATACCTGCCGCTCGTCTGGTCGGGGCTGTGGCGCAAGCCCGGTCGAACCATCCTGATCTTCCTGCAGGTGAGCGTAGCCTTTGCCCTCTTCGGGGTGCTGCAGGGCCTGAAGACCGGCGTGGCACATGCCGCCGCGGCGGCGCGTGCCGACCTGCTGATCGTGCATAGCCGCCTGAGCTCCATCGCGCAGTCGCTCCCCCTGGGTCTCCTCGGGCAGATCCGCACGGTGCCGGGGGTGAAGATTGCGATCCCCGTCGAGCTCTCGTTCGGCACCTGGCAGGATCCGAGCCAGGGGACCGGCGTCGTGGCGGTGACTCCCGAGGACAACTGGCAGGAAGCGTTTACCTACACCATCGCGCCGCAATACCTGGAGGCATTTCGCAAGTCGCGCACGGCGATGCTGGTGCGGGACCTGGTGGCGCAGAAGTACGGCTGGAAGATCGGCGATCGCATCCCGCTGAAGCTCATCGTCACGCAGCAGAACGGCACTAACGACTGGGCTTTCGAGGTCGTCGGTACTTTCACCGACAGCGACGTCGGCGGTGGACGCTACATCGTCATCGTGAGCTATCCGTATTTCGATGAGGCGCGCGTTCTGAAGAAGGGTACCGTCAATCACTTCAACGTCGCGATCTCCGACCCGAAGCTCGCGGCACCGGTGTGCGATGCCATCGACCGCCGCTTCGCCAATTCATCGCACGAGACCAAGACCGAATCGCTCCGGGAGATGGCGCAGGCCAACATGCAGGCGATCGGCGATTTCGATTTCCTGATCCGCGCGGTCGTCGGCTCGGTGCTGGTGGCGCTGCTGTTCGCGACGACCACCATGATGGTGCAGTCGATACACGAGCGCACCCCGGAGTTCGCGGTGGTGAAGACGCTCGGCTTCAGCGACCGGACCGTGTTCCTGCTGGTGCTGGCGGAGGCGCTGCTGATCTTCGTCAGCGGGGCCGTATTCGGGCTCGGACTCGCGACCCTGGCGTTGCCCCTGGCCGCGCGCTTCGTACCGGGGCTCGCCATGCCCGCGGTGGTGATCGTGGCGGGACTGCTGCTCGGCATGGCGGTGGCGCTGGTGAGCGCGACCATCCCCGCCATGCTGGCCGCGCGACTGCGCGTCGTGACCGCACTTGCCGGGCACCACGCGGCATGAGGTTCCTGCGGGAATTCGGCGCGCTCCTTCGCCTCAGCCTTTCCGGGGCGCGACAGCGTCCGGGCTCGGTCGTGACGATCATCATCGGTGTCACCTGCGCGGTCGGGGTACTCGTCTCGATGCTGGCGATGGGGAGCGGGGCGCGCCGCCAGGTATTGGCCGGCGCACGCGAGGACCACGTCGTGATCAACAGTCACGGCGCGAGCGGCATCATGAGCAGCATCCCCCGGGACGAGGCCGACACGGTGCGCGGGCTGCCGGGCATCAGGAAGGGAAGCGACGGGAAGCCATTGGTCGAGTTCCAGTCCGTCCTGCCGATCGAGGCGCGACGACGGCTGACCGGCGCGAGGATTTTCTTCCCGCTCGTCGGGGTCACCGGCACCCCGACCGCCTCGGACCCGGACCTCCACCTGACAGAGGGCCGGGTCTTCAGGCCCGGGCTGCACGAGCTCATCGCCAGCCGTCCGTGCGTCCGCCAGTTCACCGGTTTCGGGATCGGCGATACGCGCTCGATCGGCGGCGTCGATTGGACGATCGTCGGGCACTTCGAGCAGGGAGACACCCAACAGTGCGGGGTACTCGCGGATGCCGAGATCCTGATGTCGACCATCAACAGCAACACCTACAACCAGGCCACGGCGACGCTCGAGTCCCCCGCCGCCTACGCCGTCCTGCGCGGCGCCATCGAGGGCGCTCCGACGCTGCACCTGGAGGTGCGGCATGAGATCGAGGCTCGGGAGGAGGGCATCAAGGGGCTCAATGGGCTGCTCAATTTCGCGGCGTTCTTCGTCGGCTCGATCATGGCGATCGGCGCGATGCTCGGCGCAGTGAATTCGCTCTACTCGATGGTCGATGCGCGCCGCCGCGAGATCGCTACCCTGCGCGCCATCGGCTTCGGCGGCGCCCCGGTCGGCGCGGCGGTTCTGTGTGAGTCGCTGCTGCTGTCGATCCCGGGAGCGCTGCTCGGGGTGATTCTCGCCTGGGTCCTGTTCCACCGGATGTCCGTGAGCCCGTTCGGGTTCAGTTTTCTCCTCGATGTCACCCCCCGGCTGGCCGTGATCGGCGTGCTATGGGCGCTCGCGATGGGACTTCTCGGCGGACTGCTGCCCGCCCTGCGTGCCGCGCGCGTGCCGGTCACGACGGCATTGCGCGCGACATGAGCGTGGACCGCGTGCCGCGGCGGATTCTCCGGGCTTCCCTCCTCGTCGGACTCCTGTGGCCCGCGGCAGCGGCGCTGGCGGATTCCGCCGCGCCGGACCCGGCCCGGACGCGTGCGTATATCGATAAGGCCTGGAGCACGCTGACGCGCTCGATGGAGGATTGCTCCGCGCTCACCGATCCGAAGGTTGCGACACGCCCGGTGCTCTATCTGCCGGCGGAGCTGCCGCCGCCCGCCGACCTGAAGGAGCTCGCCGGGCGGTGCCGAACCGACGTGCGCACACTGCCGCAGGCGATCGGACGCCTGGGCGAGGTGGACGCTGCGCAGCTCCCGGTGCAGGGCCTGTTGTACCTGCCGCACCCCTACATCGTCCCTGGGGGCTTCTTCAACGAGATGTACGGCTGGGACAGCTACTTCATCGTGCTGGGACTGCTCGCCGACCAGCGCGGTGCCATGGCGCGCGACATGGTCGAGAACGCCCTGTTCGAGGTGGAGCACTACGGCGGAGTGCTGAACGCCAATCGCACCTACTACCTCAGCCGCTCGCAGCCACCACTGTTGAGCGCCATGATCGCCGCACTGCTGCGTGACGCCACGGTCTTTCCGGAGCCGGCGGCGCGCAAGGACTGGCTCGCACGGGTCTATCCGCTCGCAGTGCGCAACTACGAGATCTGGACGGGTCCCGAGCATCGCGCCGGCACGACGGGGCTCGCCCGCTATCAGGACCTCGGGAGCGGTCCGGTCCTCGAGGCGCGCGACAGCCGCTATTACCAGGGGGTGATCCGCTGGCTCATCGCGCATCCCGCGGAGGACCCCGGGTACCTGATCAAGGGCTCCGAGCATCCCGCGGAAACCGAGGCGACGCGTCTCGCGGGCCCGAGCTGCGATGTGCGCTCATCCGCAGTCTGTGCCGGCGCATGGGCCGGGGGTTTTCGCCTGAGTGCCGACTACTATCACGGCGACCGTGCCATGCGCGAATCGGGGTTCGATATCAATTTCCACTTCGGCCCGTATGGGGGCTCGACGCACCACTTCGCAGCGGTCTGCCTCAATGCGCTCCTGTACCGTTACGCGCTCGATCTCGCGGACTTCGCCCGGGAGCTCGGCAGGAGCGCGGACGCCGAGCGCTGGGCGGACGCCGCCGCCGCACGCCGGCAGGCGATCGATCGCTACCTGTGGCGCGCGGAGTCCGGGACTTACGCGGACTTCGACTTCCTCAGCGGTAAGCCGGCCGGCTCCGCGTATATCACGATGTTCTATCCCCTGTGGGCGGGTGCGGCCTCGCCGGAGCAGGCGGCCGCGGTCCGCGGGCAGCTGCCGGTCTTCGAGCGAACGGGCGGACTCGCGATGGACGACCGCGCGAGCGGTGCGCAATGGGACTATCCGTTCGGCTGGGCGCCGACCAACTGGCTCGCGGTGTGCGGCCTGTCGAGCTATGGCTTTCGCGAGGATGTCGAGCGTCTCGCCACGAAATTCACCGGCACCATCGATCGCAGCTACGCGGTGGATGGCACGATCCGCGAGAAGTACAACATGGCGCTCGGCAACGCGGATGTGCGCATTACTGCCGGCTACACCCAGAACGTCGTCGGCTTCGGCTGGAGCAACGGCGTGTACCTGAAGATGCGGCAGCTGCTGTCCGCGGATGCGGGGAGCCGCCCCTGCGCGCAGGTCGAGCGTGCCGGCCTTGCGTGGGCGGGTCTGCCCTGAGCGCGGATTTGAAACAGTGTGAAGCACGTCACGCGCTCCGGGTGCCCGCCCGGCATATGGTTGCAGCGCGGAATCGGCAGGGTCCTGCCCGGAGCATCAGATGTCGGACGACGCGAAACTCGGCTTGATCCTGCTCTTCATGGTATTTGCGCTCATGGTGATCGGCCCGGTTCTCGCGGGCTGAGTCTCTCTCCGGTCGCGCTTCCCCCGATAGGTCCTTTCGACGAATAGTCGGGCATTTGCCAAACTATCCGGCCACGCGCACCGCGGCCGGAGCCGGCGCGTCGCAAAGTCCCGGGGAGCAGCGCCGTGTACACCCGAAAACTCTATGCCGGCTGGGCGGACATGGATTTCAATTCCCACATGCGCAACACGGCATACCTCGACAAGACGGCCGACGTGCGCCAGATGTTCCTCATCGAGCACGGCTTTCCGATGGAGGAGTTCGCGCGGCTGCGCATCGGCCCGGTCGTCATGAAGGATGAGGTCGAGTACTTCAGGGAGGTGGGTCTGCAGCAGGAGATCACCGTGACGTATGTCCTCGCGGGTCAGGCTGCCGACGGCAGCCGCTTCCTGCTGCGCCACGAGATCTTCCGTGCCGACGGCAAGCTCGCGGCGCGGGTGACGAGCACCGGCGGATGGCTGAATCTTCAGGAGCGCAAGCTGATCGCGCCGCCACCCGCGCTGCTCGCGGCCATGAACGAGCTCGATCGCACCGAGGACTTCGTGGTCCTGCCCTCGAGCGTCAGGGCGTAACCGGCGCGGGCGCCGGCAACGGCAGCCCCTGTTTCGCTGCTTCCGCACGCAGCAGGTCCGGTCGATCAGAAATGATCCCATCGACTCCCATCCCGATGAGCCGCGCCATGTCCTCGGGTTGGTTCACCGTCCACACGATTACGGGCAGCCCGAGCCGGTGTGCCTCGGCGATCGAACGCGCATCGACATCACCGTAGTAGGGCGACCAGATGCTGCCGCCGGCGGCCTTGACGGTGCGCGGCACGGATCCGCCGTTATCGCGCGGCTCGAATCCCGCCGTCCACGGCGAGGGCTTGTCCGGATGCAGGTTGGCATCGGGTCCGCTCTGCTGCGTCAGGTAGACCGTCGGGATCTTCGGCGCCTGTTTCTGCACCAGGAGGAGCGTGCGCCAGTCGAACGACTGGATCATGACCCGGTCGCTGAAATTCTCCTGCCGGAGGAGGCCGAGCACCGCGGCGACGAAATGCTCCGGATCGGGCGATTCCTCCGGATGATTGGGGTCGATCTTGGTCTCGATGTTGAGCCGCACGTGCCGATCACCCGAGCGGCGCACGAGCGCGAACAGCTCGGCGAGCGTCGGGATGCGCGTGCCGGGGAGGGGCAGCTGGTCCGGAAAGCGCGCGGCATAGGGGCTGCCGGGGCGGATCCGCCCGACGTCGTACTGCTTCACCTGCGCGAGCGTCAGCTTGATGAAGGGAATCTCCGCGGGAATGTAGTTTCCGTCCGGGGCGCGCGCGAGGTCGGGATTGAGGCCGCGCTCGTGCGAGATGACCACCACGCCGTCCTTCGTCACCCCCATGTCGAGCTCGAGCGTATCGACGCCCATCGACAGCGCGTCGGCGAATGCCGGCAGGGTGTTCTCGGGACGGCGCGCGCGGCCACCGCGATGCGCTTCGATGTCGAACGGGACGATCCGCCCGGCTGGTGCGGCCGTGCGGTCGCTCCCGGCAGGGTCTGCGGCGTGCCCCAGGCTCACGAGAAGGATCCCGAGCAGGAGCGCCGATGGTTGCCGCATGGGAGCATCTCCGGAGCGCCGTCAGTCGTTAATAGTAGATCTCGTTGAAACGCCGCAGCGTCGCCACCCGTGGCTCGAGCTCGATGTCACTCACCGAGCAGGGGTCCTGCGCCAATCGCCAGAAGGCCGAGAGCGGCTGCTCGAGCGTCTGCAGGAGGAGCGCGCGGTTGCCGGCGCTGTGCCCGACGACCACGACGGTGTCCTGCGCATGACGCTCGCGCACCAGCCGGAGCACGTTCGCCATGCGCGCCACCAGGTCCTGGACCGACTCGCCGTGTGGAAGCCGCACGAGCTGCGGCGCGGCGCCGAGCGATGAAAGGGGCACGTCGCGGTGGCCGCGGAAGCGCTCGGGCGACATTCCTTCCACGTGGCCATGTCGCACCAGGATGAGCCGGGTCATGTGTGCTGTTCGATGGGGGCCACCGCGCGCAGCAGCGCGTACCACTCGGCGCGGCTCAGCTGAACGCGGTCGGCGGCACAGTTGTCGACCACGTGCTCGACTTTCGTCGCGCCGATGATGGGCACGATGCCGGCCGGGTGATGCAGCAGCCAGGCCAGCATGATGGCGGCGGGGGACACCTCATGGGTGTGCGCGAGGTCCTGGAGCGTGTCGACGGCCTTGCGCACTTCGGGTGTGGCATCCGCCGCAGCGTTGAGCAGGTTCGGTGGCTTACCGATGTTCGATCCCTTGAGCGGCGAATACGCCTGGACCTGGATGTCCTGCAGGCGACAATAGTCGAGGCTGATCACGCCTTCCGCGCCGTGTGTGATCGCGGCCTTGGAGGCGCCCGGATCGGTGTGCCAGTGTGCGAGCCCGAGCTGTATCTGGTTCGCGACCAGCGGCTGGTGCAGGTGCTTGCGCAGCAGCTCGATCTGGTAGGGACTGTAGTTGCTGACGCCGAAATGGCGGACCTTGCCGGCTCGGTGCAGGTCATCGAAGGCGCGCCCCACCTCCTGCGGCTCGATCAGGCTGTCGGGCCAGTGGAGCAGCAGGATGTCCAGGTAATCGGTGCCGAGACGCTGCAGGCTTCCCTCGACAGCGCTCGTGATGTGCTCGCCGCTGCTGTCGATGACACCGCCCTCGCGGTTGCTGCATTTCGATTGAATGACGACCTGGCGCCTGAGGCCCGAAGTCGCCTTGAGCACCTGCCCGAGCGCGAGCTCGGACTTACCTTTCCCGTACACATCCGCGGTATCGAAGAAGGTGATGCCCTGCTCGTGCGCCGCCCGAATGACGGTGACCGACTGGGCGATGAAATCGGCGCTGTCCCAGTCGCTACCGATCATGGCATTGCCGTAGCAGAGCCGCGTGACCACGAGGTCGGTGTGCGGAATGGTGTAGGTCTTGAGCGCGCCGGCGCTTTTTGTCGTGGTCGCCGGCGAGCCGGGGGCGGGTTGTGCCGGGTCAGCACTGGCCGCTTGCGTGGTGCCGCTCGCCATCAGCGTAGCGAGCGCCGCCTGGGTGAGGAACTCGCGACGCGTGGACATGAGTTAGCCTCCAATGCCCTCCGGCCACGCCCGATGTGCGTGGCCGGAGGCTGTTGCAGGGTCAGATGCCGACGGCAGCTCTAGAATCTCTGCGCGACGCGGAGCGCGATGGTGAGCGGCTGGGTGGGGACCGCGTACGGCTGCGTGCAGGTCGTGGTCGTACACTCAACGAAACGCGTCAACTGGCCGCGCTTATCGGTCACGTTGGTCACGCTCAACTCGAGTGAGAGCCCGTTGCGGGCCACGCCCCCCGCAAGATCGAGAAGACCGTAGGCCGGCATCCTGCCGAGGCTGACCTGGTCGACGATGCGCAGCAGCGGCTCCGCACTCGACTGATACACCAGGCCCGCCTGGAGATGGCCATCCCAGCTGGACAAGGGGAACAGGTAGCGCGCCACCAGATTTCCCTTGAACTTTGGCGTGACCGGCATCGAGGTGCCGGAGGGCGCCTCGGGGCCCGTCCCCACGGAGAAGCTCGGAAGGCCAAAGCCGCTGGCCGCCGTCAAGCGATAACCGAGCCCCTGGTTCGGGCAGTCCGTGCTCAGTTCCGCGGTGCCGGGAATGTAATTGTTATAGGTCTGCCCCTGCGGTCCGACGGGCCCGATGGCTCCGCTGCTCCCTGGGCCGCAGTAATTGGTCGTGGTTACCGCGTGCAGGTAGGTAGCCGAGCCGGAGAGTAGCAGCTGGTTGGTCGCGGCCCATTCGAGATTCGTTTCGATGCCCTTGATCTGCGCCGAAGCTGCGTTCGCTACGACCGTCACACTGTTGGGCCCGAGGAACAGAAACTGGAAGTTGTCCCAGTTCTCGAGGAACAGCGCGCCATTCCAGCGCAAGCGGCGATCGAACCATTCGGTCTTCCAGCCGACCTCCCAGTTGACGAGCGTGTCCGCCTTATAAGGCGGGTAAATCGAATTGAGCTGCGTCGAGAAGACACGATTGACGCCGCCCGGCCGGAAGCCGGTGGAGTAGGTGAAGTACATGAGCGCTTCGGGGTCGAATTTGTACGTAAGAGTACCCCGGTACGTTCTGCCGTTGTCAGACACGGTCTCGTTGAGGTCGGTACACGGTGCGCCGTGGAAGGGCGCCGGCCCCAAAGCGGGATCGCAGATATTCATGCCCGGATAGAAACCGGTGAGGTTGTGGAAGTTCTCCGAGTAACCGTAGAAGCCCTGCAGCGAGTTTTTGTACTTATAGAAGCGGATACCACCGATCACCTGCCAGTTGGAGCTGATGTCCCAGGTGAGCTGCCCGAAGGCAGCCGAGTCGCGATCGACGCGCTCCTGGTCGGTGAGCCAGATGGTATTTCCGGGGACTCCCGGGATGTTCAGACTTTGCGCGAGGCCCTGGGGATTGTAGGAGTACGGGTTGCCGCCTGCGCCCGGGATGGTGTACTGCTCCCAGATCTCGTGCACCTGGCGCTGCGCAAACAGGCCCACCAGGCCCTTGAGCGCGTACTCCTGCGGAGTCGTCAGGCGAAGCTCGTTGAACCACTTGGTGTAGTGGCCGTTGGTGATCACATACTCCTGCGGGGCGGTGTAATAGCTGTTGTTCGGGTAGGCGGTCCCGTGGAAGCAGTTGCCGTAGGCCTTGGAGTTCGGCTGAGTTACGTAGTTGTAACCGCTCTGCGTGACCCACTGGCATCCGGACGCAAAGTACTTGTCGTAGAAATAGCTGTAGTCGCTGTAGTCGGAGAGCGTGTGCTCGTTGCGCACGAAGTATCCGCCGGCGTAGGTGATATCGAAGTTACTCACCTTACCCTCGACCGTCAGTGCGGTCGAGGTCCAGGAGTCCTTGAAGCTGTCGGCATATCCGAAGCGAGCGACATTGAGATCGCCCATCGCCGGGTCATAGCCGAAGAAGCCGTTGGAGCTGAGCTCCTGTCCCATAAAGGTCGGAGTGATGGTCCAGTTATCGCCGAGATTCATGGCCAGCGCGGCACGTCCGCCCCACAGCGACGCCGTGTTGTATTGTGAGTTGGTCGTGTCGACGTTGCTGTTGCCCGTTCCCGGGATCGGTTGGATGCCCGTGCTGACGGTACACGGACAGCCGGTACCGATCGGATACTCGCGCACGCCGTTGACGATTCCGGCGTTGGCATCGGTACCCGCGACGTTGTGTATGTAGCCGGGGTCGTGCTCGTCCCAGGCGACCAGTCGCACCGCCGCCCAGGAGGCGAGCGGGATGTTCACGAAGCCTTCAGCCTTCCAGCCCTGGCCGCCATGCTCGACGGTGTTGCCGGTGAGATCGTAGCCGGCCGTGAACTTGGTCGGATCGGGCTTGTTGGAGATGATACGGATAGTGCCCGCTTCGGAGCTTGCGCCATAGAGAGTGCCCTGGGGCCCGGCGAGCACCTCGATGCGCGCGATGTCATAGACGTGAATGTCGACCGTACCATCGATGGTCGTAACCGGTTGTTCGTCGAGATAGGTGCCGACGGTCGGCTGCGAAGCCGAGTGATTGCCGTCCTGCCCGCTGACGACGCCGCGCATGTAGACATGCGTCGTGCCGATACCGGTGCCGCCCTGACCCAGGCCCTTGACGGTCGTGACACCGGACAGGTATTTCACATAGTCGTCGATGTCCGAGATATGCAGCTGCGACAGCTTCTCGTTGTTGAGAGCTTCCATGCTGATCGGGACATCCTGCAGGGTCTCGGTGCGCTTCTGCGCCGTGACCACGACCTCCTCGAGACCCCCGGTCGTGGCGCCTGCGGCGGGCTGTTGCTGGGCGTACAGGGCCGGCGCATACGCGAGCAGTGCAGAGGCGACCGGAAGCCCCGTGCGGACGAGCGCGCGGCGCTTGCCCGCCTCGCGCAGCAGTTTTCTACGTCGACTTCGCGTCATGGATCGCCCCCCGATGGTAGGTTGATGAACTAGGCCCTCACGGCAAATCCATCGCCAGATTCACTCCGGTACCTGCGGGTAGGCCGTCAGCACCGGTCCCAAAGCGGTCTTGAGCGGCTCGAGCCAGGGCTCGTAGTGGCGCCACTGGTCGATGCCCTCGCGGAATATCGGCTGGCGCACCTGCTCCGAGCTCGCGGTGCGCACGGCGCGCTCGTTCTCGTAGAACTTCAGGCAGGCGTCCTCGAACGACAGCCCGCAGTGCGCGAGCAGGCGGCGCACCTCGGTTTCGGTGTCCTCGACCATCGTCTCGTAGAGCACCCGATGGACGCGACCCGGCAGCACCGTGTCGAAGTGCGCCATGAGCTCGACGTAATCGCGATAGTAGAGGCCCAGGTCCTCGAGACCGTAGGTGAAGCTCTGACCCCGGGCGAAGTGCTGCTTGAAGCATGAGAAGCCGCAGCCGAGCGGATGCCGCCGGGCGTCGATGATCTTCGCGTTCGGCAGCATGAGATGGATGAGCCCGACGTACAGGCAGTTGTTCGGCATCTTGTCGATGAAGTAGGGCGCCGCAGTCTTGCGGAAGACGCGCGTACCCTCGAGATACTGCTCACCGAGCGCGCGCATCTCATCGCGCGTCAATGCCGCGAGCGAGTCGAAAAAGGCGTGTGCCTCGTCGCGGCCGTCGCGGCGGGCGAGCCCGCGGGCGATCTGCGGGATGTCCGGCAGCTCCATCGTGCCCTCGACGAGGGAATGGCTCGCGAGGATCTGCTCGATGAGCGT
>JAFAKO010000368.1 GCA_019235245.1 Gammaproteobacteria bacterium
CGCGCGCGGCCTGGCCGCTGCCGTGCTGCTCGCCGCGCCGGCGGCCATGGCGTGGGGACCGAAGGGTCAGCGGACCATCGGGGCGATCGCCGACCGCCTGCTCACTCCGGCGGCACATGCGGCCGTGCTGCAGATACTCGCGGACGACCGGGACAAGTTCGGCAATCCCTCCGGACGTACCACGCTCGAGTCGGTGTCGGTATGGGCTGACGAGGTACGGGGCACCGCGGCCGAGCGACCGGCGTGGCACTACGATGACATACCGGTCTGCGGTAGCGCGGACAAGGCGCGCTACTGTCCCGACGGCCAATGCAACACCGAGGAGATCAAGCGGCTGGCGGGGGCGCTGCGTGATGAGAGCTCCACGGCGCGTGAGCGCGATGAGGCGCTGAAGTGGCTGGTGCACCTGGTGGGGGACATCCACCAGCCGCTGCACGCCGCGGACAACGCCGATCACGGCGGGAATCTCGTGGCGGTCGCGCTCGAGGGGGTGCACACGCGCGGCCGGGAGAATCTGCATCGCGCCTGGGACAACGACCTGGTGCAGCGTGCGCTCCATGAAAGCCACCGCCAACGGCCGCCGCGTGCGATCGATGCCCTCGCCAGCGAGGCCGCCCACCTGGAGCGCGAGGTCGGCCGGGGCGATCCGGACAGCTGGGCGCGCGAATCCAACAACCTGGCCCGGAACGTGGCTTATCGCTTTGCGGGATTTGCCTGCAACAGCGTGCCGCAGGGGATCGTGGTGCTCGATCGTGCCTACCTGGATGCGGCCGAGGTCGTGGTTCGCGAGCGGCTGTTGCTTGCCGGCGCGCGACTTGCGACCCTTCTCAACTCAACACTGACGCAACACCCGACTGTCAGCCCGAGGAAGCCCCGATGATCAAGCGCGCCTTCATTCCGCTTCTGATGACATTCCTCGCGGGCGTCGCATTTGCCGACACCCACGCTGCGGCGACTTCCTGGGTGCAGACACTCACCCAGCAGGCGCTCGACTCGGGTTTCCTGTCGCGACTGCCGCCGAACATCTCGCTGGTCTTCGGGCTTGCCAAGCCGCAGGAGGGGACCGACGTGAGGCAGCTGCTCTCCAAGGAGGGCCACCGGGTGCGGACGTTCAACGTCAGCCTCGCCAACCATGCCGATGTGGTCATTTTCAATGTCAACGCCCAGACCGGGGCGAATGTGGCATACCTGATCGGCTCCGACGGGCAGCTCCGCAAGGCCGTGGCCTACGCGCCCGGCGGCCAGGCCGAGGACCTCCCGGCCGCCGATGCGAAATCCGGCCTGGCACGGGAGAAGAAATACTGGTCGGCGCGGGCCAAGGCCGCGCCGGGCGCGGCGGCACCGGCAGCGCCTGCGGCGCAGGCGCCTCCCGGCCACTGACAAACACAACGCCGGGGCGGTTGACGGACCCCCTCGGCTGCCGTGCTAAATTACCGTTCCCAAACCTTCGGAAGGTGTAGTCCCGTGAGCGCCGTCGAGCAGAGCGTGGCAAAAGGCCGCGAGCGTGTCCCCGAGGCTGCCGTCACGGCAGCACCCCCCGTGCAGCTGCCGTCCCAGGCGCACGCCAGCGGCGAAGGCAAGCGCGCCGACCGCTGGTTATTGGCGCGCATGCTGGCATCGCTCGGCTCCCCGCCGCTCGAGCTGGCCATTCGCGATGGCGCGCGGGTGGCGGCGGGCAACCCGGTCGCCCGTGTGACTTTCGCGAGCCGCGCCAGCATGCTGTGGGTGCTGCGCGATGTCCCGCTGCATTTCGGCGATGCGTACAGCGACGGCTCGCTCACGGTGGAAGGCGACCTCGTTCAGCTGCTCGAGGCCGTTTACCGGGCGGGGCGGCGCGACGCGCGCTCGCGCGACCCGCTGCCGCAGCGCGTATCGCGCATGCTGCACCGGCCGCACATCAATACGCTGGCGGCCTCGCGCGACAACATTCATCACCACTACGACATCGGCAACGACTTCTACGAGCTGTGGCTCGGATCGACCATGGCTTACACCTGCGCCTATTACCCGACGCCCTCGGCCACGCTCGATGCGGCGCAGGTGGCGAAGATGGATCACGTGTGCCGCAAGCTGTCGCTCAAGCCCGGTGAGAGCGTGGTGGAAGCCGGTTGCGGCTGGGGCATGCTGGCCATGCACATGGCACGTCACTACGGCGTGCGCGTGCGCGCCTTCAACATCTCGCACGAGCAGATCGCGTGGGCACGCGAGCGCGCCCGGCGCGAGGGGCTCGGGGACCGGGTGGAGTACGTCGAGGACGATTACCGCAACATCACCGGGCGTTATGACGCCTTCGTCTCGGTCGGCATGCTCGAGCACGTCGGGGTGAAGAACTACCCGGCGCTCGGTGGCGTGGTGCAGCGCTGCCTCGGCGGGCGCGGGCGCGGCCTCATCCATTCGATCGGCCGTAACCGCCCGGCGCCGCTGCAGCCGTGGATCGAGAAGCGCATCTTTCCCGGCGGCTATCCGCCGGCGCTCTCGGAGGCGGCACGCATCTTCGAGCCCTGGGACCTGTCGATTCTCGATGTCGAGAACCTGCGCCTGCACTACGCGCAGACGCTGCGTCACTGGCTCGGGCTCTTCGAGGGCGCGAGCGAGCGGGTGCGCTCGATGTTCGATGAGAAGTTCGTACGCATGTGGCGGCTGTACCTCGCCGGCTCGGTTGCGGCCTTCACCACCGGATCGCTGCAGCTCTTCCAGGTCGTATTCGCGCCGGGGGAGAGCAACGAGATCCCCTGGACGCGCGCGCACGTCTACACGGGCTGACGCGCCCGCATGCGCAACTGCGAGGTTCTGATCGTCGGCGGCGGCCCCGCAGGCTCGACCGCCGCCTGGCAGCTGCGCCGCGCCGGCGTGGATGTTCTGCTGCTCGATCGCGAGCGCTTCCCGCGCCTGAAGTTGTGCGCCGGCTGGATCACGCCCGAGGTGGTGCGCGAGCTCGCCATGGACCTTGCGAGCTACCCGCACCGGCTGCTCACCTTCCCGCGCCTGCGGATGCACTCCGGAAGGTGGCAGCTGCCCGTGCCGTGCGTGCAGTACTCCATCCGTCGCTTCGAATTCGATGCCTGGCTGCTCGAGCGCTCCGGGGCCGAGGTGGTGCAGCACAACGTGCGCCACATCGAGCGCGAGGGCGATGGCTACATCGTCGACGGCGAGTTCCGTTGCCGCTACCTGATCGGGGCGGGCGGGACGCGCTGCCCGGTGTACCGCGAGCTCTTCCGCGAGCTCAACCCGCGCGAGAGCGGGTTGCAGATCGTGACGCTCGAGCACGAGATCGCCTACGACTGGTCCGATGCGGACTGTCATCTGTGGTTCTTCGAGCAGGGACTGCCGGGATACTCGTGGTACGTGCCGAAGGAGCGCGGCTGGCTCAACGTCGGCGTCGGCGCGATCGCCGCGCGGCTCAAGGCCCGTGGCCAGGATATCCGCTCGCACTGGGCACACCTCATCGGGACCCTCGAGCGGCGTCTCGCGCCGGGTGCGCAGTTCGATCCCACCGGCTACAGCTATTACCTGCGCGGCAAGGTGGAGGTCGTGCGCCGTGAGAACGCCTTCATCACCGGGGATGCCGCCGGCCTGGCCTCGCGCGACCTCGGCGAAGGTATCGGGCCCGCCATCCGCAGCGGGCTGCGCGCGGCGCGCGCCATAGTGGCCAACGAGCCGTATCACCTGGACGATGTGACCGGCTTGAGCATAAGCAGCATCGCCCGCAGTATGTTCGGGCGCCTGGCGCCGGCGGCCTCGGGCGCGGGTCAGCGGGCGCGCGCTGCCACGGGAGGAAATGAACATGGCCTACGTCACGGTGATCAATGAGCACCAGCACGTACAGCAGATCGTTTCCGGGCATCATCACCTGACGGCGGACGAGACCGTCTCCGCCGGCGGAAGTGACGCCGGCCTCGCCCCGCGCGAGCTGCTGCTCGCGAGTCTCGGCGCCGATACCGCGGTAGCGCTGCGCCGCCACGCGATGCAGCAGGAGTGGACGCTCGGCAAGATCACCGTCGGCCTGCGCTGGTCGCGCGATGCGGGCGGGCACGAGCACATCGAGCGGCGGCTGTCGTTCGCCCGTCCCCTGACCGCGGCTCAGAAGGCACAGCTCCTCGAGGTCGCCGCCGTTACATCGGTCACCAGCGTGATCGGGGCCGGGATCGAGATCCGTTCGGCGGTGATGGACTGAGGCGAGCTGCGAACAGCCGCCGCTGCGTCGCCCGGCCGCGGTTAACTTAATCTGATCCTTGTTTTATATCGCGGGTCTGCCGAGCCGGCCCAGTTCCAAATTATGTGCGCTGCCTGACACTGGCTGCCCGGCAAACGCGTCGCCGCTTCACAAGGCCGCTTCGAGATCTTGCGTAGGATGACTCCGAGGGACCCTGTATCCCGCGATTCGGAGTAATTGGCTTGGCCATCAATATCTTGTGGCGTACACCGCGGTCGGTTGCCGCTCGAGTGGCGGTGCCACTCACCGTGGGCATCATCTGCGCCGCTTTCGGTCAGCAGGCCTACGCTCAGTCGAAGATAACGACGGGCACGGGCGGGACGGTCACGCCCACTGGCGCGCCGAACACCGTAAACATCACCGCGAGCGGTGGGACGACCGTCACAGGCAACCTGACGGTGACCGGGACCACGACCACGCATAACATCACCGACACCGGCACCATTGCCAATACCGGCAATATCACCAACAGCGGCAACGTCACCACCGGCACGCTGAAGACGACCGGCGCCGCGACGCTGAACTCCGCGGCGGTGACGAACAACGAGACGGTCGGCGGTACGCTGGCGGTGACCGGGACCACGACCACGCATAACATCACCGACACCGGCACGATCACGAATACCGGCAACATCACCAACAGCGGCAACGTCACCACCGGCACGCTGACGACGACCGGTGCCGCGACGCTGAACTCCGCGGCGGTCACGAACAACGAGACGGTCGGCGGTACCCTGGCGGTGACCGGGACCACGACCACCCATAACATCACCGACACCGGCACCATTGCCAATACCGGCAATATCACCAACAGCGGCAACGTCACCACCGGCACCCTGACGACGACCGGCGCCGCGACGCTGAACTCCGCGGCGGTCACGAACAACGAGACGGTCGGTGGTACCCTGGCGGTGACCGGGACCACGACCACCCATAACATGAACGACACCGGCACCATTGCCAATACCGGCAATATCACCAACAGCGGCAACGTCACCACCGGCACCCTGACGACGACGGGTGCCGCGACGCTGAACTCCGCGGCGGTGACGAACAACGCGACGGTCGGTGGCACCTTGGCGGTCACCGGGACCACCAACACGCATGGCATCACCAATACCGGCGCCATCACGAGCTCCGGCAACATCACGAGTGGAGGGACCGTTCAGGGCGTCACTGTGACGGATGGCACGGCGAGCTTGAGCGGCGGAAACCTCACGACGACCGGTGCCGTCAACTCCGGGACCCTCACCACCACGGGCGCTGCCAACGTGGGCGGCACGCTGGCGGTCACCGGCGCCACCACGACCAATGGCATCACCAATGCCGGCAATGTCGCGACGACCACCCTGAGCACCAGCGGTGCCGCGACGTTGAATTCGGTATCGATCACCAACAATGCCACCATCGGCGGCAATGCCACGGTGGGTGGCACGCTCGGCGTCACTGGTGCGACCATCACCAATGGGATCACCAACGCCGGCAATGTCGCGACGACCACCCTGAGCACCAGCGGTGCCGCGACGTTGAATTCGGCATC
>JAFAKO010000028.1 GCA_019235245.1 Gammaproteobacteria bacterium
CCGAGCTCACGACGAACACGATGACCGCCGACAGCAGGATCGGCAGCCACAGCGAGGCAATGGTGACCATGCGCTCTCCCCTCTTTCTTCTGCCGGCCCGGCAAACGGAACCGACGGCTTTGAGCCGACTCTACCCACAACCGGCTACCCGTTAAACCCAGGCCACCTTTGGGGCCAGGGTGGTGCGGCCGCGGTCCAGTCAGCGCTGGCGGGCAGACCCGCCATCCGGGGGACCCGGCCCACCCCTGTTGGGGGATTACATGTGGCCTTGCTCGCGCGCAAGCTGTTGTTCGGCAAGGTGCGCAAGCTCCGGCCCGGGAACTCCGGGGGGCTTTAGCACTCTAAGGAGTCGACTGCTAAAATGCCGACCTCAACCACGGGAGATTCAATGACTGCAGGCGCACTGATTGCCCGCCCGGGCGATCTGGCTTTGGCCGGCCCGCTCGGGAGTCTCGATGCTTATCTGGAGCGCGTAGGCCGTATTCCGGTCCTCAGCCGTGAAGACGAGCGCGCGCTCGCCGAACGTTTCCGCTCGCAGGGGGACCTGCAGGCGGCGCGGGAGCTCGTGCTCTCGCATCTGCGTTTCGTCGTCCACATCGCGCGCGGCTACAGCGGATACGGTCTGCCGATGGGCGACCTGATCCAGGAAGGCAACGTCGGGCTGATGAAGGCGGTGAAGCGCTTCGATCCGGCCGTGAACGTGCGGCTGGTTTCCTTCGCGGTTCACTGGATCCGTGCCGAGATCCACGAGTACGTGCTGCGCAACTGGCGGCTGGTGAAGATCGCCACCACCAAGGCGCAGCGGAAGCTGTTCTTCAATCTGCGGCGGCTCAAGAAGAATCTGAGCTGGCTGTCGGCCGAAGAGACCCTCGCGGTCGCCCGCGACCTCGGTGTCTCGCCGGGCGAAGTGACGGAAATGGAGAAGCGACTCGCCGCGCGCGACCTCTCGTTCGATCCCGCTCCCGAGGCGGATGACGAGGAGGTCTATAGCCCGGCTGCCTATCTGCCGGCACCCGATGCGGATCCCGCCGGGCAGGTGGAGGAGGCGGAGAGCGCCGATGACTCGTCCGAGCGGTTACGCGGTGCGCTGAGCCGCCTGGACACGCGCAGCCGCGATATCGTCCAGCGCCGCTGGATGTCAGAGGACAAGGCGACCCTGCACGAGCTCGCGGCGAAATACGGAGTGTCGGCGGAGCGCATTCGCCAGATCGAGTCCAGCGCTCTCGGCAAGCTGCGCGGCCTGATGGCCGCCTGATCCCGCGCTTGCGGGTCCGCGGCCGGGCGCGTAGCGTCCGGCGCATGCGCACCGTGACGGAGTGGCTCGGCGAATACGGTGCGAGCCACCAGGATCGCACCAACAAGCTGCTGCACTGGATCTGCGTCCCGCCGATCGTGCTCTCGGTGATGGGACTGCTGTGGGCGACGCCGGTGCCGGCGGAACTCTCCGCGATCTCCCCGTGGCTCAACTGGGCGACGCTCGCCGCGGCCGCCGCGCTGATCTATTACCTCGTCCTCTCGCCGGCGCTTGCGCTCGGCCTGGTGCTGGTCTTCGCGGCGCTGCTCGCGATCACGCGGATGCTCTCGGAGCTGCCCTGGCCGCTGTGGCTCACCTCGGTGGTCATCTTCGTGGTTGCCTGGATCGGCCAGTTCATCGGCCACGCGGTGGAGGGCAAGCGCCCTTCCTTCTTCAAGGACCTGCAGTTCCTCCTCATCGGCCCGATGTGGCTGCTCGCGGCGGCGTATCGGCGGTTCAGTTTGCCGTACTGAGCCGGCCGCGGCAGCGGTCCGGCCGCGCCGGGCCGTTTTGGCAGCCGTGGCGTCGCGCCCGAGAGGGCAGCACACCTCGTTTGGCCAATGGTTAGGTATTTGGCTAACCATCGAGGAAACGTGTCTTTGCCACCGGCAGCCGGGGCGCAGGCTTGCGCCGCAGGCTCGGTCCACGCGGGCGCACCCTCAACTCCTTGGCATTGACTCTGCGGCAGCGCGCACCGCAGCCGTGACTTTCTCGTGCAGCTCGCGGTCCAGAGGCGATGGGACGAGCTCATCCCCGCGCGCGAGCCCGGCGATGGCGTGCGCGGCGGCCATGAGCATCGAATCGGAGAAGCAGCGCACACGGGCTTCCAGCGCGCCTTTGAAGAGCCCGGGAAATGCCAGCACATTGTTGATGCCCTTGCCGTCCGCCGCGAACGCGGCCCCCTGGGCGCGGGCCACCAGAGGCTCAATCTCCGGATCCGGGTTCGAGAGCGCGAGGATGACCTGGCCGGAACGCACCCATTCCGGCCGGATGAGGCCTCTGACGCCGGTGCACGCGATCACGATGTCGGCTCGCTGCATGAGGGTCTCGAGGCTCACCGGCTCGCCGCCCGAGGCAGCGAGACGCGCCAGCGCGCCGGCGTTGAGGTCCGTGCCGAGGACGTGCCGCACGCCGTAGGCCTGCAGCAGCCGCACGATGCCGCTGCCGGCCGCGCCGAGGCCGATCTGACCGACGATGCTCGCGCGCAGATCGACGCCCGAGCGCTGCGCGGCGTTCAGCAGCGCCGCAAGGGTGACCACCGCGGTACCGTGCTGGTCATCGTGCAACACCGGCTTCTGCAGCTTCGCGCGCAGTTGCTCCTCGATCTCGAAGCATTCGGGCGCGGCGAAGTCCTCGAGCTGGATCGCGCCGAAGGAGCTGGCAATGCCGTATACCAGCTCGACCACGCGCGAGGGCACCGTCTCCTCGATGAGGATCGGCACGGCGTTGATGCCGACCAGGTCCGCGAACAGCGCCGCCTTGCCCTCCATCACCGGCAGGCCGGCGAGCGCGCCGATGTTGCCGAGCCCGAGCACCGCCGTGCCGTTGGTAACGACCGCGACCGTGTTGCCGAGCGCGGTGTATTCGTAGGCAGCCTGCGGGTTCTTCTGGATCGCGAGGCAAACCCGCGCGACGCCCGGGGTGTAGACATCACGCAGGACCTCACGCGTGTTGATCGGCACCGTCGACACGATGCGGATCTTGCCGCCACGGTGACGGTTGAACACGCGGTCGGACTTGCCGACGAAACGGGCCGTGGGAATCTTACCGATGCGCTCGTAGAGCGACCGGTCGGCCTCCTCGTCCATCTCGAGCGTGATCTCCCACAGCGTGCGGCCCTGGTCGCGCCGCAGCGCCACCAGCTGCTCGAGGGCGAGGCCTGCCTCCGCGATCACCTGCAGTACTTTGGCGAGACTGCCGGGCTGGTGGACGGTCTCGACGATGATGATCTCGGGGATTTTCATGCGCGCAGCGTGCGCCAAGGCGCCCGGCGAATCCACTTCGGCCCGCGGACCCGCTAAAGCACCCCGGTGAAATTGCGCTCGGCGCGCCGTGCGAGCGCTGGGTGCTTGGCAAGATGCGCAATTTCCCGGGGACCCCGCTATCATGCGCGCCCCCCGCCGGGGTAGCCTCGTTTCACAGGAGACATCGCCGTGGCAAAAGCCGCTCCCAGCCCCGACACCGCCCGCCCGGCGGCCGGCAGTGCGCTCGATCCCCTCGATCTTTACGGGGTGCGGGCAGCGCTCAGCGACGAGGAGCGCATGGTGCAGGAGTCGGTGGCGCGGCTCGTCGACGCCGAGGTGCTGCCGATTATCCAGCGCTGCTTCGAGGAACACACCTTCCCCAGGGAGCTGGTCCCGAAGCTCGCCGCCCTCGGGCTGCTCGGCTCCTCCATCCAGGGGTACGACTGCGCCGGTCTCAACGCGGTCTGCTACGGGCTCATCTGTCAGGAGCTCGAGCGCGGTGATTCCGGCATCCGCAGCTTCGTGTCGGTGCAGTCATCGCTCTGCATGTATCCGATCTTCGCGTACGGCTCCGCCGAGCAGAAGCAGCACTACCTGCCGCGCATGGCGCGCGGCGAGCTGATCGGCTGCTTCGGGCTCACCGAGCCGCACGGCGGCTCCGACCCCGCCAACATGAAAACCCACGCCAAGCGGCGCGGCGGCGACTGGGTATTGAACGGCGCGAAGATGTGGATCACCAACGGCGCGATCGCCGACGTCGCGGTGGTATGGGCGCAGACCCCGGAGGGTATCCGCGGCTTCCTCGTCGATAAGGGGACGCCCGGCTTCTCGGCGCCGGAGATCCAACACAAGTTCTCGCTGCGTGCCTCGGTGACCGCAGGACTGTTCTTCGACAACGTGCTGGTGCCCGAAAGCCGCGTGCTTCCGGGGGTCACCGGGCTGAAGGGACCGCTCTCCTGCCTGACGCAGGCGCGTTACGGCATCTGCTGGGGAGTGATCGGTGCCGCGCAGGCCTGCCTCAGGCAGCTGCTCGACTACAGCGCGACGCGCACGCTCTTCGGGCGGCCGCTCGCCGCGAATCAGACCATCCAGGTGCGGCTCGCCGACATGGCACGGCGTATTACCACTGCGCAGCTGCTGGCGTTACAGCTCGGACGACTGAAGGACGCGGGCACGATGCTGCCGGTGCAGGTGTCGCTCGCCAAGTGGAACAACTGCCGCATGGCGCTCGATATCGCGCGCGACTGCCGCGACATGCTGGGCGGCGCCGGAATCAGCGCCGAGTACGCCCCCATCCGTCATATGCTCAACCTCGAGAGCGTCATCACCTACGAAGGCACCGAGACGATCCATCAGCTCACGGTCGGCCGCGAGCTGACCGGAATCAACGCTTTCTGAGCGTCACTTGAGCGTCATCGCCGCCGGATGGGCGAGATAGCAGCCGATCGCGATCAGGATCAGGTACGCGAGCAGGATGAACGTCCAGCCCATGTTGTGACGGATCACATCCCCTTCCTTGCGCACGAACTTGCTGGTGGAGACGCCGACGCTCGCGGTCTGCGGCGCGACCGGCTTGCCGATCTCGGCGCCGACTGAGTTCAACGAGGGCAGCAGCAGCGGCGGCAGCCCGAGCTGCGTACCGACCAGCGCCTGGAACTTGCCGAACATGGCGTTGGTGGAGGTGTTGGACCCCGACAGCGCCACGCCGATGAACCCGAGTATCGGCGCGACGACGATGAAGGCCGTGCCCATGCTGGAGAAACCCTTGGCGAGTGATGCGGCCATGCCCGAGTAGTTGAAGGTATAGGCGAGCCCGAAGATGAACACGCCGACCAGCAGCGCCCCCCACATCTGGTGGAAGGTTCGCCGGAACACCTCGCCGATCTGCGTGCTCTTCAGGCGCCCCATGGCGAGCAGCAACACAGCGACGATGATCCACGATGCCAGGATGGCGGTGCCGCCGATGTAGGGCGCGAAGTTGAACACCGCGGTGACATTGCCCTTGGGCGGGCAGGTGGCCGCGAGCGCCGAGCAGGCGACCGCCTGGGTCTTGAACCAGCTGACCTTCGGCAGCGGCGACCACGGACCGGTCCAGGCCGCCACCACGACGAGCAGCACCAGGAACGGCAGCCACGCCTGCAGCACCTCTCCGGCCGAGAGCCCGTGGCCGCGGGTCTGATGCGCGGCAGCCGCATCGACCGGTACGCCGCCGTAGCCGAGCACGCTGGCCGGTTGCCACACTCTCAACAGCAGCAGCAGCCCGATGAAGCACACGATCGCGCCGGCGACGTCCGGCAGGTACGGCCCGAGGTAAACGGCAACCGGGTACTGCCCGGCGATGTAGCCGAGCGAGCCGACGATGGCGAGCGGCCAGCCGCCCTTCAGCCCCTTCCAGCCCGATACCAGGTACAGCAGCACCCACGGCGGCAGCAGCGCCAGTACCGCGACGATGGTTCCGACCGATCCTGAGAGCGCGAGCAGCGGGTAATTGGTCACCGCGGCCAGCGCGATGATCGGCGCACCGAGTGCCCCGTAGGAGACCGGCGCGTTGTTGGCGATCGCCGCGACGCGGATCGCGTTCAGATCGGAGATGCCGAGCGAGATCAGGATGGGTGCCACCACCGCCCAGGGATAGCCGAAGCCCACCAGCCCCTCGAGCAGCGCGCCGAATGCCCAGGCGAACAACATGGTCTGCACGCGCACATCGAGGCTCCCCTGCGCGATCAGCCAGCGCCGGAAATTCTCGAACACGCCGCTCACCGCCAGCGTGTTGAACAACACCATGCCCCAGAAAGTGATCCAGTTGACGTTCCACACCCCGGTGGCGGCGCCGTAGGCGTAGGCGTGCGTGCCATCGCCCAGCGGCATCTTCCATACCCACACGGCGAGCACGAAAGTGAGCAGCGAGCCCAGCAGCGTCGCGAGCCACGCCGGCAGGCGCCACACGGCGAGCATCACCAGCAGTGACACCACGGGCACCAGCGCCACCAGGCAGGTGAGCGTCAGGTTACCGAGCGGATCGATAAGCTGCGTGAACATGACGGTTCCCCCGTGCGCAGGCGGCTGGGTGTTGGATGTCAGCGCAGCCGCAGGTTGGTTTTTATGTGCCGGCGCGGCAGAACCTAGCACGGGGCGCAGGGCGGCTCAATTGCCCCGCGGCACACGGCAAAGCCGACGCTGATCAGCTTACCTTCTTCATCTGCGCGATGAGCTGCTCGGTCTGTTCCATGAAGCGCCGGTGGGCGGGCCGCTCCTCGAGGCGGCCGCAGTACTCGCGGAAGGCAGGCCGCGGCTCGAGGGACTTGGTCATCAGCCCGAAGCCGATCTGGGATCCGACATAGACATCGGCGGCGCTGAACTGCCGCCCCAGCAGGAAGGGACCCGGCTTCAATGCCCCCGCGAGCGTCTCGACCGCGTCCTCGTAGCAGCCGTACCCGAGCGCACTCGGCTTGCTGACGGCCGGTCGCGCGAGCATGCGGTCGATCACCGCAGGCTCGACGCAGGTGGCGCCGAAGAACAGCCAGCGGTAATAGCTGCCGCGCAACGGGCTGTCGAGCGGTGGGGCCAGCGCAGCGGCAGGAAAGGCATCGGCGAGATAGGCGCAGATCGCTCCGCACTCGGTGACCACGGTGCCACGATGCACGATCGCCGGCACCTTGCCCATCGGGTTCACGGCGAGGTAGGCGGGCTTCTTCTGATCGCGGTTCTCGAGGTTGATGAGCTCGTAGCGGTACGGGGCGCCGGTCTCCTCGAGCATCCAGTGCACCATGCGACCGCGCGACATCGGGCTGCTGTAAAACACGACTTCATCGCTCATGGCCTGCTCCGTCCGTTGACCGCCGGGATGCGTCCGCGCGCTTTCGTCGCGCGCAGGCAGCATGTTACCGCAGCGCCTATTGCCAGACGATGCCGAGAGCCAGCAGTGCGATGAGCCCGAGCCAGTTGATGAGCCGCTCGCCACGAGCTCGGGCCATACCGTGCGATGCGCGCCGGCAGGCCAAGCCGGCGCGCGCTGTCGTCGCGTTCATGGGGAATGCCGCTGTGATTGCCCGAAGGGCATTACAGCGACGCACGCCAGCGCCGCACGGGACGAAATCGTGGCGCGGCGCGCAAGAATCGTGGCGAAATGTGGCACGCTGCAGCGCTTCCGCCGCACGCCGACAGACGGTAGCCTTGCCTCTGCATGAAGCGCCTCATTGCCATCGTCGAGGACGAAGCGGCCATCCGCGACAACTACGCGGCCGCCTTCACGCGCGAGGGCTACACGGTGCGCTGCTACGCCAACCGCGCGCAGGCGATGGCGGCCTTCGCCGCACGCCTGCCGGACCTGGCGGTCATCGACATCTCGCTCGAGGAGGAGCCCGAGGGTGGCTTCGAGTTGTGTCGTGAGCTGCGCGCCCTGTCAGCCGAGCTGCCGATCATTTTTCTCACC
Organism: Gammaproteobacteria bacterium; assembly: GCA_019235245.1. Classification (GTDB taxonomy): domain Bacteria; phylum Pseudomonadota; class Gammaproteobacteria; order Steroidobacterales; family Steroidobacteraceae; genus 13-2-20CM-66-19. The sequence continues at coordinate 7,691 of JAFAKO010000028.1, forward strand.
GCGCGCGACAGCGAGCTCGACGCGGTATCGGGGCTACGCCTCGGGGCGGACGATTTCCTGACCAAGGACCTGAGCCTCGCGCATCTCACCGCGCGGGTGAACGCGTTGTTTCGCCGCGTGGACGCGCTGCGCCGTCCGGCGGCCGCGGCCGAGGTCACCCGTCGCGGCGCGCTCAGCCTCGATCCCGAGCGCATGCAGGCGCAGTGGGACGGGAAGGTCGTGCTGCTGTCGCTCACCGAGTTCTGGATCGTGCATGCGCTCGCACGTCATCCCGGCCATGTGCGCAACCGCCAGCAGCTCATGGACGCCGCCAACGTGGTGCTCGACGACAACACGGTCACCTCGCACGTCAAGCGCATCCGCCGCAAGTTCCAGAGCATCGATCCCGGTTTCGACTGCCTGCAGACCGTCTACGGCATGGGCTACCGCTGGGTCGAGTGACGTCCTGGGCGATGTCGCTGCGTCTCAAGCTCCTCGCCCTCGGACTCACCACACTGGTGCTGCCGTGGGCCGGTTGCCGCTATGCGCGCGAGATGGAAGCGGCGCTGCGCGAGGGCGAGCAGACTTCCCTGCAGGCGGTGGCGCAGACCATCGCCGCCTCGCTCCAGGGGCGTACGGATCTGCTCTATCGCCAGCCACTGCCGGCACCGGATGCGACGCCGGACGCCGCGGTCGAGCAGGCCGAGGGCGCAGCGCCGGCCGCGAGTGCGCCGGTGGTGTCGACACCGGGGCCGTACGATCTCAGGCCGCTCGCCCTCGCCGCGGCGCCACTCATCGATGGGTACGCGGATGACTGGCCACGTGGCTCGGGCGCGACGCTCCAGGTGAGCCGCGATGCGCGCCATCACTTCGACATCCTGAGCGGCGTCTACGAGCACATGCTCTACGTGCTGCTCGAGGTGCACGATGAGCATCCGGTATTCGACGCCCCGGGCAGCAACTGGCTGGATCCCGCGACCTTTGGCGACCGCGTGTGGATAGGCTACGAGGACAGCCACGGCGAGCAGCAGCAGGTATTCCTCGCGGCAAGCGGTCCCGGAGCGCTCAGCGCGCGGCGCATCGAAGCCGGCGAATACGGCGAGCGCCACGTGGTGATCGAGCCGCGGGTGCGGGCTGCGTGGCAACCGGCCAACGGCGGCTACCGCGTGGAGATCGGCATGCCGCTGTCGCTGGTGGGCGAGCAATTCGGAGTGCTCGTCGATGATCGCGACAAGCGCGGCGGGATACCCGTCAGCTACGGCACCCTCAGGAGCGATGACCTGCGCACGCAGGGTCGCCTGATCGTGCCCGCTCCGGAGCTCGGCACCTACCTCGCGCAGTTCATGCAGCCGGGCCTCAGGCTTGCGATCCACTCACCCGATGGGCACACCCTCGCACACGTCGATGCGCTCGCGCAGGCGCCCACGCTCAGCACCGGCGCGCCGCTCCTGGCGAGGCTGTACCGGCGGTTCATCGACCGTCCCGGCAAACCGGGCCTGATCGAAGCCCAGGCCACCATCTACGATCGCGATCGCCGCGAGCCGATCGCAACGCTCGAGGTGACGCAGACCGCGGATCGCTGGCTGCGGCTGCGCGATCGGGCGCTCACACGCATGCTCAATTTCACCCTCGGTACGAGCCTGGCGGCGGTCGCGGTGATGTTCGCCTTCGCCGCGTGGCTGGCGCTGCGACTCGCGCGGCTGCGACGCGCGAGCGAGTCGGCGCTCACGCGCGCAGGTCTCGTCACGGCCTTTCCCGAGACCTCCTCGCGCGATGAGCTCGGGGATGTCGCCCGCAGCTTCTCGACGCTGCTCGGCCGGCTCGACGAGTACACCAGCTACCTGCGCACCCTCGCCGGCAAGCTCGCGCACGAGATCCGCACCCCGCTCACGATCGTGCGCTCATCGCTCGAGAACCTGGAGGCGGAACCCTCGGGCGACGCCGCGCGCACCTACCTCGAGCGAGCCCGGCAGGGAAGCGAGCGACTCAATGCGATCCTGCTCGCCATGGGAGCCGCGACACGGGTCGAGGAGGCGATCGGGAACGCGGAGCGGATCGATTTCGACCTCGTGGCGGTGGTCGACTCCGCCATCGCCGCGTATCGCACCGCGTTCCCGGGGCGGTCGTTCGGCTTCGAGCATCCACCTGGCCAGATTATGTTGCATGGGGCACCGGATCTGATCGTGCAGATGCTCGACAAGCTGATCGACAACGCGGTCGATTTCAGCCCGGGGGGCGCGACCCTGACCGTCCGCCTGCGCCTGGAGGGCGCCGAGGCCCTCCTCGAGGTCGAAAACCCCGGCCCGCCGCTCCCCGCGCACCTGCAGGGGCGGCTGTTCGAGTCCCTGTGGCAATCGCGCACCGATCAGGACAGGCGACCGCACTTCGGGCTAGGCCTGTACATCGTCCGGCTGATCGCGGAGTTTCACGGCGGGGAGGCCCGCGCCGCGAGCCTTCCCGGGGAGGCCGGGGTCCGGGTCACCATCCGTCTACCCCTCCGATGAAGGCACTCCCGTGAAGCAAATGTTGCAGCCAAGCCAATGCTCGTTCCCCGGTTGTCGACAAATTGCGACATGGTAATCCGTATAGGAATGAGTACACTTACTCCGGGAAGGCACTGTCCGCAAAAGAATTTCTGGTTTCCGCTCAGCAGTGCCCTCACCTGTTGATGCGTCTACGCCGCAGTAGGAGGGAACTTACAACAGAAAGCTCGGGGATCGACGCGGGCACGGGTACGGCAGCCACTAACTTGCTGTAGGTTGTCAGGAACGACACAACGCGTGGATGAACACGCGGGCCTCGCGATAGAAGCCGGAGCTAGAGGCTCCAAGCGTTTCAGCCGCAAGAATAGATGCTCGTGATGACGCGACTTGCCAGACGCAGCGTGCACTCGATTTGGGTGAGCTACGCGCCACGGCCGGAGCTGACAGCGAACCACCGGGTCAATCGATGATGCAGACACGTAAAGCCCCGCCCTTCGGCGGGGTTTTTTTTGACGGCTGTCGGGCGGTGGAGAGTGTTGGGAGTCAGCCGGCGCCGAGATAGTTGAGAATTCCGCGCGCCGCCTCGCGTCCCTCGAACACCGCCGTCACGACCAGGTCCGACCCGCGCACCATGTCACCGCCGGCGAAGACTTGCGGGTGAGTCGTCTGGAAGGCGCTCTTCGCTGCCGCCGAGACGCGCACGCGACCGCCGTCATGGAGGCCGATGCCGTGATCGCCGAGCCACTGCGGCGGGCTCGGCAGGAAGCCGAACGCGATGATCACCGCATCCGCCGGCACGATCTGCTCCGATCCGGGAAGCGGCTGCGGCACGCGCCGCCCGCGCACATCCGGCGGCCCGAGCGTGGTCTCCACGAGCTTCACTCCCTCCACGCGCTCGGCGCCGACGATCTCGATCGGCTGGCGGTGGAAGAGAAACTCCACGCCTTCCTCGCGGCTGTTGCGGTAGTCGCGCCGTGAGCCCGGCATGTTGTGCTCATCGCGCCGGTAGGTGCAGGTGACGCTCTGTGCGCCCTGTCTGATCGCGGTGCGGTTGCAGTCCATCGCGGTGTCACCGCCGCCCAAGACGAGCACGCGCTGCCCGCGCATGCTGATGAGCGCGTGCGCCGCGCCCTCGAACCCGAGCTCATAGCGGATGTTGGAGACGAGGTACGGCAGAGCCTCGTGCACCCCCGGCAGGTCCTCTCCCGGGAAGCCGCCGCGCACGTAGGTGTAGGTGCCCATGCCGAGAAACACCGCGTCGTAGTCGGCGAGCAGCTGCGCGAACGGAAGATCGCGACCCACCTCGCAGCCGAGACGAAACTCGACTCCCATGCCCTGCATGAGCTCGCGCCGCTTCTCCACCACTTCCTTCTCCAGCTTGAAGGGCGGGATGCCGAAGGTGAGCAGGCCGCCAATGCGCGGCTGACGATCGAACACCACCGGCCGCACCCCGTTGCGTACCAACACATCGGCACACGCCAGGCCCGCGGGGCCCGCTCCGATGACGGCGACGCGCTTGCCCGTGCGCTGCACCTGCGACATGTCGGGCTTCCAGCCCTGGCGCAGCGCCTCGTCGGTGATGTACTTCTCGATGGCGCCGATGGTCACCGCGCCGAGTCCATCGTTGAGCGTGCAGGCTCCCTCGCACAGCCGGTCCTGCGGGCAGATGCGGCCGCACACCTCCGGGAGCGAGTTGGTCTTGTGCGAAAGCTCCGCCGCCTCGAAGAGATTCCCCTCCTCGATGAGCTTCAGCCAGTTGGGGATGTAGTTGTGCACCGGGCACTTCCACTCGCAGAACGGATTGCCGCACGCGAGGCAGCGGCCCGCCTGCTGTGCGGCAGCCGCGGCATCGAACGGTGCATAGATCTCGCGGAAGTGGCCGATGCGGGCTTCGGCCGCGGCCTTGGCGGGCTCGGCGCGGGGGATGTCGAGGAACTGCAGGTTCTTGTCGGCCATGGACGCTCGGGCGCGCGCTCAGGCGGCGCGCCGCAGGTTCTCGATGAGTGAATCGATGGAGGCGGCCTTGGGTTTCACCACCCAGAACTTCGGCAGAAAGGTGCGCAGGTCGCCGGCGATCTCCGCCGCCCAGGCACTGCCGCTCGCCGCCACGTGCCGCTCGAGCAGGCTCTCCAGGTGTTGCACGTGCGACTGCATGGCCTCGGGATGGATGTGGCTGATGTCGATCAGCTCGTGGTTGTAGCGGTCGACGAAGTTGCGCTCGAGATCGAGCACGTAGGCGAAGCCGCCGGTGAAGCCGGCGCCGAAGTTGACCCCGGTGCGCCCGAGCACGCACACCGCGCCACCGGTCATGTACTCGCAGCAGTGATCGCCGGCGCCCTCGATCACGGCGACTGCGCCGGAATTGCGCACCGCGAAGCGCTCACCCGCCACCCCGGCGGCGTACAGCTCCCCGCCGGTAGCACCGTACAGGCAGGTGTTGCCCATGATGATGGTGTCGCGCGCCACGAAGCGCGCGCGCGGCGGGTGCCGCAGCACGATGCGGCCGCCGGCCATGCCCTTGCCGACGTAGTCGTTGGCATCGCCCTCCAGGTGCAGGTGCAGGCCGCCGGCGTTCCACACGCCGAAACTCTGGCCGGCGTGCCCGCTGCAGCGCACGAGCAGCGGTGCCTCCTCCATGTCGTAGTTACCCCAACGCCGCGCGATCTCTCCCGAGACCCGCGCGCCGATCGAGCGGTGGAAGTTCCGCAGCTCGTAATGCCACTCGCCGCCGCTGCGCGCGGTGATCGCCGGCAGCATGTCGCGCACCATGCGCTCGGCAAGCTCGCCCTTGTCGAACGGCACGTTGCGGTCGGTGCTGCAGAACTGCGGCGCCTCGCGGCCGAGGCCGGCCGAGGAGATGATCGAGGTGAGATCGAGCTTGCGCTGCTTCGCCGTCGCGCCGGGCAGCACCTGCAGGCACTCGATGCGGCCGATGATCTCCTCGAGCCGGCGCACCCCGAGTGCAGCGAGAATCTCGCGCACCTCCTCGGCGAGCAAGCGAAAGTAGTTGATCACCATTTGCGGCAGCCCGAGGAAGTGCTTCGAGCGCAGCACCTGGTGCTGCGTCGCCACCCCGGTCGCGCAATTGTTCAGGTGGCAGATGCGCAGGTACTTGCAACCGAGCGCCACCATGGGAGCGGTGCCGAAGCCGAAGCTCTCGGCGCCGATGATCGCGGCCTTCACCACATCGAGCCCGGTTTTCAGACCGCCATCGGCCTGCAGCCGCACGCGGTGCCGCAGCTCGTTGACGCGCAGCGTCTGATGCGTCTCGGCAAGGCCCAGCTCCCAGGGCGTGCCGGCATATCTGATCGATGAGAGGGGTGAGGCGCCCGTGCCCCCGTCGTAACCCGAGATGGTGATCAGGTCGGCGTATGCCTTGGCCACCCCGGCAGCAACCGTGCCGACGCCCGGCTCGGCCACCAGCTTCACCGACACGAGCGCCTGCGGATTGACCTGCTTCAGGTCGAAGATCAGCTGCGCGAGATCCTCGATGGAATAAATGTCGTGATGCGGCGGCGGCGAGATGAGTCCGACCCCGGGCCGCGCGAAGCGCAGCGTGGCGATCATGTCGTTCACCTTGTGCCCCGGCAGCTGGCCGCCCTCACCGGGCTTCGCGCCCTGGGCGATCTTGATCTGCAGCACCTCGGCGTTGATCAGGTATTCGGGCGTCACGCCGAAGCGCCCGGAGGCGACCTGCTTGATCTTCGAGTTCTTCTCGGTGCGGTAACGCGCGGGGTCCTCG
>JAFAKO010000100.1 GCA_019235245.1 Gammaproteobacteria bacterium
GCGAAAGCAGCCGCATCGCCATCGTCGATGCTGATCCGCAGCCGCTCGAGCGCGCCGGTGAAGGCCACTTCCTCGACGATTCCGCGTGTCAGAAAAGGTGATCCCAGGGCTTCCCGGCTCGCTGCGAGCTCGATCTCCTCGGGGCGCACCACGGCGACGACCTCGTGCTCGCGCGATCCGTTAAAGGGGGTCGCCTCGCCGGCCTTGACCGGTGTTTGCCCGAAGCGGATGCCTTCACGGGTCTGGCGGGCGAGGATCAGGTTGGCTGCTCCGAGGAAGGTCGCCACGAAACGCGTCGCCGGCCGGGCGTACAGCTCGTGCGGCGCGCCGACCTCCAGCAGCCTTCCCTGATTCATGATGCCGATGCGATCGGCCATCGCGAACGCCTCTTCCTGGTCGTGGGTCACCAGCACGGTGGTGATCCCGAGCTCGCGCTGCACCTGGCGGATCGTGCGGCGCAGCTCCTCGCGGATTTTCGCATCCAGCGCCCCGAAGGGCTCATCGAGCAGCAGCACCCCGGGCTTGTGGGCGAGCGCGCGGGCCACGGCGACGCGCTGCTGCTGGCCGCCGGAGAGCTGCGCGGGCAAACGGTGGTCCATGCCCTCGAGCGCCACCAGGCGCAGCAGCTCCTCGCGTCGCTGGCGGCGCGCGCGGGCCCGCATGTGGCGCACGCGCAGCGCGAACTCGATGTTATCGGCGACGGTCATGTGGCGGAACAGCGCGTAGTTCTGGAACACGAGGCCGACGCCGCGCTTGCGTGCGGCGACGTGAGTCACGTCGCGACCGTGCAGCGAGATGCGCCCGTGCTCGACGCCGGAAAGCCCCGCTATGGCGCGCAGCAGCGTGCTCTTGCCGCTGCCGCTCGGCCCGAGCAGCACGAAGAACTCCCCATCCCCGATGTCGAGCGACAGATCGTTGACGACCGGCATGCCGCCGTAGCGCTTGGTGACCTGGTCGAGGGTGATGGACATCCGGACAATGCTACCTAGCGGCTTACGACACCGTCAGTTTCGTGCCGGTATCGGCACGGTGACAAAGCGGTTATGCGCGCCAGTGTCTAGACGAGGTTAACAGAGACGGCCCCGGGGCTGCGCCCCGGCGCCCCGGCGCCCCGGCGCAGGCGTCATTTCGCAGGCGATGAGTGTCGTCGTCGTTTCGCGGATAGTTAGGCAAACGACTAACTATCGGCGAATCGGCGAAAATATCGCGGCCGATGCGTAGATCACCAGGGAGTGCCGGCAAGCTCGCGCTTGTAGCGCTCGAACTCCGCGTGCACCCGCCGCCACAGCGGGCCGGGCCGGCCAGCGCCGATCGGATGCCCATCGAGCCGGGTCACCGGCTGGATCTCGCGGGTCGCAGCGGAGATCCACACCTCATCGGCCACGCGCAGCTGCGACTCGCTGATCGACTGGACGCGGCAGGGAATCGCGGCGCGTGCGGCGAGCTCCTCGACCGCGCCGCGGGTGGTGCCGGGCAGGATGCGTCGCGAGTTCGGCGGCATCAGCACCTCACCGCCGAGCACTACGTGCACGGCGGAGGCGGAGGCTTCGGTGAGCTCCCCATCACGCAGCAGGATGGTCTCGGCGGCGCCGGCGTCCACCGACAGCTGACGCAGCAGCACGTTCGCGAGCAGTGCGGTCGACTTGATGTCGCAGCGCGCCCAGCGGGTATCGGCCGCGGTGACGCAGCTCACGCCCTGGTCGGCGAGGTCGGCAGGCGCCGGCGGCCAGGGCGCACAGAAGGCGAACACGGTGCGCGGGATCTGCGGAAGCGGCGCATGCGTGCGGCCGGGCTGCGCTCCGCGGCTCACCTGCCAGTAGAGGTAGCAGTCGCCGCCGCGGTTGCGCTCGATGAGCGCGCCGAGGATGGCACGCCACTCCGCGGGCGTATGCGGATCCTCCATGCCGATAGCGGCGAGACTGCGCGTGAGCCGCTCGCTGTGCGCGCTGAAGCGGAACGGTCGTGCGGCATACACGGGCATCACCTCGTACGCCGCGTCGGCGTACAGGAAGCCACGATCGAGCGGCGAGATGCGCGCCTCGCTGAGGGGCAGGAACTCGCCGTTCAGGTAGCACAGCGGAAAGGGCTCGGCCACGCGCGGCTCCTCAGTGGAACATCAGCGACACGCTGTCCCAGGCGCGGGTCCAGAGCCCGCCCTGCGGCACCGCGCTCAGCGACACGAGCGGCACGCGCTCGATCACCGTGCCGCTCGCGTCCGCCACCGTGAGCTCGCCCACGTTCTGTCCGGCGCTGAGCGGGGCGATCAGCGGCTCGCGGCTGAGGAGCGCACGCGTCCTGAGCGCGGACGCCTGGCCGCGCGCCACGGTCGCATAAACATCGTACGGCACCCCGATGGCGGCGAACTCACTCGCGGCCTTGTAGATGTGCGGCTTCAGCACCGTCTCCCTGGCGCTCTTGAGACGGATGGTCTCGTAGAAGGTGTAGCCGTAACCAAGCAGCGCCGCACTCGCCTCCTCGCGCGCCTTGACGCTCGGGGCGCCCATGACCACCGACACGAGCCGCATGCCGTTGCGGATCGCGGAGGTGGCGAGACAGTAGCCGGCGCTGTCGGTGTGCCCGGTCTTCAGGCCATCGACCGAGGGGTCCTTGCCGAGCAGGCCGTTGCGGTTGCCCTGGCGAATGTTGTTCCACATGAACTCGCGCAGGCCGAAGAGCGCATAGTACTGGGGAAAATCGCGGATCAGCGCGTTGGAGAGCGTCGCGATGTCGCGCGCGGTGCTGTAGTGCTCGGGCGAGGGCAGCCCGTCACTGTTGACGTAGTGAGTGCCGCTGAGGCCGAGCCGGCGCGCGTACTCGTTCATCATCTGCGCGAACGCCGCCTCGGTGCCGCCCACCTGCTCGGCGAGCGCGATGGTCGCATCGTTCCCGGACTGCACGATCATCCCTTTGAGCAGGATGTCCACCGGCACGCGCGTGCCGACCTGCAGAAAGGTGCGCGAGCCCTCGGCCCGCCAGGCGTGCTCGCTGATGGTCGCCATGTCGGTGGGCTTCAGCCGCCCGTCGGCGAGCGCTGCGAACGCCACGTACGCGGTCATGAGCTTGGTGAGGCTCGCGGGCTCCGCGCGCTCATCGGCCCGCTCCTGTGCGAGCACGCGCCCGCTGAAGTGATCGATGAGGATCCAGGAGCGCGCCGTGACCGCCGGCGGCGCGGGCACCGGCGCAGCCGCGGGAGCGGCCGCGGCCGCGGGCACCGGCAGAGTGGCGGGTCCCGGGGCGGGTGCGGTGGCGCGCGCGAGGGCTGCGATGAGCGCGAGAGTGGCGGCGAAGGGCAGTGAGCGGAGCACGGCTGCGGATTTCCTTGCTGGTGAAACCGCGGATCTTAGCCGAAGCCGTGGTTGATGCGCGCCGCGCCGCTCACTCGATCGCAAGCCGCGCGTCCGGAATGCCGAGCGCGCCGAGGCGCGCGGTGAGCTCATCGAACTGCGCGACGCTGTCGACCGGACCCAGGCGCACGCGGTAGAGCGGCGCGCCCTTCTGCAGCGGCAGCGCGATGAACGCATGCCCGAGCCCCGCTGCCTGCAGCCGCGCCAGCAGCTGCTGCGCGTGCTGCGGGTCGGCGAACGCTCCCGCCTGCACGTAGAGCGCCGGGGGCGGCTGGGCGCTGGTGCGCGTCAGCACATCGGGCACCGCCGGGGTGAGCGCGCGCACCTCTACCAGCGTCGTGCCATCGCGGATCATGTCGAGCCTGCTCGCGGCGCTGTAGGAGAGGTCGATGAGCCGGTTGGCCACGAACGGGCCGCGGTCGTTGACGCGCACCACGACGCTGCGACCGTTGCGCAGGTTGGTGACCCGGGCGTAGCACGGCAGCGGCAGCGTCTTGTGAGCGGCCGTCATCGCGTACATGTCGTACTGCTCGCCGCTCGAGGTATTGCCGCCGTGGAAGGTGGGGCCGTACCAGGAGGCGACGCCGCGCTCGAGATAGCCATCGGCGCTCGCGAGCACGTAGTAGCGCCGGCCGAGCACGTCGTAGAACGGCGGATTGCCGTGGGCGCTGCGCGGCTCGACGCGCGGCACGGCGTCGGGCACGGAGCCGACTGCCGGCGGCGCCGCGGGCGGCGGCGGCGGCTGCGGCACGGGCGCGGGCGCACGCGGGCCGGTCACCGAGCACGCACTGACGAGCAGCACCGCGAGGGCGGCGACACCACAGCGCCAGCTGCCTGCGGCGCTGCCCGGGGCTGCGCTCACGGCACGGCGGCGGCGGTCGCCGGGTGCACCCGCTGGGCAATCGCCTGGGCGAGGTCGTGCACCGCCATGGCGTAACGGGCGCTGGTGTTGTAGCGGGTGAGCACGTAGAAATTGTGAAAGCCGACGCGGTAGGCGGGCCCGTCGGGCTGCTCGGCGGGGATCAGCAGCACCGGGGTGTCGGGCGGCACCTCGAGCTCGATTTTCACGCCGCGCGCCTCGAGCGCATCGACCGTCTCCTTGGGCTCGAGGCCGTGGGGCTCGAGCTGGAAGGTCGCGCCCGGATCGATGCGCGTCTCGGCGAGCACGGGCGCACCGGGCTTCCAGCCGTTCTCGTGCAGGTAGTTGGCGACGCTCGCCAGGATGTCGTCCCAGTCTCCCCACAGGTCGCGCCGCTGGTCGTTGCTGGCATCGACCGCGTAGCGCCGGTAGGCGGATGGCATGAACTGCGGCGCGCCCATGGCGCCGGCATACGAGCCGGTGAGCGTCAGCGGGTCGAGGCCGTTCTCCTTCGCCAGCACCAGGAACTGCGCGAGCTCACCGGCGAAATAGCTGTGGCGCGGCGGGTAGTCGAAGGCGAGCGTGGTGAGCGCATCGAGCACCCGGTAATGCCCGGTGACCCGTCCGTAGCGGGTCTCGACCCCGAGGATGGCGACCACGTACTCGGGCGGCACCTGATAGGTCGCCGCGACACGCTCGAGCGATTCGCGGTGATCGCTCCAGAACTGCGCGCCATCGCTCACGCGCTCGGCATTGACGAAGTGGTCGCGGTATTCCCACCACGGGGCGACCTTCTCGATCGGCCGGTTCATCATGTCGATGATCTTCGGCTGCGGTCGTGCCTGCTTCAGCACGCGCTGCACGTCGGTGCGCTTCAGCCCATCGTGCTGCGTCACCTCGTTGATGAACGCCACGATCTCCGGGCGATGCAGGTCGAAGCCCGCCGCCGCCGGGTTGGCCGGCTGCGCGAGCGCAGGCGCATACGCGAGCAGCGCCAGGAGCGGAAGACGGTAGCTGTTCAACTAGGACCCGACGAGTTTCCGCCTCGAGTACAGCGCCATCAGAATACCGAAGCCCGCCAGCAGCGTCACGACCGAGCTTCCCCCGTAGCTGACGAGCGGCAGGGGCACACCGACCACCGGCAGGAGCCCGGTGACCATGCCGGCGTTGATGAACACGTACACGAAGAAGGTGAGCGCGAGGCTGCCGGCGAGCAGCCGCGCGAACGTGTCCTGCGTCTGGGTCGCGAGGAAGATGGCGCGGCCGACCACGAACACGTACAGCAGCAGCAGCAGCAGCAGGCCGAGCAGCCCGAACTCCTCGCCGATCACCGCGAAGATGAAATCGGTGGAGCGCTCGGGAAGGAATTCGAGCTGCGCCTGGCTGCCGTTCATCCAGCCCTTGCCGAACACTCCGCCCGAGCCGATGGCGATCTGCGACTGGATGATGTGGTAACCGGCGCCGAGCGGATCGGTCTGCGGGTTGAGGAAGGTGAGCACGCGCTTGCGCTGGTAATCGTGCATGAAGCTCCAGCCGAACCAGGCGGCGCCGGCCGCGAGCCCCACGAGCCCGGCCATCACGCGCAGCGGCAGTCCCGCGAGCACGATGACCAGGGCACCGGCGACCGCGATCAGCGCCGCGGTGCCGAGGTCCGGCTGCATCGCGACCAGTGCGACCGGTACGAGAATCAGCGCGCCCATGGCGGCGAGGCCGGGAACCGAGGGCGGCAGCGGCCGATCGTGCAGGTACCAGGCGCACATCATCGGCACCGCGAGCTTCATGAGCTCCGAGGGCTGGAAGCGGAACAGGCCGAGATTCAGCCAGCGTTGCGCGCCCATGCCGACGTGTCCGATCGCGGCGACGACGAGCAGCAGCACGCAGCCGGCGGCGTACACCCAGGGTGTCATGCGACGCAGGAAATTGGGGTTGACGCGTGCCAGCAGCAGCATGGCGATCGTCCCGAGCAGCAGCCGCGCGACCGTGCGCAGCACCGTCGGCACGCTCTGGCCCGAGGCGCTGTAGAGCACCACCAGCCCGTACGCCGCGATGAGCGACAGACCGACGACCAGCGGGCCGTCGATGCGCAGCTCCATCAGCACCCGCGCGGCGCCCGTGAGGGTGCGGCGGGTGCGCGAGCCCTGGGCGATCTCCTCGTAGATCATGAGGAGGGCTTCACCTTGCCGTCCGCATCGAGCAGGTAGGCGTCCAGCACCTTGCGGGCGATGGGCGCGGCGGCGCTGGCGCCGGCGCCGCCGTTCTCCTCCAGCACCGCGAGCGCGATGCGCGGCGCCTCGGCGGGCGCGAAGGCGATGAACCAGGAGTGATCGCGCAGCCGCTCGTTGATCTTGCTGGCGTTGTACTTGTCGGTGCGCGCCACGGTGAACACCTGCGCGGTGCCGGTCTTGCCGCCGAACACGTACGGCGCATGCAGGCCGATGGCGGCGGCGGTGCCGCGCTGGGTGACGCCGATCATGCCGTGGATCACGCGCTGCCAGTCCTCGGCGGCGACCCCGCTCACCTCGCCATCGAGGACCGGGGCGATGCGCTGCAGCTCGCCGCTGCGCGGGTCGCGATACGCCGTCACCAGCCGCGGTCGCCACACCTTGCCGCGGGTGGCGACGATGCTGGCGTAATGCGCCAGCTCGATCGGCGTCACCGTCAGGTAGCCCTGGCCGATGCCGAAGCTCACCGTCTCGCCCGGGAACCACACGCGGTCCACCGGCCGGGCGAAGGTTTTCTCCTTCCACTCGCGCGAGGGCAGGATGCCCGCCTTCTCGCCGCTGATATCGATGCCGGTGGGCGCCCCGAAGCCGAGCTTGCCGAGGAAGCTCGACATCCGGTCGACGCCGAGCTCGTTGGCGAGCCCGTAGAAGTACACGTCGCAGGAGCGCGCGATGGCGTCATCGAGATCGACGGCGCCGTGGTGCTCATTGTGGTACTCGCGATAGATGAAGGAGCTTCCGGGCAGATGGAACGAGCCGGCGCAGAAGCGGTGCGCGCCGGGATCGACGGCGCGATAGGTCAGGGCGGCGAGCGCGATGGCTGGCTTCACGGTCGAGCCGGGGGGATAGGTACCGCGCAGCGCGCGGTTGAAGAGCGGCCGGTCGATGTCATCGGCGAGCGCCCGATACTCGGCGACGGTGATGCCCTGACCGAAGACCGTCGGGTCGAAGCCCGGCAGCGACACCAGCGCGAGCACGTCGCCGTTGTTGGGATCGAGCGCGACCACGGCGCCGCGGTGGCCGGCGAGCGCTGCCTCGGCGACCCGCTGGATCTTCAGGTCGATCGACAGCAGCAGATCATC
>JAFAKO010000193.1 GCA_019235245.1 Gammaproteobacteria bacterium
CTGCAGGTGATCGCCGAGCAGGAGCACGGCGGTGAGCCGCTCATGAGCCGCGATTTTCTCTCGCAGATGATCCGCTCCTACGGCGCCGGTCTCCGCAGCGCCATGGGCAGCTACCTCGAGCAGAGCCTGAAGCTGTTCGCCGGCCAGGACGCCGGCCGACCGCCGCAGGGCTGACGTTCGCGCGACGCGCCGCCGCGCGGCGCGACCTCAATCGCCGTCGACGTCCCGCATCGAGAGACGGATGCGGCCCTGGCGGTCGACCTCCAGCACCTTCACGCGAATCACGTCGCCCTCGCGCAGCTTGTCACTGACACGCTCGACGCGCTCGTTGGAGATCTGCGAGATGTGCACCAGGCCGTCGCGGCCGGGCAGGATGGTGACGAACGCGCCGAAGTCCATCAGGCGCGCCACCTTGCCCTCGTACACCCGCCCGACCTCGACGTCGGCGGTGATGAGCTCGATGCGCCGCAGTGCCTCGCGGCCGGCAGCGCCCGAGACCGAGGCGATCTTCACGGTGCCGTCGCTCTCGATGTCGATGGTCGTGCCGGTCTCCTCGGTGATCTGGCGGATCACCGCGCCGCCTTTACCGATGACGTCGCGGATCTTCTCCGGATCGATCTTGAGCGTGATGATCGAGGGCGCCCACTCGGACATCTTGTCGCGCGGCTCGCGGATCACCTTGTTCATCTCTTCGAGTATGTGCAGTCGCCCGGCGCGCGCCTGGTCGAGCGCGACGCGCATGATCTCGGGGGTGACCCCCTCGACCTTGATGTCCATCTGCAGCGCGGTGACCCCATCGCGTGTGCCGGCCACCTTGAAGTCCATGTCGCCGAGGTGGTCCTCATCCCCGAGGATGTCGGTCAGCACCTGGTAGCGGCTGCCCTCGAGCACCAGTCCCATCGCGACTCCCGCCACCGGCGCCTTGATCGGCACGCCGGCGTCCATCAGCGCGAGCGAAGTGCCGCAGACACTCGCCATCGAGGAGGAGCCGTTGGATTCGAAGATCTCCGACACCACGCGGATCACGTACGGGAAGGTGGTCATGTCGGGCATGACGGCATTGACGCCGCGGCGCGCGAGGTTGCCATGGCCGATTTCGCGGCGCTTCGGCGAGCCGAGCATCCCGGTCTCGCCGACCGAGAACGGCGGGAAGTTGTAATGCAGCATGAAGGGCTCGCGGCGTTCGCCCTCGAGCGCATCGATGATCTGCGCATCGCGCGTGGTGCCGAGCGTCGTCACCACCATCGCCTGGGTCTCGCCGCGGGTGAAGAGTGCCGAGCCGTGCGTGCGCGGCAGCACGCCGACGCGCACGGTGATCGGGCGCACGGTGCGCGTATCGCGCCCGTCGATGCGCGGCTCACCGTTGAGGATGCGCTGGCGCACGATGTTGCTCTCGAGCTTGAAGAGCACGCTCTCGACCTGCTCGGCGGTGTGCTTCGGCTGCTCGCCGGCGGCCAGCGTGCTGAGCGTCTGCGCCTTGATCTCCGCGAGGCGCGCGTGGCGCTGCTGCTTCTCGGTGATGCTGTAGGCCTGGGCGAGCGCCGCCTGCGCGTGCAGCGACACCGCGCTGTTGACCTCGGCGTTGTCCTGCGGCGGCTCCCACTTCCAGCGGGCCTTGCCCGCCTCGCTGGCGAGTTCGCGGATCGCGCGGATGGCGATCTGCATCTGCTCGTGGCCGTAAACGACCGCCCCGAGCATGATCTCTTCCGAGAGACCCTTGGCCTCGGACTCCACCATCAGCACCGCCTGCGCGGTGCCGGCGACCACGAGGTGCAGCTGTGACTGGCCGAGATCCTTCGCGGTGGGGTTGAGCAGGTAGCGGCCGTCCTTCCAGCCGACGCGCGCCGCGCCGATCGGGCCGTTGAAGGGAATGCCGGAGAGTGCCAGCGCGGCGGAGGCACCGATGAGCGAGGGCACGTCGGCGTCGATCTCCGGATCGAGCGACAGCACCGTGGCGACGACCTGGACGTCGTTGTAGAAGCCATCGGGAAAGAGCGGGCGGATCGGCCGGTCGATGAGCCGCGAGGTGAGTGTCTCCTTCTCAGTCGGCCGGCCCTCACGCTTGAAGAAGCCCCCGGGGATGCGGCCGGCGGCATAGGTCTTCTCGATGTAGTTCACCGTTAGCGGAAAGAAATCCCGCCCGGGGGTTGCGGTCTGCTTGGCGACCGCGGTGACGAGCACCACGGTCTCGCCCATGGATACTTTCACCGCGCCATCGGCCTGGCGGGCGAGCTCACCGGTCTCGATGGTTATGGAATGGGGGCCATACGGAAACGACTTGCTGACGACGCTCACAGCTTGAATCCTCGAAGAAAGTGGAGATGAGAAACACAAAGGCCGCCTCGCAGCGGCCCTTGGCTGATCAGCGGCGGAGTCCCAGGCGCTCGACGAGCTCCTGGTACTTCGCGGGCTGCGTGGACTTGAGGTAATCGAGGAGCTTGCGTCGCTGGTTGACGAGCTTCACCAGCCCACGGCGTGAGGAATGATCACGCTTGTGTGCGGTGAAATGCTCGCCGAGGCCGTTGATGCGCTCGGAGAGCAGCGCGACCTGCACTTCGGGGGAGCCGGTATCGGCCGGGCCGCGGCGGAACTGCGCGAGGATTCCGCCCTTCTTCTCGCTGGTTAAAGCCATTGCGCGATTGTCCTAACTACTTGTCTCAAGTACCCTTTTGTGAGCCGCGCATTCTACCTGCGGCCGTGCCCCGGCTACAAGCCGAAAAACAGCCGCTCACTACACGATGCCGCGATAGTTAGCAAAATGGCTAACTATCGGGGGAACGAGGTGTGTGCCCCCGCCCCGCCCCGCCCCCGCCCCCGCCCCCGCCCGCCGTGCACGCTTGCCGGGGCCGCGCGTTGAGGCCTACGATGAACCCAGAGGTCACACGGCCATGTTGAAGACATCGCTCCTTGCCACCTGCCTGATCGCCCTCGCCGCCTGTGCGGGCAATCCACCCGCCGCACCGCGCAATGCGACCGCGAACGCCGCCAATAGCTCGGGGTCCCCGCTCGGCTGTGTCAACAAGACGGCCACCCGCCTGCCGACCAGCCAGGATGAGTGCGCCGGGTTCGGCAACAGCCACTCGGACGAGGCGATCAAGAGCACCGGCCAACCGCAGGCGCAGAACGCGCTGCGGCTGCTCGATCCGACGGTCAGCGTTCACTGAGCTCACCGGCGGCGAGCCTGAGCAGCCGGCGCGGGTGCACCGCGCCGCTGGCGTCGGTCTCCGCGATGCCGAGAAATCCCGTCTCGCCGTAGAGACGCACCCGGGTGCCACGCGGCACCGATGCCACCATCACCGCCTGGCCCTGACAGACACGTCGCGCCTCATCGGCCGCCAGGTGCACGGCGGCGAGATGCCCGAGCGCTGCATCGGCGCGCAGGAGCGGCGCCTCCTGCCCACGCGCGCCGAGTGAGGCGAGGGACTCGAGCGTCTGCATGGGCTCGCCCGCGAAAGGCTCGACGTATTCGCGCCGCAGCGCACTCACGTGGCCGGGCAGCCCGAGCGCCGCCGCCATGTCCTCGGCAAGCACCCGCACGTAGGTGCCCTTCGAGCAGAGCACCTCGAGCTCGAGGGAGGATTCCCCGAGGGTCAGCAGCCGCAGCGCACTGATCTCGATGTCCCGCGCCGCCCGCTCCACGGTCACTCCCGCGCGGGCGAGCCGATAGAGCGGCTGTCCGTCGCGCTTGAGGGCCGAGTACATCGGCGGAACCTGCCGGCCGGTGCCGATGAAGCGCGCGAGCACCGCTTCGACCTGCGCCCGCTCGAGGCGCGGCACGGCAGCGTGCTCGATGACGGCGCCCTCGGCATCGCCGGTTGCCGTGCGGGTGCCGAGGGCCACCGTGAAGCGATAGCACTTGCGGCCGGCGAGGATCTCGCCGGCCACCTTGGTGGCCTCCCCCAGGCAGATGGGCAGCATGCCGGTGGCGAGCGGATCGAGACTGCCGACGTGACCCGCCTTCTCGCGCCCGAAGAGGCCGCGGACTCGCTGCAGGGCCGCGTTCGACGACAGGCCGCGGGGCTTGTCGAGCAGCAGGATGCCGCAGGCCATGGAGCGCCTCAGCGTCGCGGGCGCTCGGGAGGGCTCGGCGGAGACGGCGCGGCCGGTGCGCTCGCCTCATCCGCATCGCGGCTGCCCGCGCGATCGTCGGCCACCGCCCGCTCGATGAGATCGGTGAGCCGCGCCGCGCCCTCGACGCTCTCATCGAACACGAACTCGAGCCGCGGTGCATGCCGCAGCCCGAGCCGACGCCCGAGCTCACCGCGCAGGAAGCCGGCCGCGTGCGTCAACCCGGCGCGCACCTCCGCGGGATCGTGCAGCGCTGCGAAGGGCGTGAAGAACACGCGCGCGCTGCCCATGTCCGGCGCGAGGCTCACCGCGGTGACCGTGACGTTGCCGACGCGCGGATCCTTCACCTCGCGCGCGATGAGCGCGGCGAGCACCCGCTGGATCTCCGACTCGATGCGTTGCGTGCGTCCGTGCGCCATTACTGCAGGGTTCTCGCCACCTCGACGCGTGCGAAGCACTCGATCTGATCGTTGACCCGCACGTCCTGGTAGTTCTTCACGCCAATGCCGCACTCGGTGCCGGCACGCACCTCGTTGACGTCGTCCTTGAAGCGCCGCAGCGACTCGAGCGCACCCTCGAATATGACTACGTTGTCGCGCAGCACCCGGATCGGGTTGTTGCGGCGCACGAAGCCCTCGGTCACGAGACAGCCGGCCACCACGCCGAACTTGCTGGAGCGGAACACCTCGCGCACCTGGGCGATACCGACGATCTGCTCCTTGATCTCCGGCTGCAGCATGCCGGTCATCATCTGTTTCACATCGTCGATGGCCTCGTAGATGATGCTGTAGTAGCGCACCTCGACGCCGGTCTCCTTGACCGCGTCACGGGCACCGGCGTCGGCGCGCACGTTGAAGCCGATGATGAGCGCGCGCGAGGCCGCAGCGAGCTGCACGTCCGAGACGGTGATGCCGCCGAGCCCGCTCGCGACCACCTTCACCTGCACCTCCTCGGTGGAGAGCTTGGTGAGCGCCTCGCGCAGCGCCTCGACGCTGCCCTGCACGTCGCCCTTGATGAGCACCGAGACGACGCCCGCCTTCTCCTCGCCCATCTGCGAGAACACGTCCTCCGCGCGGGTGCTCTGCCGCGCGAGCTTCACGTCGCGGAACTTGCCCTGACGGTACAGTGCCACCTCGCGCGCCTTGCGCTCGCTCTCGACGGCGAGCAGCTCGTCGCCGGCGTTGGGGGCCGCCGAAAGACCCAGCACCACGACCGGCATCGAGGGCGGCGCCTCGGTCACCGGCTTGCCGTTCTCGTCGAACATCGCACGCACGCGCCCGAACTCCGAGCCGGCGATGATCGGGTCCCCCATGTGCAGCGTGCCGCGCTTCACCAGCACGGTCGCCACTGCGCCACGTCCCTTCTCGATGCTCGACTCGATCACGACCCCGGCGGCGAGCCCGGTGCGCGGGGCGCGCAGCTCGAGCACCTCGGACTGCAGCAGGATCGCCTCCAGCAGCTGCTCGATTCCCTGCCCGGTACGGGCCGAGACCGGGACGAAGATGTTCTCGCCGCCCCATTCCTCGGAGATGACCTCGTGCTTGGAGAGCTCGGTGCGCACCCGCTCGGGGTCGGCATCGCTCTTGTCGATCTTGTTCACCGCGACCACGATCGGCACCCCGGCGGCACGCGCGTGCTGAATGGCCTCGATCGTCTGCGGCATGACGCCATCGTCCGCGGCCACCACCAGCACCACCACGTCCGTCGCCCGCGCGCCGCGGGCGCGCATGGCCGTGAAGGCCGCGTGGCCCGGCGTGTCGAGGAAGGTGATGACACCGCGTGGGGTCTCCACGTGGTAGGCGCCGATGTGCTGGGTGATGCCACCGGCTTCGCCGGCCGCGACCTTGGTGCTCCTGATGTAGTCGAGGAGCGAGGTCTTGCCGTGATCGACGTGGCCCATGACGGTGACCACCGGCGGTCGGGGCTCGAGCTCGGCTTCCGCCTGCGCGCCCTGCAGATCCACCTCGATCTGGTTCTCCTTCAGCACCTTGGCGGTATGCCCCATCTCCTCCACCACCAGCACGGCGGTGTCCTGGTCGATCGGCTGATTGATGGTCGCCATCACGCCCATGTTCATGAGCACCTTGATGACCTCGGTCGCCTTGACCGCCATCTTCTGCGCGAGCTCCGCGACCGTGACGGTCTCGCCGATCCCGACTTCGCGCACCACCGGCGCGGTCGGCATCTCGAAGCCGTGCTTGCCCTCGGCCGCCGTCGGCAGCGGGCGCGCCTTGGCGCGGCGCTTCTTCTTGTAGCGTGAGCTCACATCGGTGGCGACGTGCAGCTCCTGCCGACCGTATCGCGTGTGCTTGTCATCGGCGGCGGCCGGTGCCGCGGCGGGCGGCGGGGTGGCCGGGCGCTCGCGGGGTGCGGCCGGTGCCGGCTCGCCGGCACGCTCACGCTCGCTCGAGCGTCGATCGTGCTCCTCGCGCTCGGCGCGGCGCCGTGCCTCATCGTCGCGGGTGCGCTGCTCGGCGACGCGGCGCGCCTCTTCCTGCGCGCGGCGACGGGCTTCCTCCTCCTCCACGCGCCGGCGGTTCTCCGCCTCGAGCCGCTCGCGCTCGCGGCGCTCGTTCTCGGCGCGCTCGGTCTCGGCACGCGCGGCCTCTTCCGCCTCGCGGCGGCGGTGGTCGATCTCGTCCTGCTGCGCGCGCGCCTGCTCCTGAAGCACGTCGCGCTTGATGTAGTTGCGGGTGCGGCGCACCTCGACGCTCACGGTGCGGGCGCGTCCCTGGTTGCTCGCGAGCTTCAGCTCGCTCTGCGTCTTGCGCTTGAGCGTGATCTTGCGCGGCGCGCCATCGCCACCGGCGTCCTCGCTGCCGTGCGCACGCCGCAGGTGCGTGAGCAGCTCGAGCTTCGCATCGTCGGTGATGCGGGCATCGGGGCCCGACACCTTGATGCCCGCCTGGTCGAGCTGCGCCAGCAGCCGGTCGACCGGCACCTTCAGCACCTCGGCAAACTGCGAAACGGTCACTTCCGCCATAAAATTCGTTTCCTCGTCGGAATCAGTTACCCGCCTCGAACCACGGCGCGCGTGCCGTCATGATCAGCTGCGCGGCCTTCTCGGCCGCCAGCCCCTCGATGTCCGCGAGCTCATCGACCGACTGCTCGGCGAGATCCTCGCGGGTGCGCACACCGCGCCGTGCCAGCGTCAGCGCCAGGTCCGGGCTCATGCCCTCCAGCAGCAGCAGGTCGTCCGCCGGCATCGACTGATCGAGCGTCTCCTCGCTGGCGATCGCCTGCGTCAGCAGCACGTCGCGCGCGCGGTTACGCAGCTCCTTGACGATGTCCTCGTCGAACTCCTCGATCGCCGCCAGCTCGGCCTGCGGCACGTAGGCGATCTCCTCGATGGTGGAAAAGCCTTCCTGCGCCAGGATGGTGGCCACGTCCTCGTCCACATCGAGCTGTTTCATGAAGTTGGCCACCAGCTCCTTCGCCTCGGTCTCGCTCTTGGCCTCGGCGTCGGACTCGGTCATGACGTTCAGGTCCCAGCCGGTGAGCTGGCTGGCGAGGCGGATGTTCTGGCCGCCGCGACCGATGGCCTGCGACAGCTTGTCCTCGGATACCGCGATATCCATGCTGTGGGCGTCCTCATCCACCACGATCGACATCACCTCGGCCGGGGACATGGCGTTGATCACGAACTGCGCCGGGTTGTCGACGTAGGGAATGATGTCGACACGCTCGCCGGCAATCTCGTTGGAGACCGCCTGCACGCGCGAGCCGCGCATGCCGACGCAGGCACCGACCGGATCGATGCGCGGATCGTTGCTCTTCACCGCGATCTTGGCGCGTACGCCTGGATCGCGCGCGGCGCCGAGAATCTGGATCAGGCCCTGACCGACCTCCGGCACCTCGAGCTTGAAGAGCTCGATGAGGAACTCGGGCGCCGTGCGCGTGAGGAACAGCTGCGGCCCGCGCGGCTCCGAGCGCACCTCCTTCAGGTACGCCTTGATGCGATCCTGGGGCTTCGCCTGTTCGCGCGGGATCATGTCGGTGCGCGGCACGAACCCTTCCGCGTTGCTGCCGAGATCGACGAAGATGCCGTTGCGGTCGACGCGCTTGACGACGCCGCCCACCAGCGTGCCGACACGGTCGCGATAGGCCTCGACCACCTGGGCACGCTCGGCCTCGCGCACTTTCTGCACGATGACCTGCTTCGCCTGCTGCGCGGCGATGCGACCGAAGGCCACCGACTCGATCGGCTGCTCGACGAAGCCGCCGATTTCCGCCTTGGCGTCCACATCGAGCGCGTCCTCGAGCCGCAGCTCGCGCTCGGGCACCTCGAGCTCCTTGGAGTCATCGGCAAACGCCTTCCAGCGCCGGAAGGTGTCGTAATCGCCACTCTTGCGATCGATAGCGACGCGCACGTCCCATTCCTCGCCGTGCTTCTTGCGCGTGGCGGACGCGAGCGCGGCTTCGAGCGCCTCGAAGATGACTTCCTTGTCGACGCCCTTCTCGTTGGAGACGGCATCGACCACCATCAGAATCTCTTTGTTCACCTCAGTCCCACCTCGCGTACGTGCGCAGCGGCTTCAGTCACGTCCCTCAGGACGCGAGCCTCGCCTTGCCGATCTCATCGAATCCCATCCTCACCTGCTCGCGGTCCACCTCGAGCGCGATGCCGGCCTCATCCACCGTGAGCAGCGTCCCGGTGTAGCGGCGGCGGCCCTCACGTGGCTCCTTGAGCTCCACGAACACCCGCGAGCCGACGAAGCGCCCGAAGTGCGCCCTGGTGCGCAGCACCCGGTCGAAGCCGGGGGAAGAAACCTCCAGGGTGTAGGCGCTCGGAATCGGATCCTCGATATCGAGCAGCGCGGACACCTCGCGGCTGATGCGCGCGCAGTCATCGAGGGTGACGGCGGCGCCTTCGCGGTCGACGAACAGCCGCAGCAGCGCATGCGCACGCCCCGCCGAGTACTCCAACTCGACGAGCTCGTACCCGAGCCTCTCGAGCAAGGGCTCGATGAGGGCAATGATCCGCTCGCGCAAGGTCCCCATCACGATCGCAACACCCCTTCTGCCCGCGCCCCACGGCGCGCTCAAACAAAAATGGGCCCAAAGGCCCACCAAAAACAAAAAGCCCCGCGGGGGGCTTCTCATTTATCTTCTCCTCGGGGGTGCCCGCGGTTTCCTTCCAAGGACCACCGCCGACACCGGCCACCCGCCCCCGCCCGCACGCTCAAACCGCGGAGGGCCGCGCATTCTACCGGAACTTGCGCTCCGGTGGGAACAGTTCCGGCCGCCCGAGGTGGCCGGCAGCAGGCCGGTACCCTGGACCTGTATAGACAAGCT
>JAFAKO010000313.1 GCA_019235245.1 Gammaproteobacteria bacterium
CCAGGGCGCGGCACCCGCCCAGAAGCCTGCCGCGGCGCAGAGCCAGGCTGCAGGGGAAAACCAGCCGCCGGCGCAGAACCAGACCAGCCAGATTTCGCCGGACCAGCTCGACTCGCTCGTTGCTCCCATCGCGCTCTACCCTGACCCGCTGCTGGCGCAGGTGCTGGCGGCCTCCACCTATCCGCTCGAGATCATTCAACTGCAGCAGTGGCTCGCCAAGAATCCCAAGCTCAAGGACAAGGCTCTCGCGGACGCAGTCGCCAAGCAGCCATGGGACGCGAGCGTCCAGTCGATGGCGGCCATGCCGGATCTCGTCAAGCGCCTCGCCGATGACATCCAGTGGACGACCGATCTCGGCAACGCTTTCCTGGCACAGCAGAAAGACGTGATGGACGCCGTGCAGCGCATGCGCAAGAAGGCGCAGGAAAAGGGCACGCTCAGCTCGAACGAGCAACAGAAGGTGCAGACGCAGACCGTCGAGAGCGGCCAGCAGGTGATCATCATCGAGCAGGCGAATCCTCAGGTCGTCTACGTACCGTCCTATGACCCGGTGGTCGTCTATGGTCCGCCGGTGTACCCGTACCCTCCCATCTACTATCCCTACTACCCGCCGGGTGCGGCGTTCGTCTCCTTCAGCTTCGGATTCATGATGGGTGCCTGGATGAGCGGTGGCTGGGGTTACGGTTGCGGATGGGGCACCACCAACATCTACGTGAACCACAACAACAACTTCGTCGGCGGTGCAGGCGGTGTCGGTGGCGTGGGTGGTGTCGGTGGCGTGGGCGGAGTCGGCGGTGTCGGTGGCGTCGGCGGGGTGGGCGGCGTCGGTGGTGTGGGTGGTGTCGGTGGAGCGGGCGGGGTCGGCGGAGTTGGCGGTGCGGGTGGCGTCGGAGGAGTGGGTGGTCCCGGCGGCGCCGGGGGTGTCGGCGGGCCGGGCGGTGCCGGAGGCGGTACCAAGCCGGGAGCGGGCAGCCCGAAGGGTCCCGGCGGAGCGGGCGGCAACAGCAGCTGGCAGCACAACCCGCAGCACCGCGGCGGCGCACCCTACGGAGACCGGGCGACGGCCGATCGCTTCGGTGGCAACACCCGTGGCGCCTCGGCCGCATCGCGCGAGGCCGGCGCACGGCAACAGCTCAACCGCCAGGGCGGCAACGTCTCCAATAATCGGGGCGCGGGCGCCGGCGTAAGTGATCGCAGCGCGGGTGGCGGCGGAGCCGGCGGCGGCAGCCGCGGCGGCGGTGCTGGCGGCCGGGGCGGCGCCGACAGCATCGGCGGGCGGGATCTCTCCCGCAGCAGCGGCAGCGGCAGCGGCTCGCGCAACAACGCGTTCTCCTCCTCGAGCGGCTACAGCGGCTCGCGCACCTCGGCCGCGAGCAGCCGCGGTTCCTCGAGCTTCGGCGGGTCTCGCGGCGGCGGAGGCCGCGGCGGCGGTGGCCGTGGTGGCGGCGGCGGGAGGCGCAGATGAACCGCTTCAGAATCCCTTGCGTGCTGACGGCGACGCTCGCAGTGCTTGCGTCCGCGGCGATGGCGGCCGAGCCGGCCGCGCCGCCGGCCAAGCCGAAAACCCCGGCGGCGCCCGCCGCGCAGCTGACTTATCCTTCGGCGCAGAAGGCCGCTGAAGCGATGGTGGACGCCGCCGAGCGGTTCGACGTGACTTCCCTCGTCCGCATCCTCGGTCCGCAGGGCGAGGATCTCGTCCTCACCGGCGAGTACGCACAGGACCGTGAGCGCTCGCAGGAGTTTGCGGCCCAGGCGCGTCAGAAAATGCAGGTGACGGTCGATCCCAAGAGCGACTCCCGTGCCTACCTGCTGGTGGGCGAGGACAACTGGCCTTTCGCCATTCCCATGGTGAAGCGCAATGGCCGCTGGTCGTTCGATGTGGCCGCGGGGCAGCAGGAGCTCATGTTCCGTCGCATCGGCAGCAACGAGCTCGACGCCATTGATATCTGCGAGGGCTACGTCGACGCGCAGTTCGACTACGCTTATCGCAAGCGTCAGGGCTACGCCGCGCCCCAGTATGCGCAGCAGATCATCAGCAGCCCCGGCAAGCAGGACGGGCTCGCCTGGCAGAACCCCGACGGGACCTGGGGTGGGCCGATCGGCGAGAAAATCGCCCAGGCCATCGCCCAGGGCTACGACGTCAAGGCCGACCCCTACCACGGGTACTTCTTCAAGGTATTGAAGAGCCAGGGGCCGGCAGCGCCACTTGGCGCGATGGACTACGTGATCGGGGGCGTCATGATCGGCGGCTTTGCGCTCGTCGCTGCGCCCGCCGAGTACGGGGAGACGGGGCTGAAGACCTTCATGGTGAGTCACACCGGGGTGGTCTACGAGAAGGACCTCGGACCCGCCACGCTGGAGGAATTCCAGAAGATGGAGCGCTTCAATCCCGACAAGACCTGGACCCCGGTCGCGGACCAATAGCGGCTAGCAGCCGGGAGGCTCGCATGACTCGATTCCGACCGCGCCGTGAGCGCAACGTTACGAGACGCCTGGCATTGACGCTGCTCGCGGGCGGTGCGCTGCTCGCGCTGCTGCCGGGCCCGCTCCCCGCCGATGAGCCGCCGCAGGAGTGGGACGGGCTGGCGCGCGTCAAGAGCAAGAAGCTTGATCACGTCTACAAGCTCCCGGGGGCAGATTTTTCCGGCTATCGGCGCGTGCGGCTCGATCCGATCGAGGTCGAGTTCGACAAGAACTGGAAGCCGAACGACTCGACGCGCGCTCCCTCGGAGCGCCTCACGGACTCGGATCTGCAGAAGATCAAGAAGGCGCTGGCGGATGAGTTCCGCAAGGTGTTCACCGAGGAGCTCGGCAAGAACGGCTATCCGGTCGTCGAGGAGGACGGCGCGGACGTGATGCGGGTGTCGGCGGCGATAGCGAACCTCTACATCAACGCGCCCGACCGGATGTCGGCCGGCCGCAGCCGTACCTACACCACCAACGCCGGGCACATGACGCTCGTCGCCGAGCTGCGTGACTCGGTGAGCGGCCAGCTGATGGCGCGGGCGGTCGACAGCGTGCAGGGCCGCGACACCGGACCCTTCATGATCACCAACTCGGTGACCAACATGAGCGCCGCGCGCAACGCGCTCAGCAAGTGGGCACGGGTGCTGCGCGAAGGCCTCGACGAGGCCACCGGGCGCGCGAAGTAGCGCGACGCTCGCCGAATCACGCGCTCACGCAGGCGGTGAGCCTGCGTGAGCGCGTCTTGCTTCTCACTTCGCCAGCATCGCAGTCATCGCCGGCTTGTCACCGCGGTGCACCGCGGTGAGCAGCGGGCTGTTCACCTTGCGCACGGCGTCGGCAGTGGCGTTGCGATAGCACGCCCTCCATACCTGCGCCTCGATGAGGTCCGCGCCGGGATGTCCGCAGACTTCCCGGGCAGCGCTCTGGATGCGCTGGTAGAGCGTCTTCGCCCCCTCGGTGCGCGAGATGTCGAGATCGCGGAAGCTGACGGTGATGCTGCGCGCTCCGCCCGGCCCGGCCCAGGTGGGGGCGCTGCCGAGCACGCACAGGAGTGCGGCGACCGCCAGCTGCGGGAGCGAGCGGGTGATGGTGGGCTTTGTGTTTGCAGTGTTCATTGCGGTTCTCCGGTTGGTGTGGTTTCAAGGACCGCATGCAAAGTAAGTTTCGGCCCTTCGCGCCGCATGAAAGTCCCCTGAAGACTCGTGAAGGTCGCTTGATGATTCGCGGCGGCGGCCCAAGGCTCCGTGAAGAGCGGCGGTGGGGGCCTGGGCCTCAGCCGGTCACCGGGGTCCGGGCGGTCAACCACCCGGTGAGCGCTCCGTTACGAGCCGGGAAGGAGGAACGGGATGCTGCGACGCCTCACCCTGTGCGCTTGCGCGGCGCTGCTCGGAGCAGCGCCCGGGGCCTTTGCCCAGGAATACTCGCCCCTGCGGTGGTACATGATGGGCGGGGCCAATCCCCCGGTCGGTAACACCAGCCAGATTCTGGAGACCGGATGGGACTTCGGCTTCGCCGTCGCCTGGCGCGAGCCGGGACATCCCCTCGGCGTGCGGCTGGACCTGAACTACGCCGCGAACAACGCCACCCGCGCCCTGCAGAATGCGGGCTCCATCGCGACCGGGCTCAACATCAGCGGCGGGTGGGCCGATATCTGGTCGGCGAGCCTGAATCTCGAAGCACAACACCTGTTCACGCCGACGATGTATGGCTATCTGATCGGCGGAGTCGGCGCTTATTACACGCAGGTGCAGCTGACGGAGTACGGCTACGGCTATGTCTGCAACCCGTGGTGGGGCTATTGCTATTACGGCAACGGCAATACCGTGGTGGCGTCCAACTCCACGACGCGGTTCGGCTGGAACGGCGGTGTCGGCATGGCCTTCCGCCTGCAGGGGCCGACGCTCTTCATCGAGGCGCGCTACACCCGCATCGAGACCTCCCCGCAGCCGCTCGAGTTCGTGCCGGTGACCATCGGACTGCGCTTCTGAGCGGCTCCCTGCGGCGCAGATAATGGTAAATGGCCGGCCGCCACCCGCGCCGGCCGGCTGCGGGTGGTCTTGGGCCTTGCTGCGGCATACGATGACTTCGCCGTGACCGGCGACATCTTGTCATGGGGTGTTTCCCGGTTATGATGCGCGGCCCTTCAATGGAGCCTCCGGCACCGTGACCGTACTGCTCTGTCACCGCACCGCCTCGCGACGCCGCTTCATGCGTGGCGTCGGCGCCGCTGTCCTGCTGCTCCCGTTCGGGGCGGCCTTGGCGCGCGCGCCCGAGCGGCGCTCACTCTCGTTCGTGCACACCCATACCGGGGAGCGGCTGTCGAGCGTGTACTTTCAGGACGGCGAGTACCGTGCGGCGGAGCTCGGGAAAATCAACGAGCTGCTGCGGGATTTTCGCACCGGTGACGTGTACCCGATCGACACCGGCGTGCTCGACATTCTCGCCGACCTGCGGACGCTCGCCGATCGCGACGAGCCTTACGAGGTCATCAGCGGCTACCGCTCGCCGCAGACCAATGCCGCGCTGCACCGCCACTCGAGCGGCGTGGCCGAGCACAGCCTGCACCTGCAGGGGCGGGCGATCGACGTGCGCCTGCCCGGGGTCCCGACCCGCCGGCTGCGCGAGCTCGCCCTCGGCATGGGCCGCGGCGGCGTGGGCTTCTATCCACAGACCGACTTCGTGCACCTCGACAACGGCCGCGTACGCTACTGGTAGCGAAGCCTAGCGCGCGGGGGCCAGACCCAGCTGTTGCTCGAGCTTGCGGTCATAGCCGTAGACATCGTCGAAGAACTGGATCGGACCCGCTTCGGTCGCGAGGGCCGTGCCGTAGAGAATCAGCACGGTGATCGGGTGCTGCAGGTTGACGCGCACCGTCTTGTCACCCTCGTGCATCGTCGCGTCGATCTTCTCCCGCGTCCAATCCCCGGGCTCATCGCGCATCACGTGCGTCGCGAGCGCCACTGGGTCGCTCACGCGTATGCAGCCGTGGCTGAAAGTACGCACCGTCTCGTTGAACAGCCGGTGCGCCGGCGTCGAGTGCAGGTAGACGTTGTAGCTGTTGGGGAACATGAATTTCACCAGCCCGAGCGCGTTGTCCTCTCCCGGCATCTGGCGCAGACGGTATCTGCCCGCTGCGAGCCCCGCGATCGCCTCCGGTGTGGGCGGCACCACCGGCGAGTTATCGCCCTGGCCGTTCACGATCTGCAGGCGCTGGGCGTCCAGGTAACGCGGATTGGCGCGGATCTTCGGTAGCATCTCGTTGCGCAGGATGCTCGGCGGCACGTCCCAGTAGGGCCGGAACACCACGTAGCGCATGTCGGACTCGAACACCGGGGTCTGCGTGCGCGGGTAGGTTTTTCCGACGATGACATCCATCTGCAGGATAGATGCGGCGCGATCCTCGGTGGTGCGGAAGGCGAACAGCCGGAACTGCGGGATGTTGACGATGATGGGTGGGGTCGCGAACGGCGGCAGCCAGCGCCAGCGCTCGAGCGTCAGATCGATCTGGCGGACGCGCTTCGCGAACGAGCTCGTGAGCGCGTTGTAGGTGGCCTTGCCGAGCACTCCATCCGCCGTCTTGCCGTGTCGCTGCTGGAAGGCGCGCACGCCGGCACTGAGCTCGGGACTGAAGGTGGTCGGGTCGCCGGTGCCTGCATCAGCAGGCATATCGCCGAGCGCCACCAGCAGGCGGCGCAGCTGCGGTGCCCCCGGGTACGGGTCGCCGGGCTTCAGCGAGTCGCTGATCGGGGGCAGATGCTTCAGCTCCGGGTGCTGCACGAGATCCAGGTAGCGGCTCAGCGCATTCTTCAGGAGCAGGTAATGATCGAAGGGCGGCTCCACCGCGTTGATCGCCCGCCCGACATCCCTGGTGCCGGCGAGACCCTCGAGAGTCGCCGCCAGATCGAGCGGACTGTGCGTGCCCTGCAGGTTGAAGCCCGCTGCTGCGGGCCGGATGCGTCCGTAGTGCAGATCGGTCACCAAGCGCAGCGCCGCGGCCGAGAGTTGCACGTCGAAGCGTGCCCAACGCTGGGCCTCGGCCGCTGCGGAGCCTGCCGTGTGCGCCGCGAGCTGCGCGAGCGCATCGCCGCCATAGTCCGGGGGCTCGAGCCCGTAGGCATCTGCGCGTTGCAGCTCGTGCACGAGCGCCGCAGCCTGCTCCGTAGCCTGGCCGTCCCGGCTCCACAAGGGAGCGTTGGCGCGTTGCGCGTAGACGCTGCGCAGCGCCTGCGGTGCGCCGTATGCGGCCGCGAGGCCGCGTGAGGCGGACGCAGAGGCGGGCGCAGAGGCCGCCACCGCCGCGGCAATCTGAGCGCGCAGGGCATCGCCCGACGGTGGAGTCTGAGCCGGGAGGGCGCCGGAGTAACAACCGACGATTGCAGCCAGCAGCGCCGCTGGCCAGTTGCGCCGCGGCTGCTGCATCAACGTCCGCCGAACGACAGCGCTATGGAGTTCACGACCCGCTGAACGCCGGGAACCGTGTTGGCGACGTTCTCGGCGGTCTCGCGCTGCAGGTCGGTCACGACCTGCCCGGTGAGATACACGATGCCATCGCGCGTCTGCACGTACACCGTGTTGGGCCCACCGAGCTCGCTGTGCTCCTTCAACTTCGCGCGCACTGCCTCGGTGATTTTCGCATCGGCCTTGCAGCTCTCGGACGTGCACGGCGCGGCGGCGCAGCCGGCGAATGCCGCCCCGATGAGAAGCATGGATGCCAGCACCGCGCGCCTGCCGTTTCTCATTGTCATCCACCCGCAATGAACCGCGTCGGATTCTAGCGCCGCGGGCGCGGCGGATGAAATCCGCGACGTTGGTTCGTAGAGTGCGATGGCGGCGAAGTCGCGCAAGTCTGGCCGAGCGCGTACGCTTAGCGTGATGAGACCGACGACCGCACTGGTGACCGGCGCCTCCGGCGGGATCGGTGCGGAGATCTGCCGGGTCCTCGCCGGCCGTGGCGCAACGGTCCTGCTCCATTACCGCTCGGAGCAGGCCTCGGCCGAGGCGGTGCGTGCGCAATTGCCCGGCGAAGCCCACGCCACGGTCCAGGCAGACCTCGGCGACCCGGCGCAGGTCCTGCACCTCTGGCAGCAGCTCGCGCAACGCGGCCCGATCGACGTGCTCGTGAACAACGCCGGCATCTTCCCGAACCATCCACCGCTCACTACCGCATACCCGGACTGGACGCTCGCCTGGCAGCAGACACTCTCGACCAACCTCATCGGGGCAGCGCACCTTTCCTACTGTGCTGCACGCGACATGGCGCAAAGGAAGGGTGGGGGACGCATCGTGAATGTCTCCTCGCGCGCCGCTTTCCGCGGCGAGCCCGGCGCCCCGGCCTATGCCGCCAGCAAGGCGGGACTGAACGCCTTCAGCCAGTCACTGGCGAAGTCGCTCGCGCCGCGCGGCGTGTATGTGTTCGTCGTCGCACCGGGTTGGGTGTCGACGCAGCGCGTGGCGGAGGCGATTGCCGACAAGGCGGTCCTCGCCGACCAGCCGCTCGGACGGGTGGCAACTCCGCAGGAGGTCGCGGAGGTCGTCGGCTACTGTGCCCTCGATGCGCCGGCCAGCATGACGGGCGCCATTCTGGATGTGAACGGCGCGTCGTACCTGCGGACATAGGGGTGACGCGCCGCGAAGCGGCCGTGCCGAAGGCACGATTCGCCGATAGTTAGTAAAATGCCTAACTATTGGCCAGGGACGAACCATCTGGCCAGGGACGAACCATCGGCGCCGCAGCTCGAGAGCCGCCCGTCAGCGCCCGCTGACCTCGACATCCGCGAACCAGAGCGACTGCCAGCGGCTGGTCTTCTCCTGCGCGGACAGCTGCTTCGGCGACACCGGCACGGTCGCGCCGAACCGGTCGTTGGCGGCGAGCGCAGTGGCGTTCACGACGCCGTACAGTCGCTGCCCCTGCCACAGCGCCGCGATCAGCACCCCACAGCGCCGGCACAGCAGCATCTCGGCAATTGCCGCTCCCTGACGGTAACCCTGGACTTCCGTCCCAACGCCGATACGTATCCGCAGCGAGCCCTGCGGATCCGAGACCCAGGCCGCGCCGTGCTTGCGGCAGAAGTCGCAGTCGCAGGTGCGTGGACGGCACGCCTCCGGGGCGGCCGTCAGCAGCACGGTGACCGCGATGTTGCCGCAGTGACAGCCACCGGTGAGCTCGGGCATCGAGGGACTACGCGCGATCCACGGAGGTGTTGCCGCCCGCAAAACGGGTGCGCGCCTGCGCGATACGGTAGCTGCGCTCGGCGCGCCAGCGGCGCCAGTCGCGCAGGCATTCGACCGCGTAAACGAGCTTGAAGAGCCGCAAGCGCCGCAGCACCCGCGGCGTATCGAACAGGTCACCCGCCAGCATGGAGATCATCCCCTGCTCGATCTGCAGACGGTTGCTCGGCTGGCGGAACAGCCGGTCCATCACCGGGTCGTTGAAGCGGTAGATGAAGAAGGAGAAGCGGCGAATGCCCTGGCGATAGCGCCGCTCCAGGCGACGCAGCAGCTGCTTCTCGATCGCCGGCTCGCGCAGCACGGCGTCCACGGCGGTCGCGGCCTGCTCGGCTCCGGTCATGGCGAGATACACACCGGAGGAGAACACCGGATCGACAAAGGCGAAGGCGTCACCGATCAGCATCCAGCCCGGTCCACCAAGCCGCTTGGAATCGTACGAATAGTTGCCGGTGACGTGCACCTTGTTGCCGATGAGCTCGGCGTGCTCGATGCGCCGCCACAGCCCCGGATTGCGCTGCAGCGTCGCCAGCAGGAAATCGAGCGTCGGACCGCGCCGCTGCTTGAGATAGTCGGGCCGGCACACGGCGCCGACGCTCATCACACCTTCGGGCAGCGGAATCATCCACATCCACCCGTGCTCGAACCGGTAGATGCTGATGTTGCCGGCGTCTTCTCCCGCGCGCGTCGCGGCGCCGCGGAAGTGGCCGAAGATCGCCGCACTCTGGTGCAGCCGGTTGCGGCGGCGCAGCTTGCGCCGTGCCGACAGAAAGGTGTCGCGGCCGCTCGCGTCCACCACGTAGCGGGCGTCCACACGATAGGTCTCGCCCGCATCGGTGCGCACCTCGAGGCGCGTGTCGCGCGGACCGGCCTGCTCGCACTGCACCACCTCGTGTCCCTCGAGCGCCAGCGCCCCGCAACCGCGCGCGTGCTCGAAGAGCATGCGGTCGAAGTCCGCGCGCCATACCTGAAAGGCGTGCGGGGGACTGTCGCCGAGCGCGCGGCGGAACGCGAAGGTGTTGTAGCCGCGCTCGTTGTCCGCCTCGAAATCGGCGCCGGGCTTCAGGACACCGAGCGCGCGGACCTTGTCCAGCACGCCGAGCCGCTCGAACAGCGGCAGATTCATCGGCAGGAGCGACTCGCCGATGTGAAAGCGCGGGTGGTGCGCCTTCTCGAGGAGCATCACCCGATGGCCGCGGCGCGCGAGCAGTGCCGCGGCCGTGCTGCCCGCGGGGCCGCCGCCGATCACCGCGACATCGCAGCGTTCCGTGTTCATCGTACGCAAGCCTAAGACGCTGCGTCGCGCGGCGCTAGCCGGGCACAGCGCCGCTCTGCGCGGCGTAGATCCTGCGCACCGTCTCCATCGTGTCCGCCCCGGCGGCCGACTTGTCATCGCGGTAGCGCTTGACGCGTGCCAACCGCAGCGCGAGGCCGCCGGGATAACGGCTGCTCGCCTGCAGGTCGCTGAAGGCGATCTCCACGACCAGCTCAGGTCTGAGGTACACGGTCCACTCGTCGCGATGCGTCTCGCGCTGCAGGAATTCGCGGGTCTGCCACTCGAGCATGGCGTCCGTCAACCCCTTGAAGGTCTTGCCCAGCATCACGTATCGGCCGGTCGCGGGATCGAGGGCGCCGAGATGCAGATTCGAAAGCTTACCGCTGCGGCGACCGTGTCCCCACTCGGCGGCCAGCACCACGAGGTCGAGCGTGTGCGCGCGCTTGATCTTCAGCCAGCCCGCCCCGCGGTTGCCGGCCTCGTAGGGTGCGATGAGCGACTTGGCCACGAGTCCTTCATGACCAGCGGCGAGCGCCGCCTCGTAGTACTCGCGCGCCGCCGCTTCGGCGCCCGTGACGAGCCGCGGCATCTGCGAGGCCGGCGGCACCGCAGTAGCGAGCGCTGCAAATCGCTCGTGCGCGGGCCGGTCGGCGATGCTCTGCGCCTCGAGCCGCAGGCAATCGAAGAAGAAAGCCTTGAGCGGCAGCCCGGCGCGCACTGCCTCGACATCGAGCCTGCGTCCCACCCGGCGCATGGTGATCTGGAAAGGATGCGGCCGGCCAGCGGCATCGAGTGCGATCACCTCGCCATCGAGGATCACCGCCTGCGCGGGCAGTGTGCGCACCAGCTCGACGATCTCGGGGAGCGCCGCGCTGACATCGTTCAGCCCGCGCGTGTAGATGCGTACCTCCGCGGCGCTGCGGTGTACCTGGATGCGGGCGCCATCCATTTTCCACTCGAAGGCGGCTTCGCCTCCGAGCTCGCGCAACGCGGTGCCGACATCCGCAGCGGTCTGGGCGAGCATCGGTGCCACCGGCACGAACAGCTCGAGCTGGAACCGCGAGAGTGCGGCGGCGCCGCCGAGCATGGCTGCGTCGGCCGCCGCGCCCAGATGCCGGGAATACATCGCTGCACGACGCACCTGCGCGACCGGCACCTGCGCGGCCGATGCGATGGCCTCCAGCATCACTCCCTCGAGCGCCCCCTGGCGCAGCTCGCCGACGAGCAGCTGCAGCAGGAAACGCTGCTCCGCTCCCGTGGCGAGTGCGAACAGATCCCGCAGCCGATCCGCGCGCGCGGCCGCCGAGCCCGCGCCGCGCGTAGCGGCGAGGGCAGTGAGGCGCTCGTCGACGTCCGTGACCGAAAGGGTCGGCTCCGGTGCGGGCGCAGTCGCCGCTGCACGGCGCACCGCGGCGGGCCCCACCCCGATACGCCCCTGCGGCATCTCCCCCGACAGGTACTGGACGGCGATCCCGATCTCATTCGCAGAGAGCTGCGCCAGCAGCGCCGCGAGCTCGCGGACCTTGGCGAGACGTGCCGCGGTGGCGGCCACGCGCTGCGAGGTTTCTGCGAGGCTGAGGAAGAGCGTCACGGAGCCGTGCAGTCAACGCATCTGCTCGGACACGCTCAGCAGATTCTGCGGACTCACGCGTATCACACCGCCGCGCGGACTGTCGATGTCGGCGATGAGGAGGAAGGCGGTCGCGAGCAGCGCCGGCATGATTGCCAGCAGCAAGCTGCCGAGTGACGCGCCGCGCGACGCATAGCCGACCATGACGTTACACAGCAGGGCAATCAACAGCATCAGCAGCCACGCGGCCGCCGGAATGCGGTTCCACCACGCCGCCTGCGAGTAGGCCTGCGAGTTGAGGACATCGTTCATCCCGGCGGTGGCGAGCGCGGTGAGAGCGCCCGGCTGCGCCAGCGCCGCGCCCGCAACGGTGGACCAAAGCTGTGTTTGCAGCTCGGTGATCCGCTGCCTGATCTGCACGCGCCGGTCCTCATCGCCGCTGGCATAGAGGAGGATCCGCTGGTCGAGGTAGCTTCGCAGCAGCGTGCGTGCCGTTGCGGCATCGGCTGCCGGGAGGAGCCCGGCGCGGACGTATTCGGTGCCGATGGCGTTGGCCTCTGCTGCCTCGTGATCCTTGCGCAGGTCGTAGCGGCTCACCGCCATGGAGAAGGTGAATCCGATGATCAGCCCGAGTAGCGTCAGGGAGGCCGTCAGGACGACCATGAAGATCTCGGGCGCACTGCCGCCGCCGGCTTCCTGGTGGCGCCGCAGCGCGGCACCGGCCTGTGCACACGCCCAGAAGGCGACCAGGGAGACCACGAACAGCACCAGGGGGTAGTCAGTGAGTCTGGACATGCGTCGCTGTGCCCCGGCCGCTGTCGGGCGGCTCATTTTCCGGAATTATTGCCGATCGATTCCGCCTGCGCACGCGGCGACGCGGGTCGAATGGTTGAGCGCATGCGGCGGGCGCCGTACACGGGTCCGCTGCGCGCCGTATCATGCGCTCCGGGAGGACCTGACATGGGAGCAACGAGCATGCTGGTGCGAATCGCCGGGGCGGTCGGTCTGATGATGGTGCTGGGGCAGGCCGTGGACGCCGCGGTGCCGCAGACCATGCGCGCGGCAGCGACGGACGCCGCTGGCGGCCCGCAGGTCATTACCCTCCACACTCTGCCGGTGCCGAAGCCTGCGGCCGATGAGGTGCTGATCGCGGTGGATACCGCCGATGTGGCGGTGTGGGACGCCTCGGTGCGGGCGCATCCGGAGGAGCTCAAGAACGCTCAGTTTCCCATCGTGCTCGGCAGTGACGGCTCCGGTGTCATCGCGGCGATCGGCGAGCGGGTGCGCGGCTTCAAGACCGGTGACCCGGTCTACGCTTACATGTGGGACAACCCGCGCGGCGGGTTCTACGCCGAGTACGTCGCCATACCCGCGAACCAGGTGGGTCACGTGCCGCCGGGACTGTCCCTGCGCGATGCCGGCGCCATCGCCGCCTCGGCGCTGACTGCGATCCAGGGGATCGACGACTCCCTGCACATCAAGTCCGGCGAGAAGCTGATCATTCATGGCGCGAGCGGCGGCGTCGGCAGCCTCGCTCTGCAGTTCGCCAAGCTGCGCGGCGCGCTCGTGCTCGCCACCGCCTCGGGCGAGGATGGCGAGAGCTTCGTGAAGGGTCTGGGAGCCGACAGCGTGGTCGATGGGCGCAAGGGCGACATCCTCGCGGCTGCGAAGCGCTTCTCCCCCGATGGCTTCGATGCCGTGCTGGCCTTCGCCGGCGGCGAGGGCTTCGAGCGCTGTGCCGCTGCACTGAAGCCCGGTGGCCGCATCGCCTTCCCCTGGGGCGTGAGCCCTGAGCCCAAGCCGACCGTCGATGTGAGGAGCAGCACCCGCTTCAACGCGATCGCGGGACCGCAGGAGTTCGAGCGGCTGAACCAGGCGATCGTCGCAGGGAAGCTGCGCGTGCCGATCGCCGCCGAGTATCCGCTGGCGGACGCGGCCAAGGCGCACGAGCGACTCGAGGCGGGGCACGTCCTCGGCAAGGTGGTGCTGAGAATCCACTGACGCGAGCCGCCGCGCCCGCATCTCCGGCTCAGCCGGCGGGAGCGGCTCCGCCCTCGGCCCGCCGCCGCTCGACGAAAGCCGTCAGCGCTTCCTGCGCGGCCACATCCAGCGGAGGCGCCTGGTACGCAGCGAGGGTCTGCTGCCACACGCTCGCGGCGCGCTCGGTCGCAGTCTTCGCACCCGCCTCCACCCAGGCGCCATAGTTGCGCCAGTCGGAGATCAGGGGCGCATAGAAGGCGTCGCGGTAGCGCTGCATGGTGTGGGCCGCGGCAAAGAAATGACCGCCCGGGCCGACCTCCGCCACCGCCTCGATGCCGATCTCTTCCGCGGTGGCCGGCACCGGCTGGAAGAGCTCGGCGAACATCTGCAGCATCTCGACATCGAGAATGAACTTCTCGAACGACGCCGTGAGTCCGCCTTCGAGCCAGCCGGCGGCGTGCAGTATGAAATTCGCCCCGCCGAGCAACGCACCCCACAGGCTCATCTGCGCCTCGTAGGCGGCCTGCGCATCCGGCGCGTTGGAAGCAGTGGCACTCGAGCAGCGCCACGGCACACCGATGCGCCGCGCCAGCTGCCCCGCGCCGAACGCAGCCTTGGCGTATTCCGGGGTGCCGAAGGCCGGCGAGCCGGATTTCATGTCGACATTCGAGGTGAAGCTGCCGTACATGACCGGCGCGCCGGCGCGGACGGTCTGCGACAGCGTGATGCCGAACAGTGCCTCGGCGTGCGCGAGCGTCAGGGCGCCGGGGATGGTGACCGGCGCCATGGCGCCGGCGAGAGTGAAGGGGGTGACGATCATCAGCTGCCCGTTCACCGCGAATTCCATGATGCCGTCGGTCATGGGGACATCGAGCTGCAGGGGCGAGTTGGTGTTGCAGATGCTGTAACAGCGTGGCGCCGCGCGGAACGTGTCCTCATCGATCCCGTGCGCGATGCGCAGCATCGCGAAGCAGTCGGCGAGCTGCGCATCGCCGCGGCTGTAGAAGTTCGGCGCCTTGTCCGCGAGGGTGAGCTGTGCGAGCGCCGTGTCGAGATGGCGCTCGTTGACCGGTACGTCCTGGGGCTCGGTGGTCTGCGCGCACACGTGCACTACGTCGAAGGACTGCGAGAGGCGTACGAAGTCGCGGAAGTCCGCGATCGCGCCGGTGCGTTTGCCGCGCTGCAGATCGCTCACGCTCGGTGGGCCCGCCACCGGCGCGAACACCACGTTGCGGCCGCCCACGCGGCAGGAATGCGCCGGGTCGCGCCCGATGAGCGTCACTTGCGCAGGGACGGTGGCCAGTGCTTTTTCCACCATCCCCGCCTCGAGCCGTACCATCTGGCTCGGCTCATCGACGCTCGCGCCCGCGGCGGCGAGCGCGGCGCGGCCGCGCGGCGAGAGCACCCGCAGCCCCTGGCGCTCGAGGATGCCGAGCGCCGCGACATGCATGCTCTCGATGTGATCCGCGGAGAACACGGTCACCGGGTCGAACGGGTTCAGCAGATTGCGGTAGCGGAGCGAGCGCTCCGTATGTCCCGCCGCCGCACCTCTCAGGGAATCTCGCCTGCGCGGTCTCATGTTGGCTGCCAATAGAGCCCCAGGGGCTGAGGCGCGTCAAGCGGTTAAAAGGCATAGGCGCCGGCAAAAACGCATAGGCGGCACGGGGCCAGCGCGTGGCTGGCGCGGCGGTCGCCGCCCGGGTGCTGCCGGTGTTTTCGCCGACAGTTAGTCGATTGACTAACTGTGGACGATCGGACCTTTCGACGCCTCGTGCTATTCCAGCGCCCGCGCTTCAACGCCCGGATTGCGACCTGAGTCGCAGCATGCCGCACCCGGCGTATGCAGAAGCCGCCTTCTGGCGTAGGACAGGGCCGATTCCGCGCCGCCCCGGCGCGCGGCGGCCGAGCGGTCGTGGTAACTTTCACCCCTGCGCAGCGGTAAGGAGTCAGCAGCGGATGCCGAGCAGAGTTCCCGAGGGTCACGAGCGCGGTTGGATCATCCCGATCGGCGGCGCGGAGAACAAGGAAAACGATCGCCGCATTCTCGAACGCTTCGTACGCGTCTCCGGCGGCGCAGACGCCGACATCGTGGTCATCCCGACCGCCAGTCGCGTGCACGAGACCGGGCCGCGCTACGAGCAGCTGTTCAAGGATCTCGGTGCGGCGCGTGTCACGGTCATGGACTTCGATACGCGGCGCGACTGCCGCGAGCCCGGCCGCTGGAAGCGCATCGAGGAGGCGAGCGGCATCTTCTTCACGGGCGGCAACCAGCTGCGCCTCACGACGCTGCTGGGCGGAACCCCGGTGGCAAAGCTCATCCGCGCGCGCAATGCACAGGGCGTGACGGTCGGTGGCACCAGCGCCGGCGCCAGCATCCTCTGCGAGCACATGATCGCCGGGGGGGACGAGGGCTCCTCCATCGTCGCCGGCAGCGTGCGCCTCGCTCCCGGGCTCGGACTGACCAATCGCTTCATCATCGATCAGCATTTCCGCGAGCGTGACCGCCTGGGAAGGCTCCTCACCGCGGTCGCCTACAACCCCTTCGCCGTGGGCATCGGGCTGGATGAGGACACCGCGGCCTTCATCGGCCCGGATGAGGTCGTCGAGGTCGAGGGCAGCGGCAGCGTGACCCTGGTCGACCCCTCCGAAGTGAGCTTTTCCTCGATCGGGGTGGTCGAGGACGGCCAGCCAGCCTGTATGCTGGGGCTGCGCGTGCATATGCTGGTGACCGGCACGACCTTCAATCTCCAGACCCGCGTCGCAAGCGCGACGGCGCTGATCGAAGCGAAGATCGAGTCGAAGGAGTGACCGCCGACTAAGCCCGACCACGCGCTGCCAGTTGCCTTGAATAACTACTAGACGAGCAACACCCATGCGCATTCTCGATCGCTCCGTGTATGTGGGCCCTTCCCTCTACGCCCGCTTCCCGGTCATCCGCCTGGAGCTCGATCTCGGACCCCTGGAAGCCTGGCCCACCGGACGCCTCGGTGCGCCGTTCAGCGATGGGCTCGCCGCGGCACTCCCCGGGCTCGCCGAGCACGGCTGCTCCTATCGCGAGCCCGGCGGCTTCTATCGCCGCATGCGCGAGGGCGAGGGCACCTGGCTCGGGCACGTGCTCGAGCACGTCGCGATCGAGCTGCAGAACATCGCCGGCGAGGCGGTGACCTTCGGCAAGACACGCAGCAGCACCGCCCCGGGTGTCTACACGGTGGTGTACGAATACGCGCAGCGCGATGAAGGCATCGCCGCGGGCGAGCTCGGGCTGCGCCTGCTGTCCTCGCTCCTGCCGGCGGAGCTGCGCCCCGAGGGCAGTGTGCCCGCGGACTGGAGCTTCCCGGAGGCCCGCGATCAGTTCATCCGCTTCGCACAGCGCCGCGCGCTTGGCCCCTCCACCGCGTCCCTGGTGCACGCCGCCGAGCGGCGCGGTATTCCCTGGCTGCGGCTGAACGATCAGTCGCTGGTGCAGCTCGGTCACGGCAAGTACCAGCAGCGTATCCAGGCGACCGTCACCGGCCGCACGCCGCACATCTCGGTCGAGCTGGCGAGTGACAAGGAAGAGACCAACAAGATTCTCGCGGGACTCGGACTACCGGTGCCGCAGCAGGAGCTGGTGCAGAGCGAGACGCAGGCGGTACGCGCGGCGCGGCGCATCGGCTTTCCGGTGGTAACCAAGCCCTTCAACGGCAATCACGGTCGCGGCATCTCCATCCGCCTCACGACCGAGGAGGAGGTGGCGCACGGCTTCGTGGTGGCGCGCGAGCATTCCCGCTCGGTGGTGGTCGAGAGCTTCCTCGAGGGCGATGACCATCGGCTGCTGGTGGTGAACGGCGGGCTGGTCGCGGCCACGCGCCGCACGCCGGGACACGTGGTGGGCGATGGCGAGCACACCGTTGCGCAGCTCATCGAGATCGTCAACCAGGACCCGCGCCGCGGGGTGGGCCACGAGAAAGTGCTCACGCGGCTCGAGCTCGACGCGCAGGCGCAGCGCATGCTGGAGCGCGCCGGGCTCACTCCGGAGTCGGTGCCGGAGCAGGGCCGCGCGGTGTACCTGCGCTCGACCGCCAACCTGTCCACCGGCGGCACCGCAACCGATGTCACGGACGTCATCCATCCCGACAACCGCGAGATGGCCGAGC
This sequence comes from Gammaproteobacteria bacterium, assembly GCA_019235245.1. GTDB lineage: Bacteria > Pseudomonadota > Gammaproteobacteria > Steroidobacterales > Steroidobacteraceae > 13-2-20CM-66-19. The sequence goes on from JAFAKO010000313.1 coordinate 17,654, forward strand.
GTGCGGTGCGCGCCATCGGGCTCGACGTCGGCGGCGTCGACTTCCTCTCCAAGAACATCGGCGAGAGCTACCGTACGATCGGTGGCGGCATCTGCGAGGTGAACGCCGCGCCCGGCTTCCGCATGCACGTGGCGCCGAGCGAGGGGACCGCGCGCGATGTCGCCGGGCCGGTCATCGAGATGCTGTTCCCGCCCGGAGCCCCCGCGCGCGTGCCGATCGCCGCGGTCACGGGCACCAACGGCAAGACCACCACCGCGCGCATGCTGGCGCATATCACCAAGATGGCCGGCTACACCCCGGGGCTCACCACCACCGACGGGGTCTACATCGACGGCCAGCGCACCGTCTCCGGAGACATGACCGGCCCGGTGTCGGCGCGCATGGTGCTCGCCGATCCGCAGATCGACATCGCCGTGCTCGAGACCGCGCGCGGCGGCTTGTTGCGCGCCGGCATGGGCGTCACCGAGGTGAACGTCGGTGCCGTGCTCAACGTACAGCCCGATCATCTGGGCCTCAAGGGCATCGAGACGCTCGAGCAGCTCGCCGAGGTGAAGCGCATCGTGGTGGAGGTGGCGACCGACTGCGCGGTGCTGAACGCGGATGATCCGCTGGTCGCGAGGATGTCCGGCTACACCGAGGCGAAGCACATCTGCTACGTGACCCTCAACCCGCAGCATGCCCTCGTGCGCGAGCACGTGCGCGCCGGCGGCCGCGCCTGTGCGCTCGAGGCGGGAGTGAACGGGCACATGATCACTCTCTACGAGAAAGGCGCGCACATCCCGCTGCTCTGGACGCACCTGATCCCGGCGACGCTCGAGGGCCGGGCGATCCATAACGTGCAGAACGCGATGTTCGCGGCCGCCGTGGCCTTCGCGCTCGGCGCGAAGCTGGAGGCGATCCGCCAGGGGCTGCGGACTTTCGACTCGACCTTCTTCCAGGCCCCCGGCCGCCTGAATGTCTTCGACGAGCACCCCTTCAAGGTGCTGTTCGACTATGGCCACAATGCCCACGCGGTTGCCGCGATGGCGGATCTCGCCCAGCGCCTCGAGGTGAGCGGACGGCGCATCGTGGTGCTGGCGGGCCCGGGCGATCGCCGCGACGCGGATCTCGTTGCCATTGCGCGCGCGGTCGCCGGGCGGTTCGATCATTACATCTGCCGCCGCGACGACAACCTGCGTGAGCGCCACGAGGATGAGGTCCCGCGCATCCAGGCGGCCGCGCTCACCGCTGCCGGCGTGCCCGCGGCCGCGATCTCCGTGATCCCCGATGAGCAGGAAGCGATCAACGCGGCGCTCGAGATGGGGCAGCCCGGGGATCTGCTGTTGATTTTCGCCGATGCGCTGGTGCGCTCGTGGAAGCAGATCATCAAGTTCAAGCCCGCCGGCGTACCGGCACCGGCCGCGCCGCCGCCATTGCCGCTGCCGCCGCTGCTCGAGCCCCATGCAGAGGGCGGTGGCCGCGCCGCCGAGTCCGCCGCGCTCAACTTCAATCTCGAGGGCCTCATCCGTGACGAGCGCGGCGTGCGCTTCGCACCGGAGGCCGAAGACTGAGGGGTCAGCGTGCTGCCGTTCGAGGCCTCACGACGCCTGACCGGGGCGAACCTGTTCTTCGCCGGCACCGCTGCGCAGCTGGAGACCAGCGGCATCGCGGTGGATGAGGGCCTGCTCACCGCCTGGCGGTCGCATGCCTCGCGGGCGCGCGCGCATCTCGGATGGGAGCGGGAGGCAAGCGACCGCGCGGGCCATGCGGGTCTCGTGGCGCGGGTGCACGCGGGCGGCGCCTCGCTCGCGCTCGCAGCGCCCGTGGATGCGCTCTTCACCGCGACCGAAGTCAACGAGTGGGCACTGTGCGCGGCGCTCCTCGCCCGCGAGGGCGAGCGCTGGGCGACGCTCGAGACGGAGCTCGCGGCGAGCGCGCTCGAGGATGCGGGCGATGTCGCGAGCTTCATCCCGCCCGTCCTCGAGGAGCGCGCGGCGCTCGCGCGCTTTGCCGTGCTCGCGGCACGCGAGGCGCGCCCGCCGCTGCGCGCGCTGCTGTCTGCCGCGAGCGCGCGCGGCCTGCCGCACGTGCTCGATGATGAGATCCTCACTCTCGGTGCGGGCGTCGGTGGAACTGACTTCGAGCTCGCCCGCCTGCCGGGTCCGGCCGAGGTGCCCTGGGAGGCGCTGCACGAGGTGCCGACCGCGCTGGTCACCGGCTCTAACGGCAAGACCACCACCGTGCGGCTCATCGGCGCCTGCGCCGAGGCCCACGGCTGGGGTCCGGCGGCCAGCTGCTGCACCGATGGGGTGTTTCTCGGCGCGGAGCTGATCGCGAGCGGCGACTATTCGGGGCCCGAGGGCGCGCGGCGGGTGGTACGCGAGCGCCGCGCGCGCGCCGCAGTCATCGAGACCGCACGCGGCGGCATTCTCCGCCGCGGTATTGCCGTCACGCGCGCGCAGGTCGCGCTCGTCACCAACATCAGCGCCGATCATTTCGGCGAGTACGGCATCGACAATCTCGAGGGGCTCGCGGACGTCAAGCTGTCGGTCGCCGCGGCGCTCGCCAGGGGCGGAATGCTGGTGCTGAACGCCGACGATGCGCTCCTCATCGGCCGTGCGCCGGCTCTCGCGCAACGCTTCGGGAAAACCCCGGCGCTCGGCTGGTTCGCGCTCGATGACGACCTGCCTGCCCTGTGCGCGCACCGCGCGCGTGGCGGCGCCACCTGCGGCGTCCGTGCCGGCCGGCTCCGGCTACACCACGGCGGAGCGACGCATGATCTCGGCGCGGTCGCGGCGATGCCCCTCACTGTCGGCGGCAGCGCCACCTACAACATCGCCAATCTGGCGGGCGCCGCGCTCGCCGCCGCGGCGCTCGGCATACCGGCAGAGATCATCGCGCGCGTGTTCGCGCGGTTCGGAGCGGGCATTGCGGACAACTTCGGGCGGCTGATGCGCTTCGAGCGCGCCGGGGTCCGGATCCTGGTCGATTACGCGCACAACCCCGAGGGGCTGCGCGGGCTGCTCGGCGTCGCCGAGCACCTGCGTGGCGGTGCTGGCAGGCTCGCCGTGCTGCTCGGTCACGCGGGCAACCGCCAGGACGCGGAGCTCGAAGCGCTGGCGAGCACCGCAGCGTCATTCCATCCGGCGCTCATCGTCGTCAAGGAGAACGAGGCTCACCTGCGGGGACGGACGCCGGGGGAGGTGCCGCGGCTCATCCACGCGGCGCTGCTCCGTGCCGGAATGCCCGCCGCGGCGCTGCAGCTGCGCATGAGCGAGCTCGAGGCGGTGCAGGCGGCGCTCGATTGGGCGCGTCCGGGGGACGTGCTCGCTCTGCCGGTGCATGCTGCGGCCGCACGCACCGCGGTGGTATCGCTCCTCAGTGCGCCGCCGCCGTGAGCGCGCTGTAGCCGTCCCAGATGATCTCGATGCCGATGCACATGAGGATGAATGCCGACAGCCGGACCAGCACCTCGAGGCCGGTCTCGCCGAGGAGCCGCGCGATGTTCTCGGCGAAGCGGTACGCGAGATAGATGCTGAGGGCGATGGCGATCAGGCCGAGCAGCGCGCCGGTGGCATGCTCGGCGAGTTGCGGCAGGTGTGGGGTCCCCGGGGGCTTGCGGCTGCCGATGGTGATCGCCACCGACATCGAGCCGGGTCCGACCGTGAGCGGCATGGTGAGCGGGTAGAAGCTGCCGACCTTGCGGGCAGTCTCCGCCTGCAGTCCCGCTCCGTGGTCCGACCACTGCTCCTGCGTGAGCAGTTTCCAGCCGAGAGCCGCCACGACCAGGCCGCCGGCGATGCGCACGACCGGCAGCTGGATACCGAGGACCTCGAGCAGCCAGGGCCCGAGCGCCATCGAGCCGAGCAGCAGCGCGAAACCGTTGATAGCGGCCTTGCCGGCGAGCACGCGCCGCTCCTCGCTCGGGAGTCCCGCGGTGAGGCCCAGGAAAAACGGCGCCCCTTCGAGCGGATTGACGATGGGGAAGAGGCCGGCGAAGGTCAGCAGGAAGGCGCTGACGACGCCGTTCACTGCGTCGGCGCCCGCGACAGGCTGAGCCGCGTCCCTCTCATATACCGCCCGGCCTCAGGAAAGGCCAGACAGTATGAATGCCGGCTATTGCCTTGTCACCGCGGCGTGCCGCTGCACTCACGCAGTTCCCTTGGCGGATAGTTAGCCAAACCCCTAACTATTGCGCTAAGGAAGATAAAAAACGCTGACACTTTCAGGGGGGCGAGCCCTGCGAGCCCTGATGAGCCCGCGCCGCGAGCACCTGCGTCGCGATGTGCTCGAGGCGCTCCGGGGACAGCTCGAGCAGCGGGGGGAGCGCGCGCAGTCGCTCTGCGGTGCCCGGTGGCAGGCGGCGGTGCGAACGGAACAGCCGTGTGCGCACGGTGGTCTCGTGCAGGCCGAGCGATGCGGCGGTCTCGATGCCGCTGATGCCCTCGACCATGCGCAGGACGTAAACGGTACGGAACACCTCGGGCAGAGCCATGATCGACTGCTCGAGCGCCGCGCGCTCGCGCAACGAGTCCAGACCGGTGCCGATGTCCTCCGGGGTGCCTGCCACCGCGTGCATGCCGCGCGAGAGGGCGCGCTGGGCCCGCGCATGGCCGTAGGCAAGCCGGGTGAGCCAGGCGGCGAACTTGCCGGTCGGCTCGTAGCGGCTCAGATCGGCAAAGGCGGCGAGGAAGGCCTCGAGCACCACGCCCTCGGCGCGCTGCGGATCGAGCAACACGCTGTGCGCCACACGGAAGAGACGCGCGCCGTAGCGGCGTATCAGCGCCTCGATGGCCGAGCTGTCACCGCTCCGGGCTCGCTCGATGAGCAGCAGGTCGGGCAGGGTCTGCGGCACGGTGTTCCCTGAGACAGGGCGTCGCAAAAGGGCGCCGCTATCGAGGCCGCTGTGAGATGTCGTTTCCAGCATTTGCATCATCCTCTGCTGTGTATCCTACGGACCCCATGAGAAGACCGGTTCGGCTGGCCGCGTATTGCGTGGCCGGCGTCCTCAGTCTGTGCGCCGCCGCGCCGGGGGTCAGCGCGGGTGCGGAGCCGGTTCCTGCCGTCCACCCGCAGCGCTGGCCGAAGCTGCACCCGCCCCTCGCCCCTGATCCGGCGTTGGAGGCGCACATCGCGCGGCTGATGGCACGGCTGACACCCGAGCAGAAAGTGGGTCAGCTCATCCAGGCCGACATCGGCAGCATCACCCCGGACGATCTGCGCCACTATCCTCTCGGCTCCATCCTGAACGGCGGCAATTCCGCCCCCCGCGACGACAAGCTCGCGGCACCGAGTGAGTGGCTGAGCCTCGCGGACCGGTTCTACGACGCCGCGGTGGCCGCAGCACCCGAGGGTCTTCCCCTGCTGTGGGGCACCGATGCGGTGCACGGGCACAACAACATACCCGGCGCAACCGTCTTTCCGCACAACATCGGCCTCGGCGCGGCGCGGGATCCGGAGCTCATCCGCCGCATCGGCGAGATCACGGCGCTCGAGGTCCGGGTCACCGGGCTCGATTGGGCCTTCTCGCCGACCGTGGCCGTGGTGCGCGATGCGCGCTGGGGACGCACCTACGAGAGCTATGGCGAGAACCCGGAGCTGGTGCGGCAGTATGCCGCCGCGATGGTGCAGGGACTGCAGGGGGCCCCGGGGACGCCGCAGTTCCTCGATGCGGCCCACGTGCTCGCCACCCCGAAGCACTACCTGGGTGATGGCGCCACCGAGGCTGGGCACGACCAGGGTAACGACACCGGCTCCGAGAGCGAGCTGCGCGCCATCGACTCCGCGGGCTACCAGGCGGCCCTGATGGCCGGCGCCCAGACCATCATGGTGTCCTATTCCAGCTGGCAGGGCGCGAAGATGCACGGAAACCACGCGCTGCTCACCGAGGTCCTGAAGGGCCGGATGGGCTTCGACGGCCTGCTGCTCGGCGACTGGAACGGACACGCGCAGCTGCCCGGCTGCACGGCGGTCCGCTGCGCAGCGGCGCTCGCTGCCGGAATCGACGTGCTCATGGCACCCGATGGCTGGCGCGAGCTGCACGCGAACCTGCTCGCGCAGGCGCGCTCGGGCGAGCTGCCGGCGAGCCGGCTCGAGGATGCCGTGCGCCGGGTGCTGCGGGTCAAGCTGCGCGCGCATCTCGACACCCAGGGCCGCCCTTCCTCGCGCGCGTTCGCCGGCCACTACGAGCTGCTCGGCGCACCGGAGCATCGCGCGGTCGCGCGGGCTGCGGTGCGCGAATCCCTCGTGCTGCTGAAGAATCGCCGCCAGCTGCTGCCGCTGTCGCCCCGGGCACAGGTACTGGTGGCCGGGGATGCGGCCGACAGCATCGCCCGCCAGAGTGGTGGCTGGACCATCGACTGGCAGGGCACCGAGCCGAACCAGGATTTCCCGCGCGGGGAGACCATCTTCGCCGCCATTGCGCGCAGCGTGCGCGCGGCCGGCGGCAGCGCCACGCTGAGCGCCGACGGGGCATTCACCACGCGGCCGCAGGTCGCCATCGTGGTCTTCGGTGAGCGCCCGTACGCCGAGTACGAGGGTGATGTGGCGACCCTCGAGTACAGCCCCGGCGACAAGCATGACCTGGCGCTGCTGCGGCGGTTGCGCAGCCAGGACATCCCGGTGGTCGCGGTGTTCCTTTCCGGTCGACCGCTGTGGGTGGACGCCGAGCTCGATGCGGCTGACAGCTTCGTCGCCGCCTGGCTCCCCGGGCCGGAGGGCGGCGGGGTCGCGGACGTGCTGTTCCGCTCGGCAGATGGAGCCGTGCCGTATGACTTCCGCGGACGTCTGCCCGTGTCCTGGCCCGGCTCCCCGAACCCGCCCGCGGTTGCCGGGCGCCCCGGCGAGCCACCGCTGTTTCCGTACGGGTACGGTCTGCGCTACACCGACGCGCGCTGACTACTCGCCCGCCCCGACTGCCACCCAGGCGAGATCGGAGTTGGACACCGAGCCGACGTTGAAGCCGCGGGCCGCGGCCGCCATGCGCGTCAGCGCCTGGGCGAGCGGCATGGGTGGCGCCGTCTCGCCCTTGCGGGTTTTATGGAAGCGCACCGGGTTGATGCGCGCCACCACGTAGTTGCGCAGGTAGGGCGACTTGAAGCCGCGCGCCTGCAGCGCGGCGATGATCTTCTTGACCCGTGCGTCGATCTCGGAGATCCGCGCGGCGAAGTCGGCGCGCTGCGCGAGACTCGCCGCGAGCGAGCGCTCGCTGAAGCGGTCGACTTTCTTGAGGAATGCGCTGTAGGCGCCGCCGGCGAAGCGCGGTGAGCTCTCATACACCATGCCGAGGGT
>JAFAKO010000329.1 GCA_019235245.1 Gammaproteobacteria bacterium
GAGCTGCCGCGCAAGTACGACCTCAGCCGCCTGCGGCTGCTCGGCAGCGTCGGCGAGCCGATCAACCCCGAAGCCTGGATCTGGTACCACCGTGTGATCGGCAACGGCCGCTGTCCGATCGTCGACACCTGGTGGCAGACCGAGACCGGCGCCATCCTGATCTCACCGCTGCCAGGTGTGACCTCCACCAAGCCCGGTTCCTGCACGCAGCCGCTGCCGGGCATCGAGGCCGACATCGTCGATGATCACGGCAGCGCCGTGAAGCGCCCCGACGCGGGCGGCTATCTCGTGATCCGCAAGCCCTGGCCGTCGATGCTGCGCACCATCTGGCGCAACAACGAGCGTTACATCGCCGGCTACTGGGAGAAGTTCGATAACCGCTACTACGTCGCCGGCGACAGCGCCCACCGTGACAAGCAGGGGTACTTCTGGATCATGGGACGCATCGACGACGTGCTGAACGTCGCCGGGCATCGTCTCGGAACCATGGAGATCGAGTCGGCGCTGGTCGCGCACCCGCGCGTCGCCGAGGCGGCCGTGGTCGGCAAGCCGCACGAGATCAAGGGCGAAGCCGTGTTCGCCTACGTGGTCACGCGCGGCCAGCGAGCGACGGCCGAGACGGCCGCGCTCACGAAGGAGCTGCGCGACTGGGTCGGGCAGCAGCTCGGGCCGATCGCCAAGCCCGACGACATCCGCTTCGCGGACAACCTGCCGAAGACGCGCTCCGGCAAGATCATGCGGCGGCTGCTCAAGGCGATCGCGCGCGGCGAATCGATCACGCAGGACGTCTCGACGCTCGAGAACCCGGCGATCCTGGATCAGCTGCGGGGTACCGACACCGCGGAGACACCGACGCGCGCCGCTCAGCCGCCCGCTGCGGGCAAGTCAGCGCCGGCGACGGGAAGCCGCCGCGCTGCGGCGAAGCGCAGCGCGCCCTCGAAGGGAGCTCGCGTCAAGGGCAAGCGGAGCGCTCCGCGCAAACGCCCTGGCGCCTCCCGGTCTCCGGTGCGGAAGGTGAGGCGCAAGGTGGCGGCTCGGCGCACCCTGCGGAAGGTCAAGCGCAAGGTGGCCGCTCGGCGCACCCTGCGGAAGGTCAAGCGCAAGCTGGGAGTGCGGCGCGCGAAGCGCAAGGGTGGCGTGCGGCGCTGAGAGTCTGCGGCTTATTCGGTGAAGTCAGCCGGCGCCAAGGTCCCCATCATCATTCCCTTTTACAAGGCGCGTGCTGCGTTGGATCGATGCCTTGCGCATCTGCAGCGGCAGACGTATTCGAATATCGACATATTCATCCGGGATAATTCCCAAGACAATATTTACTTTACCGCCGCGGTGAACGAGGGATTGCGGCGGTACATCATGGACCCTGCTGTCGACTATGTTGGCGTACTGAATCAGGACGCCTATCTTGATCCACGCGCGATCGAGCTGCTCGTTGACTTCCTGGACGAGCACTGCGAAGCCGGCGTGGCTTGTCCCCTGCAGCTTGACGCCAGGGGCCAGGTCAGCTGGGGGGGATCGTTGCGATCCTGGCCAATGGGCATGCATCGGTGCGACCCGCTGGAGAGCTACCGAGCTCCGGTGGAGACGCCTTGGGGGAACGGCGCAGCGCTGCTGATCCGGGCAGAGACTGTTCGAGAAGTCGGCCTGCTCGACTCTAACATGCGCTTACTGTGCTCGGACGTCGACTTCACGCTCAGCGCCCGAGCGCGGGGATGGAGGGTCTTCCTGGTGCCGGAAGCACGTTGTGAGCACACCCTGAATGTGAGCGGGGCGGTTAAGAACCTGGAACTGGAAGCCATCAAGATTCGGGATTTGCTGTATTTTTCCCGCAAATGGGTGTCAGGCGGGTTGTATCGCGCGCTTGCCTATGAGGGACCCTCCCTAACGGACACGATAATCCGGGCCGAAGTCAGTAAGTTGGAGATGTGGATCGAGACCATCGAGGGGTGGCTCGCCGCCGGGTATTCCGAAGTTGAGGTCGTCGACGGTGTGGTCCGCCCCACGCTGAGATCGTTCGAGAGTGAGTAAGCGGTCGAAACTCAGGCGGGCGTGCGTCGAATGAATGACGGCTCACTGTTTGCCGTGAGCGCCGGCCCGCCCGTCAGGCCGTGGCGTCGAGGCCGAGCACCACGAGACGTTGCTGCAGCCGCGCCGCAACATCGTGCGGCTGATCGAGAGCCATGCGTCTTAGGGCCGCGGCATGACGGTCTGTCGGGCGCCCACGCGCGAGCGCGGCGAGCACGGTGCGGAAGCGCCCCAACGGCTCGGCGCTGCGGTTCTGGAGGTACGTGAGGGCGCGGGCGAGGGCAATCTCCTCTCCGGTCAGATCCGTGCCGAAGGGATACTCGCGGAAATAGCCGCTCGCCCTGGGGGGCTCGAGTGCCCGCGCGAGCCGCGCCGGAAGATTCTCGCGGCAGGCATCGGGGATGCGGTAGCCCGCGGAGATCTTGCCCGCGGCACGGGCGCGCGTCAGCAGCTCCTCCTGGAAGCGCGAGTCGGCGATCTGCAGCATCGCTGCGATGCACTCCTCGTCGGTCCGGCCGCGCAGGTCGGCGACGCCGTATTCGCTGACCACGACATCGCGCAGGTGACGCGGGATAGTCTCGTTGTCGCAGCTCCAGAGGATGTTGGAGGCGGTGCGGCCCTGGTGGGTGCGCGTCGCGCGCACGCACAGGATCGAGCGCGCACCGGGCAACGCGTGCGCCATGGCGACGAAGTTGTATTGGCCGCCGACCCCGCTCACCACGGTACCGTTGGCGAGCGTGTCCGATACCGCGCCGCCGAGCAGGCTCACCATCATGGTGGTGTTGATGAAGCGTGCATCGCGCCGCTGCAGGGCGCGCAGCTCCTGGTCCTCGCCGGACAGCTGGTTGACGAAGCTCACGCCGCGCATGGCGAAGCGCGCGCGTTCGTTCTCCGGCAGCTCGCGCAGCGCCGCGTAGAAGCCCCGCGGGCCGAGAAAGAAGCCGGCGTGCAGCACGGCACCGTTGCGCAGCTCGCGCCCGAGGAGCGGCACGAGCGGCGCGCGGCTCGCGGCAGTTGCCAGGTCCGCGGCGACCCAGGCGCCCTCTGGCGCGCGCACCCGGCCGGCCTCGAACTCGATGTCCTGGCGGAACACCCCGTAGTGCTGCAGCAGCGCGAATTCCTCCGCGCGGAGCGCCGGCCCGACGCCCGCATCGCGCAGCAGCTCCAGGATCCGCTCATCGAAGCGCTCGCCGATCCTGCCCTGCGCGAGCAGCCGCTCGAGCGCGAGGCAGTCGTACACCTGCCGGCGCAGGATCCCGGCGCGGTAGAGCTCGAGGAGGTAGTCGACAAACATCTCCGAGGAGGCGAACAGGCCGGTCGCGAAGGGCTGCTCGCCGCCTTCCGCCGCGAGCGGCGCCGTGGCGCCTGCACCGAGCGCGGCGCGCGCCGCGCGCCAGCTGACGTTCTGCTGATGGCGCAGCAGCAGCGCGTACACCACCGCGCCGCCGAGCTCGCCGATACCGACCTGCAGCGTGCCACCATCCCGCACCAGGGCGCTCACCTGCAGACCGATGGCGTGCTCGACCGTGCCGATGGCGGTGTGCGGCGGACCGAAGAGATCGTAGTCGTAGCGCGGATCGTCCACGAGGAAGTCGAATTGCTCCGGCTCGACCCGCGCGTGGCCGGTCATGAAAGGCATCTGCGCGTGCGTCTCGCCCACCACGACGATGTCGCGGCCGGCGCGGCGCGCCGCCGGCAGCAGCTGCAGCAGGTCGACACTCACATCGGGGTTGGAGCCGAAGCTCAGCTGCAGCTGCCCGTGCACCACGCGCCGCGCCACCAGGTGCGCGATGACATTGGCGCCTCGCGCGAGCGCCGCCTGCGCCACCTGCGTGTAGTTGACGCTCAGGTAATTGCGCTGCGCGTGGAATGAGTGGAGGAATGCGCCGGGGGCGAGGTAGAACTCGAGGACCCGGACATTGCCGGGCAGGCGATCCGCGCGCAGGTCGCGGGCGTAGTCGGGCTCCACGTAGCTGCCGAAGACCCGCGCGCTGAGCGGGTCGAGCAGCCGCGCCTCGAGTGGCGAGCGGGCTACGGGCTTCAGCAGCGAGAGCGCTGTCAGGATGGTGAGCTCCAGCGACGGATCGCGCCGCGCGCGCCGGTAGAACTCGTTCGCCAGTGGGTTCGGCTTGCCGATGCCGAGCGGCAGCGCCAGCACCACGT
>JAFAKO010000370.1 GCA_019235245.1 Gammaproteobacteria bacterium
ACCGCGCTCATCGACACCGGCTCCAAGATGGACGACGTCATTTACGAGGAGTTCAAGGGTACCGGCAACAGCGAGATCCACCTCGACCGGCGCATCTCCGAGAAGCGCGTGTTCCCCGCGGTGAACATCAACCGTTCCGGCACACGCAAGGAAGAGCTCATCACCGATCAGGGCGAGCTCGCCAAGATGTGGATCCTGCGCAAGCTCCTGCACCCCATGGACGAGCTGGCGGCGATCGAATTCCTGCTCGACAAGATGAAGGACACCAAGTCGAACGGCGAGTTCTTCGAGGCCATGAAGCGCTGACCTGCTGCGCCGCCCCGGGTGGCGGCGGGTACCTATCCGTCAGCCGTCCGCGCGGGTGCCCTTGCTGTCGCGCGCAGAGGTGCCTGGCCCGATAGTTAGGTGTTTGCCTAACTAACGCGAAACCGACTCCTGCGTCACTCCGCTCCGGTCCGGCCGCCCGCGCACCGGCCGGGCGGGCCGTGCCCAATACCCGCGCGCGCCTGTCTGCCGGGCGCGACCCTCCGTTGCGCAGGTGCGAAGCGAGTCACGTCGGCACCCTGCGACGCTGGCTCCGGGAGCCCGCGGGTCAGTAAGATCCGCCGATGCGCATGTTCCGCCCGCTTGCCGCGCTGTTGCTGGCGACCCAGGCCCTGCCGGTGTTGGCCGCCGACCGCGATCCGTACTCCGGAGCGCCGCTGCCGCCCACGAAACACGAGCCGGCGAGCCCGATCACCGACCATTTCTATATCAGCGCGGCCTATTACGCCGCGAAGTTCAATACCAACTTCCGGGTCGACCCCTCGTTCGCCCCCGTCGGTACCACCGGTACGCCGGTGAATGCCGAGAACGATCTGGGCCTCGCACACCGGCAGAACAAGGGCCGGGTGGACTTCATGTTCCGCCTGCGCGAGCGCAACAAGGTGCAGGTCGGCTACTACGAGGCCAACCGCTCCGGCAGCCAGGTACTGGCCAACGACATCGTATTCGGCAACGAGACCTTTCCCGCCGGGCAGACCGCGGCGACGACCTTCAATCTGCAGCAGTTCAACATCACCTACACCTATTCCTTCATCCGCAACAACCACCTCGAGCTCGGCGCCGGGCTGGCGGCGTACTTCCTGCAGCTCGATGTCATCGGCCAGGTCAAGGCCCAGAACCTCTACCAGGAAGTCAGCGCCGCGACGCCCTTCCCGGCATTGCCGGTCGATTTCACCTGGGCGATCTCGAGCCGCTGGGCCGCGACCGCGCGGGCGGCGTTCCTCAAGATCAACCACCACGACCTGAGCGGGCGTTACTGGGACACGCACGCCGACCTCCAGTACCGCTGGGTGCCGAATTTCGTGGTTGGCCTGGGGTGGGCCTCGATCCGCGCCGATCTCACCCGCGAAGGCGGCAGCTTCCCTGGTGTCGTCAACATGACGATTACCGGCCCGGAGCTGTTCGTTCGTTTCAGCTTCTAGTTACCACGTAGGCGCGGGCGAAAATCTCCGGCATGCGTGCTGCACGCCCGGAGTCGAGGTTGATGCAGACGTAGTCGATGCGGGCGCGCGCCAGCGTTGCTCCATCGGTCACGCGCCGCACCTGAAAGCGCCGCTGCGCCCGCAGCCGCCCGTCGGCACCCACGATCCAGGTGGCTGCCTGGACGTGATCGCCGCGCAGCGCCGCGCGCAGGTAGTCGATCTCGATGCGCTGCGCCGCCATGCCGCGCCGCAGCGCGAGGCAGCGCTCGAGCGGCACGCCGAGACTCGCCGAGTGGGACCACGCCGCGCGGTCGAGCCAGCCGAGGTAGACGGCGTTGTTGACGTGATCGTAGGCGTCGATGTCTTCGGGCCGCACGCTGAGCTCGATGACATGCGCGGCGGGAAAATCCAGCGCGGCCGGTGAAGCCCGGCTCATGCGTCTCCCGAGGCGAGCGCACGCCGGCCGATGTCATGCCGATAGTGCATGCCCGGCCAATGCAGGCAGCCGGCCAGCGCGTAGGCGCCGCGCTGCGCGGCGGCGATGTCGGCTCCGAGGCCCACCGCGCACAGCACCCGGCCGCCATTGGTCACGACCTGGCCGGAAGCGAGGCGCGTCCCGGCATGGAAGATCTTGCCGGGAAGCGTCGCGGCGCGCTCGAGGCCCTCGATAGGGTCGCCGCGCCGCGGGCTCTCGGGATACCCGGCGGCGGCCAGGACCACGCCGAGCGCCGCGCGCGCATCCCACTGGGCGCTCACCGTGTCCAGACGGCCGGCGAGCGCCGCCTCGCACAGGAGACTCAGGTCCGACTGCAGTCGCATCAGCAGCGGTTGCGCTTCGGGATCGCCGAGCCGGCAGTTGAATTCGAGCACGTTCGGTATGCCGGCGGGCGAGATCATCAGCCCGGCATACAGGAAGCCGGTGTAGGGCGTGCCGTCCGCCGCGAGCCCGCGGATCGCCGGCTCCATGACCTCGCGCATGATGCGCTCGTGCAGCGCCGCCGTGACCCGCGGGGCGGGCGAGTAGGCCCCCATACCGCCGGTGTTGGGTCCCCGGTCGCCATCCTCCAGGCGCTTGTGGTCCTGTGAGGTCGCAAGCGGAAGGATGTGGCGACCATCCGCCATCACGATGAAGCTCACTTCCTCGCCCGCCAGAAATTCCTCCACCACCACCTCACGCCCCGCTTCGCCGAACTGTCCGTCGAACATGGCGCGCGCGCTCGCGATGGCTGCGTCGGCCGTATCGGCGATCACCACACCCTTGCCGGCCGCGAGTCCGCTGGCCTTCACCACGAGCGGTGTCGGCTGCGCCCGCATCCACGCTTCATCGAAGCTCGCGCGCGTGAACGTGGTCGAGCGCGCCGTTGGAATACCGTGGCGGCGCAGGAATTCCTTGGCGAAGGCCTTGGAACCCTCGAGCCGTGCGGCGGCGCGGCCGGGGCCGAAGCAGCGGAGCCCGGCGGCGGCGAAGGCGTCGACGATTCCCGCGACCAGCGCTGCCTCGGGACCGACGATAGTGAGATCGACTTGCTCGCTGCGCGCCAGCTGCACCAGTGCCGGGATGTCCTCCGCGCAGGTCGCGACATTGCGCACCCGCGGCTCCGCCGCCGTGCCCGGGTTGCCGGGCGCCACGAGGACCTCGGTGACGCGCGCCGCCGCGGCGCACTTCCAGGCGAGGGCGTGCTCGCGTCCGCCACCGCCGACGATCAGGACTTTCATGGTGCAGCCCGGCTAATGACGGAAGTGGCGCGTGCCGGTGAAGACCATGGCCATGCCATGCTCATCTGCCGCGGCGATGACCTCGGCGTCGCGCCGGCTGCCACCAGGCTGGATGACGGCGCGGATGCCGAAGCCCGCGGCAACATCGAGATTGTCGCGGAAGGGCAGGAAGGCATCGGAGGCCATCACCGCGCCGGCGACCGCGATGTTCTCATCCACCGCCTTCATGGCGGCGATGCGCGTCGAGTAAACACGGCTCATCTGTCCCGCACCCACGCCGACCGTGGCGCCGCCGCGCGCGAAGACGATCGCATTCGACTTGACGAAGCGGCAGATGCGCCAGGCGAAGCGCAGGTCGGCGAGCTCGTCGGCCGTCGGCTGGCGCCGCGTCGGCACCGTCCAGGCGTCCTGCGGCGCATCGCTGCGATCGGGCGACTGCGCCAGCAGTCCGCCGGTGACGCTGCGCAGTTCGAGCGCCGCCCCGGCACCCGGCGCGAGCGGCCCGAGCAGCAGCACGCGCACGTTCGGCTTCGCGGCGAGCACCTGCACGGCAGCCGGCTGCAGCGCCGGAACGGCGAGCACCTCGACGAACTGACGCTCGGTGATCGCGCTCGCGGTGGCGCCATCGAGCTCGCGGTTGAAGGCGATGATGCCGCCGAACGCCGAGGTCGGATCGGTGCGGTAGGCAGCCTCGTAGGCGGCGCGCGGATCGGTCGCGAGCGCAGCACCGCACGGATTGGCGTGCTTGACGATGACGCACGCCGGCTGCTCGAACTGGCGCACGCACTCGATCGCCGTGTCGGCGTCGGCGATATTGTTGAAGGAGAGATCCTTGCCCTGGAGCACGGTCGCGCTCGCCACGCTCGCAGCCGCCGGACGCAGCTCGCGGTAGAACGCGGCGGGCTGGTGCGGGTTCTCGCCGTAGCGCAGGTCCTGCACCTTGTCGAACATCAGTGCCAGCGGATCCGGGAACAGCTCTGCCGCGGGACGATGCTGCGCCGAGAGGTAGGCGGACACCATGGTGTCGTAACGGGCCGTGTGCGTGAATGCCTTGGCGGCGAAGCGCGCCCGCGTGGCGGCGTCGGTGCCGCCATCGTGCTGCGCCAGCTCCTGCAGCAACTGCGGGTAGTCGTGCGGATCGACGACCACCGCGACCCCGGCGTGGTTCTTGGCCGCGGCACGCAGCATGGCCGGGCCGCCGATGTCGATGTTCTCGATGGCCTCGGCGTAGCTGCTCCCCTGGCGGGCGACAGTCGCCGCGAAGGGATAGAGGTTCACGACCAGCAGGTCGATCGGCGGGATGCCGTGCTGCGCCATCACCGCATCGTCGACACCGCGGCGCCCGAGCAGGCCCCCGTGAATCTTCGGGTGCAGGGTCTTGACGCGACCGTCCATGATCTCCGGAAAGCCGGTGTAAGCGGCTACTTCCCGTACCGGCACGCCGTGAGCGAGGAGCAGCTGGGCGGTCCCGCCGGTGGAGAGGAGCTCGATACCGCGCGCCGCGAGCGTGCGCGCGAGTTCCAGCACGCCGCTCTTGTCGGACACGGAAAGCAGCGCGCGGCGCACCGGCAGCCTCATGAGCTCATCCTAGCAAAGCACTCCGGCGGCGCCTGCGACCGGCAGGCCGCGCGGTTCAGGAGCCGGCGAGGCCGAGCTGCTTCAGCTTCTTGCGCAGCGTGCCGCGGTTGATGCCGAGAATGCCGGCCGCGCGGCTCTGGTTCCCCTCGGCGTAATCGAGCACGACGCGGAACAGCGGCTCTTCGACCTCGCGCAATACGAGATCGTACAGATGCGCGGGGCGGTGGCCGTTGAGGCTCGTGAAGTACTCGCTCAGCGCGCGCTCGGCGTGATTGCGCAGCGGGATTTCGCGCCCGTGCACCTTGGCAACGATGATTTCACGCGCCCGAGTCTTCTTTTTGGCGGTCATGTGATGACTCCCCCCGGAAATCGCTCAGGCAGCAGCGACGGCCCGGCTAGCCCAATCGTCGAAATGCTTAACTGCGTGTGCGAACTGTGCCGTTGTGTCCGCAGCCCCCATCAGTTCCCGGCGCACATCCGCCGGACTCCCCAGTAACTGCTCGCAATACCAGCCGAGATGTTTGCGCGCGATCCGCACACCGCTCTGCTCACCGTAGAACGAATAGAGGGCGTCGAGATGTCGCAGGATGATATCACGCAGCTCGCTGCGCTGAAGTGCCGGCGTCGCAATTCCGCCGTGCACGTGGGCGTTGACAGTCCGAAAAATCCATGGCGATCCATGGCTCGCGCGTCCGATCATTACCCCGTCCGCACTCGTGAAATCAAGTACCGCGCGCGCTTTCTGCGGCGTATCGATGTCGCCGTTCGCAAACACCGGCATGCGCACGCGCGCCTTGATGTCGCGGATCGTCGCGTATTCCGCCGCTCCCTCGAACAGATCCGCGCGCGTGCGCCCGTGGACCGCGAGCGCTGCCACCCCGCAGGCTTCGGCGATGCATGCAATGTTCACGCCGTTGCGGTGCTCGCGGTCCCAGCCGGTGCGGATCTTGAGCGTTACCGGCACGTCCACCGCGCGCACCACGGCCTCGAGGATGCGTGCGACCAGCGGCTCATCGGTGAGCAGCGCCGAGCCGCACGAGCGGCCGCACACCTTCTTCGCGGGACAACCCATGTTCAGATCGATGATCTGGGCGCCGAGCGCCACGTTGGCGCGCGCCGCCTCCGCGAGCGCTGACGGGTCGGCACCGGTCAGCTGCACGACGCGCGGCTCGGGCTCACCGTCATGATCCATGCGATGGCGCGATTTCGGCGTGTGCCACAGCCGCTGATCGGAGCTGATCATCTCCGAGGGCGCGAGCGCTGCGCCGAAGCTGCGACACAGGATGCGGAAGGGCCGGTCGGTGACACCGGCCATGGGCGCGAGCAGCACGCGCGCGGGCAACAGGTACGGCCCGATCCGCGGACGCCGTTCCGCCTCAGCGCGCAGCGAGATCATTGGCACAGCTGATGCCGCCGCCGCTTGCGGGCAGGCAGGCATCGATCTCGAACCCCACCGCGTTGCTGCCGGGGTCGACAAATCCCATCTCGGCATCGATGCGTTGGCCGCCCGCGAGGTACGAGGAGTCGGGCATCGTATGCGGCACGTAAAACCGCGGTGCAACATCACGCGCTGCGATCCGGTTGCCGAAGCGATCCTCCAGCGTCACGCGCAGCAGCGGCAGAGGTTGGGCCAGTCGTCCCGAGTTCTTGACGCTCGCCCGCACGGTGATGAGTCCGGTTCCCGCGGGGTCGGCGATGGCGCCGAGCTGCCGCACGTCATAGGCGCGCAGGTCCCAGTGTGGAGCGAGCGGCACGCCGAGCGCGCCATAGACCGCGCTCACCGGGCGATTGAAGCGTGGATCGGCCGCGAGGTCGTCGCGATAATGGTTCACGATCTGCGCGAGCAACACGAGTACGGCAACCGCGGCGCCGGCACTCCAGCCCCCTGATCCAACATGTGGCTGCCACCGCTTCGCCATCACGGCCTTCCCCAGCCCGTACCCGCTGTCCTCCTCGGCAGCAGCCGGCGGTGATGGGGCCTCAAGGGGTGGCTCTGCCGGTACGAGCTCCTGCTGAGCGCGCGGCGGCCGCAGCGCCGCAGCCGCACGGGGCCGCACGCTTGCCGGCACCGGCGGTCGCGTATGCGCGGGCGGATCCCGTGCAGTCGCGGGAGCGTTGGCGCCGGCAGCGGCAGGCACAATCCGGGGCGCTGCTCGCGCGGCTGGCCGTGCCGGCTCAACCGTACGGGGTGCGGTGGGGCGTTGTGTCTCCGGCGCAGGCTGCATCGCGGGGGCAGGCGGCGCCTGGGGCGGTGACTGCGGTGCCGGTTGCAGGGGCTCGCGCAGCATGTCGGCGAGAAAAGCGGCATCGATCTCGATGTCCACCTGCGGCTCGCCGGACTCGCCCGGTGACTGCCCGGGCACCGCGGGCGCCTCAGGTGGTGCGGAGGATTCGGGCGGCGCGGGTGGTGCAGGTGCTTCACGCGCTTCCGGCGCTGATTCTCTGGCCGCCTGCATCGCCTTGAATGAGCCGGTTGCCGCGGTCCATTGCGGGTTCGGCGGCGGCTCGACGAACACCGCGCCGACGTCGGCCTTCTCGGGATCGAACTCCAGCGCCTCCTCGGGAATCGACTCCTCCGCAGCGCCGGGGCCGGTGGTCAACGCGGCTTCGAGTGGCGAGAGGTCCGCATCCGCCTCGTGCGCCTGCTCCTGCGGGTCCGGGTGCGACTCCGGCCCGGGACTCGCGGGCGCCTGGAGCTCACCGGCTGCAGCTGCGGCCGCGGCCAGACGCTCATCACTGAGGCGGGCGAGAGCGTTGAAGACACTCGAGCAGCGTCCGCAACGCACGTAGCCCTGTGCGACGCGCAGATCGGCGGCCGTCACGACCAGGGTCAGAGCACATTTCGGGCAGACTGTGAACATGTCCGCGAGGTCTTATCGCTGTCAGCGGCGGCGGCCCGCGAGACATACCCAGCCGTCGCCCTCGGCGAACCGCGCGACATCAAAGCACGCGGCATAAGCGGCTGTCACCTCTGCCTCCTCCTGCTGCATGAGGCCCGCCAGCACCACGTGTCCCCCCGCCCGCACCAGCGCGGCAAAGGCCGGCTGGAGCGCGCACAGCGGCTGGGCAAGGATATTCGCGAGCAGCAGGTCGCTGCCCGGAGGGAGCGTTGCGGCGCTGGCGTGCACCTGCAGCCACGCCTGCACCTCGTTGGCGCAGGCGTTGTCGTGCGCAGCGATCAGCGCCTGCGGATCGATGTCGAAGGCATGCACCGCGGCAGCGCCGAGCCGGGCGGCCGCGATACCGAGCACGCCCGAGCCGCAACCGTAGTCGATCACGCGTGCACCGCGCGGGGGGTTCGCATCGAGCCAGCGCAGGCACAGCGCGGTGCTCGCATGCGTGCCGGTGCCGAAGGCGAGCCCCGGATCCAGCCTCACGACGACGGCCCTGGGCTCGCTGACCTGCTCGTGATGAGGGCATATCCACAGGCGCCGGCCGAAGCGCACTGCGTGAAAGTCCTTGAGCCATTCGCGCTCCCAGACGCGATCGGCGACCGGGCGCGCGCGCATCGCGTCCGAATCGATCAGCAGAGCGGCTGCGAGCCGGCGCGCGAGCGAGGCCTGCTCCGCGGGGGCGTTTGCCGCGCTCGCGAACAGGCAGCGCACCTCGGTCGCGGGCCACAGCCGCATCTCTCCGGGAGCGGGCTCGAGCACCGGCGCGTCGTGCGCATCGACGAAGGTCACCGCGATTGCGCCGCAGGCGACCGCGGCCGCTTCCACGGCACCGGGATCGAGGCTCCCCAGGTCGAATGCGAGCTCGAGGAAGGCGGCGGGCGACATGACGCGCGCTGGCTTACCGCCGGCGCAATTCACCGCAGACCGAGGCGGCGCTCCAGGTAATGAATGTCCGTGCCGCCCTTCTGGAACGCTGCGTGGTTGAAGATCTCCTGGTGCAGCGGCACGTTGGTCTTGATGCCCTCGATCACCATCTCGGCGAGCGCATTCTTCATGCGGGCGATGGCCGTGTCGCGGGTGTCTCCCTGGGCGATGACCTTGCCGATCAGCGAGTCGTAATAGGGTGGCACGTTGTAGCCGGAGTACACATGACTGTCGACGCGTATTCCGGGGCCGCCCGGTGCATGCCACAGGCGGATCGGCCCGGGCGAGGGCATGAAGGTCTTGGGATCCTCGGCATTGATGCGGCACTCGATCGCGTGGCCGCGGATCTGCACATCGCTCTGCGCGTATGGCAACCGCTCGCCGCTCGCGATGAGCAGCTGCGCCTTCACCAGGTCGATGCCGGTGACGAGCTCGGTGACCGGATGCTCGACCTGGATGCGGGTGTTCATCTCGATGAAGTAGAACTCCCCGTCCTGGTACAGGAATTCCATGGTGCCGGCGCTGCGGTAGCCGACGGCGCGGCACGCCTCGACGCAACGCTCGCCCATGAGCCGGCGCTGGCGCAGCGTGATGCCGGGCGCCGGAGCCTCCTCGATGACCTTCTGGTGGCGCCGTTGCATCGAGCAGTCGCGCTCGCCCAGATGGATGACGTTGCCCTGACCGTCCGCGAGCACCTGGAACTCGATGTGCCGCGGCCGTTCGAGGAACTTCTCCATGTACACCTGATCGTTGCCGAAGGCGGCACGCGCTTCCGCGCGCGTGATGCCGATGGCGTTCAGCAGCGATGCGTCGGTGTGCACCACGCGCATGCCGCGGCCACCGCCACCGCCGGATGCCTTGATGATCACCGGGTAGCCGACATCGCGCGCGATCCGCAGGTTCTCATCGGCATCCTCGCCGAGCGGGCCGTCCGAGCCCGGTACGCACGGCACGCCGTGCCCCTTCATGACCCGGATCGCCGAGACTTTGTCGCCCATCATGCGGATGGTCTCCGCGCGCGGACCGACGAACACGAAGCCGCTGTTCTCGACGCGCTCGGCAAAGTCGGCGTTCTCGGCGAGGAAGCCGTAGCCGGGATGAATGGCGACCGAATCGGTCACCTCGGCGGCCGAGATGATGGCCGGCATGTTGAGATAGCTTTGTGCCGAGGGCGGGGGCCCGATGCACACCGATTCATCGGCGAGCAGCACGTGCTTGAGGCTGTAGTCGGCGGTCGAGTGCACCGCCACCGTCTTGATGCCGAGCTCGCGGCAGGCGCGCAGGATCCGCAGCGCGATCTCGCCGCGGTTGGCGATGACGATCTTCTCGATCATGCCGGGCTATTCGACGACGAACAGCGGCTGACCGAATTCCACCGGGTCGCCGTTGCGTGCCATGACCGAGGCGACACGGCCCGCCCGGTCGGCCTCGATCTGGTTCATCATTTTCAT
>JAFAKO010000161.1 GCA_019235245.1 Gammaproteobacteria bacterium
CTCAATCCGCCGGTGCCCGTTTCAACGCGGGGGTGCTGCAGCTGCAGCTCGGTCGATTCGAGGCGGGCTGGAGTCTGTACGACAACCGGCCGAGCGCTCTGGCGACCGCCGGCTGGCCGCAGGCCTGGTGGCGTGGCGAGGACCTCCGGGATAAGACGCTGTTCGTACACTGCGAGCAGGGCCTGGGCGATGCGATCCAGTTCTGCCGCTACCTGCTGCTGGCCGAAGCCCGCGGGGCACGGGTCGTGTTGTCGTTGGATGATCGGCTGCGCCGGCTGCTGCGTGGCCTGAGCCCGACCATCCGCTTTGTCGGCCCGGGCGAGAAGCCCGAGCATTTCGATTTTCACTGCCCGCTGCTCAGCCTGCCAGGGGCGTTCGCGACCACCCTGGAAACCATCCCGGGCATGACGCGCTATCTGTCGGCGGAGCCAGAGCGCGTCGCAGTCTGGCGGCAGCGACTCGGTACCGAGGGCTTCAGGATCGGTATCTGCTGGCAAGGCAATCCTAACAACGCACAGGACGTCGGACGCTCGCCGCCGCTCGAGATGTTTGCGCCGCTCGCCGCTATCCCCGGAGTGCGGCTCATCAGCCTGCAGAAGTATCACGGCCTGGAACAGCTCGCGGCGGGCCCCGCAGGTATGAGCATCGAGCAGCTCGGCGAGGAGTTCGATTCCGGCCCGGACGCCTTCATCGACACCGCCGCGGTCATGGAGAGTCTCGACCTCGTCATCAGCGGTGACACCGCGATCGTGCACCTCGCGGGCGCGCTCGGCCATCCGGCCTGGGTGGCGCTGCGGCACGTGCCCGAATGGAGATGGTTGCTGAGCGGTGCATACAGCCCGTGGTATCCGACGCTGCGCCTGTTCCGCCAGAGTCACCGCGGAGATTGGGCGGGGGTGTTTGCAGCGATGCGCGCGGCACTGGTCGAGCTGCGCGGGATGGCGGGGCATGACCGAGCTTAGTGCCTCCGATTGGCGGGACCGGGGCTTCTCGCTGCACGCGAGCGGCGATCTGGCCGCGGCCGAGCAGGCGTACCTGGAGGCCCTGAAGCGCTCACCGCAGGACCTGGACGTCATGCATGCGTACGGCGCTCTGGCAGTGCAGACCGCACGGTTCGACTCCGCTGTCGAGCTGCTGACGACGGTCGTCGGTCTCCGGCCGACGGCAGCGAGCGTCGCAGATCTGGGCAATGCCCTGCTGGCGTCCGGCAGACACGCCGAGGCTCTCTCGAACTACGATCGGGCACTCGAGCTCGAGGCCGGGTACTTTCCGGCATACATCAACCGTGCACAGGCTTTACGGGGTCTCGGACGACGAGATGCCGCGCTCGCGAGCTACGATCGTGCGCTGGCCCATGCGCCGCAGATCGCGGAGGTGCACGTCGGCCGCGCGCAGGTCCTCGCGGAGCTCGGTCGGCCTGCCGAAGCGGTGCAGAGCTATGCGGATGCCCTGAGGATCAACCCCCGACAGCCTGAGATTTGCCTGCGCCAGGCCGTGTTGCTGGTAGAGCTCGGGCGCGGCGCGGAGGCACTGGCCATGGCGGATGCGGCCCTTGGCATGGGTGCGGACATCCCTGAAGCATGGACGATTCGTGGTGCCGCACAGGCCACTCTGCGGCATCTCGAGGAGGCGCTGGGAAGCTTCGAGCGCGCGCTCGCGCTCCGTCCGGCCGATGAGCCCGCTCGCATCAAGCGCGGCATGGCCCTGCAAAGCCTCGGGCGCCTGGAGGAAGCTCTCGGCGAGTACGAGGCCGTGCTGGTCGTCAGGCCCGATAGCTACCAGGCGCTCATCCATCGGGCCGCCGTGCTCATCGACCTGCGGAGAGGGGCCGAGGCGACGGCCGTGTGCGAGCGGGCCGCGGTCCTGCATCCACTTGATGCGGAGGTGCATGCCCTGCGCGGCGCGGCAGCGAGGGCATCGGGAGAGCTGGCCGCCTCGCTCGAGTGTTACGACGTGGCGGCGGCCCTGTCGCCACAGAATCCCCGCATTACCAACGCCCGCGCCGAAGTGCTGCTCGCCCTGAAGCGCTATTCGGATGCTCTGCGCGCGTGCGAGGCGGCGGTGGCACTGGCGCCGGATCTCGCGGCGGCACACTTCAACCAGG
>JAFAKO010000287.1 GCA_019235245.1 Gammaproteobacteria bacterium
CCCCGCGTACAGAAACAACACGCTGCCCGGTGTCGCCTGCAGGATCCGCATCCAGCTATCGAAAGTCGCCGGGTTGAGCTTGTAGCTGGCGTTGAAGCAGCAGTACACCATCCCCGCCGCCGGCAACCCCAGCTCCGCGCGACTGAACAGCGCCTCCGCCGCCGCACGCCGCGCGTCATTCGGCTGGAAGCAGTGCGGCAGCCACACTACCTGCTCCTGGCAGAAGCCCCGGTGCGCCTCGGGAATCACCTGACGATCGGCGACGATGTAGTCGTAGCACGGCGCGCCGAGGGTCCCCGGATGACCGAGGAAATTCACCTGCACGGGAGCCGAACGGCCGTGGAAGAGCCCCGGGCGGCTGCCGCTGCTGAGGCCCATGAGATCCACGGCGATGTCGATCTCCAGCTCGCGCATCAGAGCGATGGCCTCGCGGTCGCTGCGCCCGCTCACATCGATGAACTGCGCAAATGCGGCCCGGACCCGCTTGCCGAGCGGGCTGTCCTGCGCAGGCTGCAGGGATAGCGCCAGGGTTGTGAAGCGCTCGCGGTCATGGTGCTCGAATACTCCCGCCATGAGGTGCGACACGGGATGCTCACGGAAATCACCCGACACGTACGCCACGCATATTTTTTTATCGTGGCGACGCGTGCCGGCAAAGACCGATGGCAGCGGCTGCGGCGGATGCTTGTCTGCGGTGTAGCTGCGCGCACACTGCAGTTGCTCGGGCGCAGAATCAGCTACCGAAAGAAAGATGCCGGGCAGGCAGGCGCGACGCCCGGCGCATACCGCGCTTCTGATATCCGCGACGAGGTCCTGGTGCGCGGTCCAGTCGCACAGGAGCATGCGTTCGTGCAGCAGGCTGCCGGCGGCGTAGTCGTATTGCGGCGCGAGGCGCAAAACGCTGGCGAAGGCAGCTGCAGCATCCTCGTGCCGCTCGAGCTGCCGCAGCGTCACGGCGCAGCGGTACTGGATGTCCGGTGAGCCGGGAGCGAGCTCGCGGGCGTGCTCGAAAGCCACCAGAGCCTCCGCAGGGCGGTTCAGTTGCCGCAGCGCGCTGCCCTGGCCGTCGGCCGCTTCGACGAGCCCCGGCTTGAGACGCAGAGCCGTCACGAAACTCGACAGTGCTTCCGCGGGACGCTCGAGCCCGATGAGGCACGAGCCGTGAGCGCAATGTACCTCGGCCAGCGCCGGGTGCCGCTGCAACAGCAGCTCGCAATCATCCAGCGCGCGCTCGAATTGCTTCAGCTGCCGCAGCGCGTTGACCCGGCAGAAGCGTGCATTGGCGGCATCCGGCTGCTGCAGCAGCACCGCGTTGAGACGCGCAATCGCCTCCTCGTGGCGGCCGAGCTCGATGAGCAGCATGCCCTGTGTGGCTAACGCGTCCGTGTCGCCAACCTGCAGAGCCGAGAGGCGCTCAGACATCCGCAATGCGTCTTCCAGGCGCCGCAGTCGCCAGAGCACATCGATGCAGTTGGCGAGCGCCATCGTCGAATTCGGCTGCAGCGCGAGCGCCCGCTGATAGCAGCCGACCGCATCCTCGAGACGACCCAGCCGCGCCAGCGCGTTACCGTGGTTGAGATGTATGTCCGGGTAGTCGCGCTGGACCGTCAACGCCAGCTCGTAGCTCTGCCGTGCCTCCTCCGCCCGATCGAGGTCCAGCAACGCATTGCCCTGACCGTACATCGCGCCGGCAAAGTCCGGCGCGATCTGCAGCGCGCGGCGATAACTGGCGAGCGCTTCGCTCGGCCGCCCCAGATCGCGCAGGGCGTTGCCGAGGCTGCAGTGCACGTGAGCCTGCCCGGGATCGCTCTGCAGCGATGCGCGGATGAGCTCGGCACCGCTCTCTGGGCGACCTCTATGGAGAGCAACCACGCCGAGCACATGGAGCGCCTCCGGATGCTGCGGCTGGGTTTCGATGACCTTGCGACACAGCAGCTCGGCGGTGTCCATCTGCCCAAGCTGCATCAGCCCGACCGCCTGGTTGACGAGCGCTGCATTTATCCCGGTGGCGGTCACGGCACGGGCACTCCGGTGCGGGTGAGGTACCCTTGACTCTCCACTGTCAGCTGCCAGCCGTGCGACGCGACGAGCCCGGCCTCGCTGAGATTCGCGATGGCATGCCCGGCGACGTTGACCAGCACCGTCGACCGATTGCCCGTTCTCGGATCGACTGCCGTGACGGTCAGATCCTGCGGCTGCGGGGACATATTGCGCACCGTGACCACGGCTGCCGATGAGCTCGGATCGGGCGCGAAACGGAACGAGACGGGGACATTGCGCGGTGGCTCGCTCGACGTCGCGACCGGCGCGGCGCCGGCGCCGCTGTCAGCGGGCGCGGCCGGCGCAGGACCCGCCGCCGGGGGAGCGGCGGCCGCGGGGGTAGAGGCGGCCACCGGCGGTGCACTTTCCCACGCAGGCAGCACCGACCGTACCGCCGCGGTTGCTGGCCCGACGACCTGAGTTCCCGGAGCGTCGAGCGAGCGCTCGTGCCGCAGAGCGATGACTAGTACGAAAGCAAGTCCCGTGAGGGCAAACGGCACGAACCGCAGCGCCACGCTGCGACCGCTTTCGATCCGGATCTTTTTGCCGCGCGGGCGCTCGCGGGCTTCAGCGACCCAGACGAAGCAGAAGGGGCACGGCGGGCTGTTGCAGAAGTATTCCGAGTCGCCCGGTGGGTCCCGCTTCACCCAGGTCATCGAGGAAACCGCTCGGTCATCGCCCGATGGCTTCGACCGCAAAGCTCTCGGGCGGCTCGCCGCGCCGCGACCTCCGCCACATCGAGTCATAGGCTCGCTCGAGGTGGCGGCAGAACCGCTCGCCGTCGAAGAGGGGATGGGTGGCGCGATTCACCTGCAGGCGTGAGCGCAGGTCTGCCAGGAGCGCTGGGGTGGTGGCGATGCGGCGCGCCAGCGACTCGTATTCCTCGAGATCGCGGGTCACGAGCTCGCCGAGCCCGACAGCGTGCAGGAGACTCCCCGCCATGCGGGAGGCGAAGCTCTCACCCGCCCGGGACACGATCGGCACCCCGGCCCGCAGCGCGGCGCTGGCCGTAGCACCCGCATTGAATGGAAAGGTGTCGAGAAACAGGTCGGCACACGGCTGTCTCGCCAGATGCTCGTCATAGGGCACGCGTCCCGCGAATATCAGGCGCTGCGGATCGAGATCGTGGCCGAGCGCGCACTCGCGCAGATTACTTTCGGCCGTCTGCTCGTCGACGAACAGCCACAGCACGCTTCCCGGCACCGCGTGCAGAAGACGCATCCAGACGGCGAACATCTCCGGAGTGATCTTGTGCTGGTTATTGAACGAGCAGAACACGAAGCCCGCAGGCGGCAAGCCAACCGACGCACGGTCGACGGGTGTGCCAGCGAATGGCTCGTAAACCTGGTTCGGCTGAAAGCACTCGGGCAGCCACGCCACGTTCTCGTCGTAGTGACGCGCCTGCTCGGGCGGCAATACGAAGGGGTCGGCGATGATGTAATCAACGAAGGGCGCTCCGAGCGTCCCCGGGAAACCCAGCCAGCTCACCTGGATCGGGGCAGGACGCAGCGCCAGCACCTCCGGCTTCGCGCCGGCCGTGTGGCCCATCAGGTCGACCACGATGTCCACTTCGAGACGGCGGACGAGAGCGGCGAGGTCGTGCGCATCCATGGCGCTCGCGTCGATGAACTCATCGAACGCGGCCCGCATGCGCTCACCGAGCGGGCTGGAGTGGGCCGGCCGCAGTGAGATGGCGATGGTGTGAAAGCGCGCGCGGTCGTGGAGCTCGACCACGCCCGCCAGCAGCTGCGCAACCGGGTGGATGCGCAGATCGCCGGAGAGATAGCCAACACGAATCCTGTCGTGATCGTAGGGCCGGCCATGCTCCCGGGGCGGCGCCTGCGGATACGTGTCGGCCGCAAAGCTGCGTGCGCAACGCTGCTGGCTCGCGGCGGAGCCGGACACTGCCAGAAAATGGCCCGGTATGACCACGCGCCGCCCAGCGTCGACCGCGGCGATGAGATCGC
>JAFAKO010000290.1 GCA_019235245.1 Gammaproteobacteria bacterium
GCTTACCAGCGCTTGGGCGCGCCGCCGCCGCGGTTGCCGCCGGCGCTGCGCTCCTGAGCCTCGTTGACGCGCAATGGACGTCCGCCGAGCTCCTTGCCGTTGAGGTTCTGGATGGCGCGCGAAGCGTCAGCCCGCGACATCTCGACGAAGCCGAAGCCGCGCGGACGGCCGGTATCGCGGTCGGTGATGATGCTCACGGACTCGACGGTGCCGTGCTGCGCGAACAGCTCGCGGAGCTCGGCGTCGGTAGCGGAAAAGGGCAGGTTGCCCACGTAGATTCTGGTCATGCAATCAAACTCCTGAAGAGATCGGTACCAGCAGGAGCGCATGCCGGAATCTGCGGATTGCTCGGCGCACACACTGCCACCTGGTCGGGAACGATTCGGCTTTTCAGACTCGGAAGCCAACTCGCGATCTAGGTGCGGGCGGCAGGCGGCAGGAAAGGGAAAGGTCACGAACCGGCGCGGACGATACCGCAAGCGCCCGGCGCGGCACAAGCGCGCGGTTCGGCTTTTGGGCTGGCGGCGCTCACGGGGAGCATGGCGGTGGCGGGAGCCGGCGGCTCGCAGGCGCGGTCGAGCAGTACGGTGACCAGCGCGACCGCAAGACCGGCCCCGACTGCCCGGAACGGACGGCTGAAGATGAACATGGCGGCTCCTCGACTCTCCGGGGCGGCCCCGGCGGCCCCTCCCAGCACGCACAGTAGCCCGGAACGTTATCCGCAAAAACGGGCTAATCGCGAATTTATTGTTCGTAATTGGCGTACAATCCAGGAGTGGACCAGCTCGCCTGCATGCGCAGCTTCGCGCGCGTCGCGGACCTGCATTCCTTCACCAAGGCGGCCGAGGCGCTCGGCCTGTCGCGCGCCGTAGTGAGCACCCGCGTCGCCGAGCTCGAGAGCCACCTGCGCTGCCAGCTCCTCCACCGCACCACGCGCCGCGTCGGCCTCACCGCCGACGGCGCCGAGTACCTGGCGCGCTGCCAGCGCATCCTCGCGGAGCTCGAGTCGGCGGATGAGGCCGTGCGCCGCGCCGGGGTATCGCCGCAGGGACGCCTGCGGGTCGATGTGCCGGTGGAGTTCGGACGCTCCCTGCTGATCCCGGCTTTGCCGCAGTTCACTGCACGCTACCCGGATCTGCAGCTCGAGGTGCAGTTCAACGACCGGGTCGTCGACCTGATCGCCGAGGAGATCGACCTGGTCGTGCGCGTCGGGGCGGTGCGCGAGCCGCATCTGATCGCACGGCGCATCGTCGGCACCCGGCTCCTCACCTGCGGCGCAGCCGAGTATCTGCGCGAGCACGGCGTTCCGGCGACGCCCGAGGACCTGCGCCGCCACCGCCTGGTGGGGTATCTGTCCACCGGAACGCGGCGTGCGAGCCGCTGGATCTTCCAGCGCGGCGCGCAGCGGATGCGCCTGGCACTGCCGTTCAACATCGCCTTCAACTCCGCCGAGGCGCAGATCCGCGCGGCGATCCGCGGCGTCGGACTCGTGCAGGCGATGGATCTGGTGGTCGCCGAGGCGCTGGCGATCGGGCGTCTGCAGGTCGTGCTGCCGGATTGGTCGGCACCCGGCAAATCCGTCTCGGTGGTGTACAGCGCCGCGCTGCGCGACTCGCCGAAGATACGGGTGTTCGCGGATTTCGCGGCGGAGCTGCTGCGTCGCTACCGCCAGCGGGTCGACGCGCTGCTCGGCTTAGCGGGTTGAGTGCGAGCGCCCGGCGAGCTGCTCGAGCGCGCGGATCTGCCGCACGGTGGAATCGGAGTCGGGCAGGACCTGGTTCGCCTGGCGGACGAACTCGGGGATCTTCGCCGGGTCGAGCGGCGGGCTGATGAGATAGCCCTGCGCAAAGTCGCAGCCGAGACGGCGCAACAGGTTCCAGGCGTCGGCGTTCTCCACGCCCTCCGCCACGACCTTGAGCCCCATGCTGTGACCGAGCTCGATGGTCGAGGTGACGATGGTGACCGCGCCCGGGTCGGCGGGTGTCATGAAGGACCGGTCGATCTTCAGCTCATCCACCGGCAGCACCGAGAGCTGGGAGAGCGAGGAGTGCCCGGTACCGAAATCATCGATCGCGAAGCGTATGCCGGCGACGCGCAGCCACTGCATGTTGCGCACCGCGAGCTGCGGATCGCGCATCACGGCGCTCTCGGTGATCTCGAGCAGGAGCGAGGTGGAATCGACCTGGTGCCGGCGCAGCAGCCGCAGGATCTCATCGCTCAGGTCCGGATCGAGAATGTCCGGCGCCGAAAGATTCACCGCGAGATCGAGCTCGAGCCCGGCGCGCCGCCACTCGCCCATCTGCCGGATGGCGGCGCCCAGTACCCAGTTGGTGAGTTGCCGGGAACCGCCGGTGCTCTCGGCGAGCGGCACGAACTCCGCCGGCGAGACCGCGCCGAGCTCCGGGTGCGTCCAGCGCACCAGGGCCTCGAGGCTGCGCACCGAGCGGCTCGCCATGGCGACCTTCGGCTGGTACACCAGGGTGAGCTGATCCTGGTCGATCGCGCGTCGCAGGTCGGTGACCAGCGCCAGGCGGCGGCGATGCTCCTGATCCTGCCCGGCGCGATACACGGCCACCCGGGTGCGCGTCTCGTCGGCGTCCTCGAGCGCCACCTGCACCCGCTGCAGGAGCTCATCGGCGCTCGCGCCATGCGCCGGGAACAGGCACACGCCGCAGGCGAGGCGCAGATCGAGGCTCACGCCCGCGAGGTGAAAGCCACCGCGAATCACCGCGGCGAGCTGCCCGGCGTAGAGCGGCGCGCGCTCGGCGGTGCAGCCGGGAGCGATGACGAGGAACTGCGTCTCGCCGAGCCGGGCGACGGTCTCGCTGGCGGCGACGTTCTGCTGCAGGCGCCGCGCGGCCTCGCGCAGCACCTCATCGCCCATCAGCAGCCCGAGCGAGGCGTTGATGTCGCGCAGGTTGCGCAGCTCGATGAGCAGCAGCGCCACCCCCGGTCCCGACGCTCCCGCACTGATCAACGCCTCGAGCGTGCGCTTGGCCAGTACCCGGTTCGCCACCGCGGTGAGCGGGTCGTGGTAGGCGTGGTAGGAAATGTCCGCCTCGCGCGCCGCGATGTTGCTCTGCATGGCGTTGAAGGTCGAGGCGAGGCTGCGGAACTCTTCGCCCCCGGAGACATCGACGGCGGTGCCGTACTGTCCGCGCTCGATACGCTGCGCGGCGCGCACCAGCTCGCCGATCGGGCGCGTGGCACCGCGACCCAACACGGCACCCACCAGTCCGGCGAGCAGCAGCGCCACCCCGTCGATGAGCAACATGGCATCGCGCAGCTCGCGGTAGGGTGCCAGCACGTCCTGCAGGGGCTTCAGCAGGATCACGTCCACCGAGTCGCCGCGCACGTCCAGGCGGCGCGCGAAGCCGAGATAGTCCTCGGTACCGAGGCGGATGATGCGCGGCACCTCGCTCGCCCGCGGGGACACGGCCGCCGCGGCGAGCGGCAGCGTGGCAGCGACGCGCGTCAGCCCCGAGGCGCCGCGCGTGACGATGGCGACATCCGAGCCGACCAGGTCGCGAATGCGGGCAGCGAGTGCCTCATCGGCGACGAAGCCCATCGCCACCCAGGCGATGGTCTCCGGAGTGCGCACCGGGGCCAGGAAGAACTGGTAGGAGTGCGCCCCGAACACGCGGAAGTTCGGCTGGTCGCGCAGGGCGGCGGCATCCTCGAGCAGCCCCGCGAGCGAGTCTTCGGCATCGTCCGCCACCGTGGCGGTCGAGGCGAGCACGCGGCCACGGGTATCGAGCACCAGCACCATGTCGGCGCCGATGCGCTGCGCGTGGTTGCGTGCCGCGGACAGGATGGTCGGAATGTGGCCGCTCGCCACGGCCTCGCGGAAGCCGAAGTCGGCCGCGAGGACCCCCACGCCGTTCGCCAGCTGCCCCGCGCGAAAGCCGATCAGGTTCTCGGCCAGGGTGGCGCCGGTGCGCAGCTCCGAGGCCGCGCGGGCTTCCACCGTACGGCGGGTGCTGAGCAGCACTGCGGCGAGCGTCACAGTTTGAGTGACGATCACCAGGCCGATGATCAGCACGAGAAGCCGGTTGCGGAAACTGCGCATGAATGCCGCTCGAATAGGCCGCCCATCGTAAGAGCGCCACCGCGTCAGACGCGAGGATTCGAGTGCGGGAATGAGACCTCCGGCACGAGCCCGTTGCAGCCGAGCGGCCGTCCCGGCGGTGCGACCGCCGCTCGCCCTGCTGGCCCTGCTCGCGTTGCTCGCCCCGGTGAGGCACGCCGCGCCCGCGACCCTCGTCGTCAGCGTGCAGGCCCCGGACGGGCGGGCGATGCCCGGGGCGGTGGTCACCGTCCGCCCCCTCGATGGACCGCCCCACCATGCCGCCCCGGTGCACGCGGTGATGGACCAGGTGAATCGCGCCTTCGCACCCGATCTGCTGGTGATCCCGGTGGGCTCGACCGTGGAATTTCCCAACAGCGATTCGGTGAGCCACCAGATCTACTCGTTCTCGGCCGCCAAGCGTTTCCAGCTGCCGCTCTACCGCGGCAAGCCCTATCCACCGGTGCACTTCGATGAGGCCGGCGTGGTCACGCTCGGCTGCAACATCCACGATGAGATGCTCGCCTACCTGCTCGTTACCGACGCCGCCTGGTACGGGCGCACCGACGAGCGCGGCAGCTGGTCGGCGGAGCTGCCGCGCGGCCGCTTCCGGGTGCAGCTGTGGCATCCGCGACTGCGCGACAACGAGGCGGACCTCAGCCGCGAGCTGACCGTCGCCGACGCCGATCGCGCCGAGCTGACACTGCGGCTGTCGCGTCCGCCGCAGCCGGCGCCCCTCGACCGCCCGCATTCCTGGGACTACTGAGGCCCGCAACATGGACTCGCGCCCGCACCGATACGCGCTGCTGTTGCTGTTGCTGACGCTCGCCGGCGCGAGCCGGGCAACCGAGTGGGAGGCGAGCCTCGACACGCGCCTCGTGACCTCGGACGCCGCCCCGGGCTACATGGACGGCGGGTTCGGCACGGTACGTTTCGGCAGCGACGAATCGGGTCTCAGGCTCGGACGCGCGCGCTTTGCGGTGACGCAGCCGCTCGGTGAGCTCTTCAGCGCGCATCTCGATGCCTCGGTGTTCGATGACAAGGATCGCAGCGCGCTCGGGGTGACCGAGGCCTACCTGCTGCTGCGGCCCTATCCGCGCGGCGGCTGGCGCTTCCGCGCCAGGGCGGGCGGTTTCTACGCGCCGGTCTCGCTCGAGAACCGCTCAGCAGGGTGGGAGTCGCCGTACACGCTGAGCTACTCGGCGATCGACAGCTGGCTGGCGGTCGAGGTGCGCACTATCGGACTCGAGGGCCAGCTCGACTGGCTCGGCAGCCGCACCGGACATCCATTCGACCTCGGAATGACCGGCGGGGTCTTCGGCTGGAACGATCGTGCCGGCGTCATGATCGCGAGCAACGGCTTCGTGCTCACCGATCGCCAGACACCGCTCTTTGGCCGCCTCGGGCAGCCCGGGGTGCCGCCGCTCAACGGTGCCGAGCCATTCATGGAAATCGATCATCGCGCCGGCGCTTATCTCGGACTCGAGGCGCGCTACCTCGACCGCGCGGTGCTGCGCGTGCTGCGTTACGACAACCGCGCCGACCCGACGGCTCCCGACAACGTCTCGCACGTGCTCGCGTGGGAGACCCGCTTCACGAGCGCCGGGCTGCGCGTCGAGGCCGATCACGGCTGGACGGCGATCGTGCAGTGGCTCGATGGGGATACCACGATCGAGCCGCAGGGATTCACCCTCAACTGGCCCTTCCGGGCGGAGTTCGCGCTGCTCTCGAAGCGCTTCGGTCGCAGCACGGTGAGCGCGCGCTACGACCGTTTCACGGTCGAGACCAACGCCCCGGAAGGCTACGGCACACAGGACGGGCATGCGTGGACCGCTGCCTATATCTTCGATGCCAATG
>JAFAKO010000110.1 GCA_019235245.1 Gammaproteobacteria bacterium
GACACGATGTAGTCGCGGCCGTCGCCGGGATTGTGGCAGGTGCCGATCCAGGTGATGGGCGAGGGCGAGGCGCCTGGCGGGCAGGAGGTGGAGGTGCCGCCGCAGCACGAGCACAGGAAACCGTCGATCGCGCAGTACTTCCAGTACTGGCAGCTCTCGGGGCTGTCGGGGCCCGGCCGGGCCTCGTCGGCACGCGCGCGGCTCGCACGGTCTATGGGCAGGAGCGGCAGAAGCGCAGCCCCCGTGAGCAGCTGGCCGAGCGAGCCGAGGAGACTGCGGCGCGAGGTGCGCTGCGCCAGTGAGCGCGTGGAGTGTTCGAACAACCGGTCGAGCGAGCGCATCTTGGGCCCCGTGCCTGCTGTCAGGGATTAAAGAACGTCCAGGGAGTCTGCCCGAGGTGCCTCTCGGTATGCTTCAGGTGCCCGGTCTGGGCATCGAGCACCGCGACGTCCGCCTTGTCGCTGGCGAGGAAAAGAATCGGTGCGCTGTCCTGCGACACGCCCACCGCCAGGATGCGTGAAAGACCGAGCGGTTGCACCGGCCAGCGCGCGATGCGCCGTCGGCTCGAGATATCGAATACCCAGATCTCGGTGCCGCCGTCTTTGTGCGTGCCTTCACCTCCCTGGTGCATCGGCACGTACAGCCGGCCGAGTGCACGGTGAATGGCACCCACCTGGTCGCCGCCCGGGCGCCAGTGCTCCTTCTCGGCGGAGGTCACGAGCGACCAGGTCGGCGCGAAGGCGGGCTGTGCGCCGCGCAGGTCGACAGGGTGCACCTCTCCGAGGAAGGAGAGGAAGGCGTAGCCCTCGTTGGTGGGTATTCCCTGCACGAAGATCGGGTCCTTGTCAGGATCGAAAAACGGCTCCGACATGGCGCGTGACGCCTCGTGGCCCTGGGCATCGAGCGTCACCGTGAGCAGCCGGCCGCTCTCGCAGAGCGAAGACACGCGGTTCGGACCCGAGGGGATCACGAGCACGCAGCCCGCGGTGTCGATCTCGCCGATCACCTTACGGCTCGCCGGGTCCAGCACACCGAAGGAGGCCGCCGGGGTGACATACGAGGCGTACACGAAATGCGCATCCGCGCTGTAGGCGACCTGGAAGAGGCTGGGTCCGGTCTCGGCGCGCTTGGTCGGCAGCACGATCTCGCCCTTGAGGCTGAGATTCGCGTTGTCCCAGAACTCCACGACGTCGGTGCGCGCGCCGTGACTGCCGCGCGCGAAGTAGGTCGTGGCCACGACGGTGGTAGCGCCGTCGGGCGAGAGGTTGACCCCGGGGACGAAGCCGGTGTCGATTTGTCCGAGGCGTCGATAGGTGTCGCCATCGAACAAGTGCACGCGGGCGTCGAGCTCGTTGTAGAACGCCGCGTCGTATACGTACACCCAGTGGGGGGTCTTCGGCGGCAGGCGCTCGACGCTCAGATGCTCGGGAGCGAGCGGCGCCGGTGGCGCCGCGAGTGCCGGTGCCACGAGCAGCAGCCACGGTAGCAGCGCGGATCGAAGATGGCAGTGTGGCATCGGTCCCCCGCGTTCGTGCCGCACTCGCTTGGTGTAGTTCGCTTTCCCGGCGGCCCGGTTGGGGAGTCTCGCACAACGGCGCTGACGGAGAAAGGTGCGGTGTGGAGCATAATAGTGAGCAGGCGCGGGCGGTTACCGGTGCCACCGGATATGATCCGGCGCGATTCGCGACAAACAATTACCGAATTTCGCTATCGCAGATGTCCGCGTTAAAGGTGCAATCGCTGTGGTCCGTCACGGCCCCTGCAGGTCCGGTGTGCGGCGTGCTCGCCGGGTCGCTGCGCGCCGAAGCAGTGGTCGTCGGTGCAGGCTACACCGGTCTGTCGGCGGCGCTGCATCTGGCGGAAGCGGGTCGCGACGTGATCGTGCTCGAGGCCGTGGAGATCGGTGAGCGCGCCTCGGGGCTCAACGGCGGTCAGGTGATCCCGGGGGTCAAGCCCGACCCCGATGCGCTCGAGGCGATGCTCGGCGCTCAGGGGGCGCGCGCGGTCGCGACCACGGCCGCGGGTCCCGATCTGGTCTTCGATCTCATCGCGCGGCACGGCATCCAATGCGAAGCGAGGCGCATGGGCTGGATACAACCGGCCACCTCCGAGCAGATGCTCGCGCAGCAGACGCAGCGCGCCGCGCAATGGCAGCGCC
>JAFAKO010000331.1 GCA_019235245.1 Gammaproteobacteria bacterium
CGCGGTGCACAGGAAATTGCTGCGGTGCTCATGGAGCCCGATGCGGGCACCAACGGCATCGTCGCGCCCGAGAGCTTCTGGCCTGCACTGCGGCAAGCGACGCACGACGCCGGGGTGTACCTGATCGCGGATGAGGTCATGAGCGGCTTCGGCCGCTGTGGCGAGTGGTTCGCCTGGCAGCGCTACGGCGAGGAGGCACGCCCGGACCTCATGACACTCGCCAAGGGGCTGACCGGTGCCCACCTGCCGCTCGGGGCCGTGGTGGTGTCGGCTCCCATCGCACGGGTGCTCGACTCGCAGATGCTCTACACCGGCCTCACCTATTGCGGGCATCCCCTCGGGTGCGCCGCCGGGGTGGCCGCGGTCGAGAGCTACCTGGAAGAGGACCTGATCACGCGCTCGCGCAGGCTCGGCGCGCAGATGCTCGCGCAGCTCAAGGCGCTGCAGCAGCGCCATGCGGTGATCGGCGAGGTGCGCGGCGGTCACGGGCTCTTTGCGGTCATCGAGCTGGTGCGTGACCGTACCACGCGCGAGCCGCTCGCCCCCTGGCCGCAGCAGCACCCGGCGCTGCGGCATCTGCTGAAGGAGGCGCTGCAGCGTGGAGTCTCCTTTGCCGCACGGGGTAATCTGCTGTTGCTGGCTCCGCCGCTCGTCATTCGCGAGCGCGAGCTCGCGGATGCGCTCGATCTGCTCGATGGCCTGCTCGGAGAGCTGGCACTCGACCTGAAAGGAACGGAGTCATGAGTTTCAAGCTGACCTACGCCACCATGTTCGATCCGCCCGAGGAGCTGCACCAGCGCTTCGAGGCTGCGATGGCACGCGTCTCGGCCGGTCTCGGCCGTCACCATCCGCTCTACATCGACGGCAAGGACCGCGAGGCTGCCGCGGTGCTGCACAAGATGAGCCCCGCGAATCAGCAGCTTCTCATCGGCGAGTTTGCTGCGGCCACGCGCGCCGACGCCGAGGCGGCGCTACGCGCGGCGCAGGCCGCATATCCGGCCTGGCGGGACACCCCGGCCTCCGAGCGCGCGCGCCTCCTGCGGCGCGCCGGTGAGCTGATCGAGGAGCGCGTGTACGACATCGCGGCGGCACTCACGCTCGAGGTCGGCAAGAACCGCATGGAAGCGCTCGGGGAGGCCCAGGAGGCGGCGGATTTCTTCCAGGTCTATTGCGATGAATTCGAGCGCGAGCACAGCTTCGACCGGCCGCTGCCGAATGACCCACTGAGCGGTTATACCTCGCGCAACCGCAGCGTGCTGAAGCCCTATGGCGTCTGGGCGGTGATCACGCCCTTCAATTTCCCCATCGCGCTCGCGGCCGGCCCGACCGCCGCGGCGCTCATCACCGGGAACACCGTGGTGCTGAAAGGAGCGACCGCGACGCCGTGGGCGGGCCGGCTGCTCGCCGACGCACTGCGCGATGCCGGGCTCCCCGCCGGAGTCTTCAACTATCTCAGCGGCTCGAGCAATGAGATCGGCGCGGTGCTCGTCGATCATCCGATCACCGCCGGCGTCACCTTCACCGGCTCCTACGAGGTCGGGCGGCAGATCTCGGTCAAGTTACAAACCGGCGCCTACTCGCGCCCCTGCATCGCCGAGATGGGGGGCAAGAACGCCTGCATCGTCAGCGCGCGCGCCGACCTGACACGCGCCGCGGCGGGGATCCTGCGCTCGGGCTTCGGCATGGGCGGCCAGAAGTGCTCGGCGCTCTCGCGGCTGTATGTCGACCGCCAGGTCGCGGACGAGCTCATCGAGAAAATCCTGGCGCAGATCGCCGCCGTGCGCATCGGCGATCCCGCGCGTCGCGAGAACTGGCTGGGACCGGTCGCGACCCGCTCGGGGTATGACGACTACGCGCGCTACACCCGTCAGCTCCGCGAAAGCGGCGCCCGCATCCTCTCGGGCGGGGAGCAGCTGCGCGAGGGCGCGCTCGCACAGGGCCTGTACGTGCGGCCGACGCTCGCCGAGGCGGAGGCGGAGCATCCCTTGTGGCAGAAGGAGATGTTCCTGCCGATCGTCATGCTGAAGCGCGTGGCGTCGAACGATGAGGCCATGGCGCTCGCGAACGCCTCACCGCTCGGGCTCACTGCCGGCTTCTACGGCGCGAGCGATGAGATCCCCTGGTTCCAGGAGCGCATCGAGGCGGGCGTCACCTACGCCAACCGCCCGCAGGGCGCCACCACCGGCGCGTGGCCCGGGTATCAGGCGTTCGGCGGCTGGAAGGGCTCGGGCTCGACCGGCAAGGCGATCGGCTCGTTCTATTACCTGCCGCAGTACCTGCGCGAGCAGTCCCAGACCGTCGTCGAGTGAGCGCATGCCGCTGCTGTCACTGCGCGAGGCGATCGCCACCTACGTGAAGGATGGCGCCAGCGTGGCGCTCGAGGGCTTCACGCACCTCATCCCCTTCGCGGCCGGGCAGGAGATCATCCGCCAGCAGCGGCGCCACCTGCACCTGATCCGCATGACCCCCGACCTGGTATACGACCAGATGATCGGCATGGGATGCGCGAGCCGGCTCACCTTCTCCTGGGGCGGCAATCCCGGAGTCGGCTCGCTCCACCGCCTGCGCGATGCGGTCGAGCGCGGCTGGCCGCAGCCGCTCACGCTCGCGGAGTTCACCCACGCCGAGATGGCGGTGGCCTACCAGGCGGGGGCGAGCGGCGTGTCGTGTGGCGTGATGCCGCGCCATGCGCCGAGCGATCTCGCCCGCGTGCCAGGCACTGCCGTGCGCGAGGTGCAGTGCCCCTTCACTGCGGCTCCCCTCGCAGCCGTACCCGCCCTCACCCCCGATGTCACGATCCTCCACGCGCAGCAGATCGATGCGCGTGGCAACGTCCTCATCCGCGGCATCGTCGGCGCGGCCAAGGAGGCGGCGCTCGCTGCGCGGCAGCTCCTCGTCACGGTGGAGGAGCAGGTCGAGACGCTCGGCTCCGACATGAACGCGCTCATTCTCCCCTCCTGGGTGGTGACGGCCGCGAGCATCGTGCCGGGCGGCGCCTATCCCTCCTATGCGCACGGCTACTATCCGCGCGATAACGCGTTTTATCTGGCCTGGGATGAGATCGCGCGCGACCGCGAGCGCTTCAGCGCCTGGATGGAGCGCCACGTTCTCGGTGTCCCCGACCACGCGGGCCTGCTGCGCGCGCTCGGTGTGGCCGCGTGAGCCCATGAGCGAGCCCGGCTACAGTCGCGACGAGATCATGACCGTGACCGCCGCGCGTCAGCTGCGCAACGGTGCGGTGTGCTTCGTCGGCATCGGGCTCCCGAGCGCCGCGTGCAATCTCGCACGGCTGACACATGCACCGGACCTGGTGCTCATTTACGAGTCGGGCACCGTCGGCACGCGCCCGGTGGTACTGCCGCTCTCGATCGGCGATGGCGAGCTCGCCGAGACCGCCACCTGCATCGTGCCGCTACCGGAGATCTTCGCTCACTACCTGCAGCGCGGCCGCATCGATGTGGGTTTTCTCGGCGCCGCGCAGCTCGATCGCTTCGGCAATCTCAACAGCACCGTGATCGGTGACTACGCCCACCCGCAGGTGCGTCTGCCGGGCGCGGGCGGCGCCCCCGAGATCGCCACCTACGCGCGCGAGGTGCTGGTGGTGATGAAGCAGACGCCGCGCAGCTTCGTGGCGCGGCTCGACTTTTGCACTTCCTGCGGGTATCTCGAGGGTCGCGGCGTGCGGCGCACGTTCGGCCCGCCGGGCGCAGGACCGCAAGCGGTGATCACGGACTTCGGGGTGCTGCGACCCAACCCGGACACCGAGGAGCTCGAGCTCGCATCGGTCTATCCTGGGGTCACCGCGGACGCGGCACGCGCGGCGACCGGCTGGCCGCTGAATGTGACGCGCACGCTCGCGGTGGTGCCGCCGCCCGAGCCGCGCGAGCTCGAGGTGCTGCGCGATCTGCACGCACGCACCGGGGCCGCGCATGCGCGCCCGGTACATATCAAGCTGCCGTCGTAACTGTTGCACGACGGCGAGGGAACTGACATGAGCTCACCGATGAAAACCGACACGCGCTCGCCGCACATCTCCATGCCGTTACCGGGTCCCAAGGCACAGGCGCTGATCGCGCGCGACCGCCTCGTGACCACCCCGTCGTACCCGCGCGACTATCCCTTCGCCATCGCCAGGGGCCGGGGGGCCGAAGTCTGGGACGTCGACGGCAACCGCTTCCTCGACTTCATGAGCGGCATCGGCGTGTGCAGCACCGGCCATGCGCACCCGCAGGTGGTGCAGGCGATCCGCGAGGCGACCGAGGATTTTCTGCATATCTCCTCGGACTACTGGCACGAGCGCATGACGCGGCTCGCCGAGCGCCTCAACGGCCTGAACGCGGTCGGTGAGCCGGCGCAGGTCCTCATCTGCCAGAGCGGCACCGAGTCGGTCGAGGGCGCGCTCAAGCTCGCGCGCTATGTCACCGGGCGGCCGCGCTTCATCGGCTTCCTCGGCGGCTTTCACGGCCGCTCGATGGGCTCGCTCGCTTTCACCTCCAGCAAGTACACGCAGCAGGCGGGATTCTTTCCCACCATGCCCGGGGTCACGCACGTCCCCTACCCCAACTCCTACCGGCCGCTCCTCGCCGGGGCCGATCAGGGCAAGGCGATCATCGACTACATCGAAACCATACTGTTCCAGAACAATCTCCCGCCGCGCGAGGTGGCCGCGGTGCTGGTCGAGCCGATCCAGGGCGAGGGCGGCTACATCGTGC
>JAFAKO010000016.1 GCA_019235245.1 Gammaproteobacteria bacterium
GTCGGCGCCGGCGACGAAGCCGCTCTTCTTGGCCGAGATCAGCACGGCGCCACTTGGCCGATCCTGCTCCAGTGCCCCGAGCAGCTCATCGAGCTCCACGAGCACGCCGGCGGAAAGCACGTTGGCGGAAGTCCCGGGCTTGTCGAGGGTGAGCCAGGCAATGCCCTCGGCATCGCGCTCGAGCTTCCAGGACCTGGAGCTGGCGTCGTTCATAAGAGTCTCACGGGCATCTCAGGCCGCCGAGGCGGCGGAATCGGCTGCGGCCGTAGTGGGCCGCTCGCTGGAGTCGGCGCGCACGCGGAAGTCGCAGACGAGCGGGCGGTGGTCCGAGAAGCGTACATCCGGGACGCGGAAGTCGGTGACCTCGATCCCCTCGCTCACCAGTATGAAGTCGAGCTCGATGCGCGGCACCCGCGCCGGGAAGGAGGGGAGGCCGGCGGTGTTCGCGCTGCGCAGGCCGGCGGCGCGCATGAACAGATAGATCTCGTGCGTGCCCCAGAAGGTGTTGAAGTCGCCGGCCACGATCACCGGCTTGGTCGACTGCAGTATCAGGTCATGGAGCGAGCGCAGCTGATACTGACGCTGGCGGAACTTCAGCGACAGATGCACGAGGAACACGCACACGTCCGAGAGCTCGAGCTCGATGATGAGGCGCTTGATGCCGGTATCGAAGTAGTGGAAGCGCTCGCCGTGCACGCTCGGGGAGGAGAGGAAAGCATTGCCCTGCTTGCGCACGATCGGCATGAACTGGTTGATCGAGTCGGCGCCGTACTTGCACTGGAAGGTCGAGTAGTGGCCGAGCTCGCGGGCGATGTGCTCGGCCTGGTTCAGCATCCCGGTGCGGATCGACCCGGTGTCGACCTCGATCAGGCCGACGATGTCCGGCCCCTCGGCGCGCAGGAATTCGGTGATGCCGGTGAGCACCTTGCGGTTGCTGCGCAGATAGCCGGCGCCCGGAACCGGCAGGTGGAAGGCCGGGCCGGTACCGGTCGCGTAGCAGATGTTGTAGACGAGCAGTCGCACCTGCAGGGAAGCTCCAGTGGAGATGATCAGCGCCGGCGAGTGGATTCTATCGCGCGGCGGCGCAGCGTGCGTGCAGCTGCGCGCGGCCGCGTTGTGCGCCAGCGGCGACGCCTGCGGCCACGCGTGGGGGGGCGGGCAAGGGCCGTTTCCCCTGCGAACGCCCTTGTGCCAGACTTGGCCGGTCATGTCGCAGGCGAATCCGCTCCGGCTCTTCGTCACGCACGTGTGGGAGACGAGCGACGACTACCTGCGCGTGTTCGAGTATCTGGAGAGTGCGCGCAACTTTTTCTACCGCAACTTCAGCACCCCCGACCGGCGACCGAGCGGCGACAAGGAGGCGTTGCGCGAGGACCTGCGCCGCCAGATTTCCCCGGTCGAGGCAGTGATCGCCCTCTCCGGGCTGTTCGATACGCAGCGGGAACTGCTCACTTTCCAGCTGCTGTACGCGCAGGCGAATCACAAGCCCGTCCTCCTGATGAAACCCTTCGGAACGCGCGCGGCGGTGCCCAAGGAGATCCTCGATCTCGCCAACGAAGTGGTGGAATGGGACGAGCGGGCGCTGGTGGATGCGATTCGTCGCCAGGCGCGTCACGAAGAGACGACGCGCTGGGACACTATCGAATTCAAGCTCGACTGAGCGCGGCGCAGCAGGCGCCGCACCGCGATCTCAGCGCTCGGCTGCGCGCAGCGAGATCACCTGCGGGACGCTTTTCAACATCTTGGCACGCGCGCTGGCCGGGACGGCACTGTTGAGCACACGCTCGGTGTCATCGGTTGCCTCGAGGCGAGCCCCTTCGCGCACCATGGCGGCAAACAGCCGCACCACGCTGCACGCGAGCTCATCCGCCTCCTGGCTCGAGAGCTTGCGCACGGTGGCGCGCACGGCGTCCTCACCGCGCTGCGGTATCTCGCGAGTCAGCGCCGCGTGACAGGCGCGGAAATCCGCGCGCAGACCCTCCGGCAAATCCTCCGCACTCACGAGTGACAGGTGATTGCGATAGGCGTCGGCGAGGCGATCCTTGATTGCACCCGACCGCGCAAGCGTTAGCGCGGCGGCTTCCAGCTCTTGCCATGCAGTATTCATCACGACCTCGAGTGCCATCCGCTTTCTTCTTCATGGGCGGAGGCATCGCTGCTTTGTTGTTGTCCGGCGGTGTGAAACCCCAGCGCGCTCAATCGGC
Organism: Gammaproteobacteria bacterium; assembly: GCA_019235245.1. Lineage (GTDB taxonomy): Bacteria > Pseudomonadota > Gammaproteobacteria > Steroidobacterales > Steroidobacteraceae > 13-2-20CM-66-19. The sequence goes on from JAFAKO010000016.1 coordinate 2,205, forward strand.
TGCGGCGCGAATATAGCGCAAGCTCTAAGAAAAGAAT
>JAFAKO010000022.1 GCA_019235245.1 Gammaproteobacteria bacterium
GTCGCGCCTGCCAGCACCTCGCGCGCGACCGCGCGGAAACGGAACAGCCGGGTACTGCGGTCCTGCTCGAGCGCCACGGCGCCGAACAGCTCGGCGAGCTCTCCGGCGGCGAGACGCCGGGAGAGATCCATCTGGAAAAAACGATCCACGCCGTGAGCAAACCCGGTGGCGTAGGCGAGATCGGCCCGGCTGGCGGCATCGATCGTCGGCTCGCCGAGCGCATCGCGCGCGATGCGCACCGGCGCGCTCAGGCCCGCGGCCTCAAGCTCGCCATCGAGCTGCGGCAGCGAGCCGCGCAGCATCAGGTAGAGCGTGCCGGGAATAACGAGCACGAGAACCGCGACCGCTATGGCGATCAGCTTCAGCGGACGGATGCTGCCTCCCCCCGGAAGTGGACTATGGCGCCGGACCGAGAGCGACGGTGAGGATCTGCATGGAGTTGGTGCCGCCCTGGACCCCGGAGTGCTCGCCCTTGGTGAGTATCACCAGGTCGCGCTGCTCCACGAGCTGCAGCTCGAGCAGCCTGGTGAACAGTGCGTGGTAGAGCCCTTCGGTCGACCCGCCACCTGCGGTGACATCGAAGATCACCGGGTAGACACCGCGGTACAGCGTCACCCGCCGCCGGGTGGCCTCGTTGCGCGTGAAGGCATACACCGGGATATCGGCGCGGATACGCGACATCCACAGCGGGGTCGCGCCCGATTCGGTAAGGGCCACGATCGCGCGCACCTTCATGTGGTTGGCCGTGTACATGACGGCCATGGCGATCGCTTCCTCGGTGCCCTTGAACTCTCCTTCGACGGTGCGCTGGCGCGCGCGGCTGTGGGTGAGCTGATACTTCTCCGCTCCCTCGATCACCTGCGCCATCGCCTGCACGGCCTTCACCGGGTAGCGCCCGGTGGCAGTCTCGGCCGAGAGCATGACCGCATCGGTGCCATCCATCACCGCGTTTGCCACGTCGCTCACCTCGGCGCGCGTCGGCACCGGGCTGTGGATCATCGACTCCATCATCTGGGTGGCGGTAATCACCACCTTGTTGCGCGTGCGGGTCTGGTAAATGATGGTCTTCTGCAGCCCGGTGAGCTCCGCGTAGCCCATCTCCACGCCGAGATCGCCGCGCGCCACCATGATGACATCCGATGCGTCGATGATGCCGGGCAGGTTGTCCACGGCTTCGTGACGCTCGATCTTGGCGACGAGGCGGGCATCGCTGCCCGCCTGGCGCAGCAGGGTACGCGCCTCCTCGATGTCGCGTGCCTCGCGTGCGAACGACACCGCGACGTAATCGATGCCCTCCTCGGCCGCGAACACGATGTCCTCGCGGTCGCGCTCCGAGAGTGCGGGCGCCGAGATGCCGCCGCCCTGGCGGTTCAGGCCCTTGCGATCGGAGAGCGTCCCGCCGACGCGCACGCGCGTCTCGATGGTGGTGCCGGCGACCCGCACCACATCCAGCACGATCTGCCCGTCGTTCAGCAGCAGCGAATCGCCGGACGCGACATCGTTCGGCAGATTCTTGTACGCCACCCCTACCGCCTGGGTGGTACCGCCCTTCGGATCGAGCGCGGTGTCGAGCGTGAAGGGTGCACCCTCGAGCAGCTGCACCGCGCCCTCGCGGAAGCACTCGATGCGGATCTTGGGACCTGCCAGATCGAGCAGCACACCGATGCAGCGGTCGGCGCGCTGCGCCGCCTCGCGTACCTTCGCGAGGCGCAGCCGGCGGTCGGCGACGGTGCCGTGCGAGGCGTTGAGCCGCACGACATCGAGCCCGGCGCGCATCATCTGCGCGAGCACCTCCGGATCATCGGTCGCTGGCCCGAGGGTGGCGACGATCTTCGCGCGCCGGCGCACTGCCCCGCCGTTCTCCTCAGCCACGGGCACGCTGCTCCAGGGCGGCGACCGCGGGCAGCGTCTTGCCCTCGACGAACTCGAGGAACGCGCCACCGCCGGTGGAGATGTAGGAGATCCCGTCCTCGACGCCGTACTTCTCGATGGCGGCGAGCGTGTCGCCGCCACCGGCGAGGGAGAACGCCTTGCTGCGGGCTACGCCGCTCGCTATGGCGCGGGTCCCCTCGCCGAACTGCTCGAACTCGAAAACTCCCACCGGCCCGTTCCAGATGATGGTGCCGGCCGCCTGCAGCAGGGCGCTGCAGCGCTCGGCGGTGTCCGGACCGATATCGAGGATCATCTCATCGGCGCGCACCTCGGCGACCGGGCGCACATCCGCATGCGCGGTGGCGGCGAACTCCCTGCCGACGACCACGTCCGTCGGCAGCGGCAGCTGCACGTCGCGGCCGCGCGCCTTGTCCATCAGCCGGCGTGCCACATCCAGCATCTCCATCTCGCACAGCGAGCGCCCCACGTTGACACCGGTCGCGGCGAGAAAAGTGTTGGCGATGCCGCCGCCGACGATGAGCTGATCGACCTTGTCGAGCAGCGCCTCGAGCACCGTGAGCTTGGTCGACACCTTGGAGCCGCCGACGATCGCTACCAGCGGTCGCGCCGGCTGCTGCAGCGCGCGCTCGAGCGCCTCGAGCTCACCGACCAGCAGCGGACCGGCGCAGGCGACCGGCGCGTAGCGCGCCACGCCGTGGGTGCTTGCCTCGGCGCGGTGCGCAGTGCCGAAGGCGTCCATCACGAACACGTCGCACAGCGCGGCCATGCGCCGCGCCAGCCGCTCGTCGTCCTGCTTCTCGCCGCGCAGGAAACGCACGTTCTCGCAGAGCACGGCGCTGCCGGGAGCGCAGTCGACGCCATCGATCCAGTTCTTGCGCAGCGGTACGGGCTTGCCGAGCAGCTCGGACAGGCGTGTTGCCACCGGCGCGAGCGTGAGCGCCGGATCCTCCTCCCCCTCCTTCGGACGGCCGAGGTGGGAGATGACGAACACGCGTGCATGCTGATCGAGCGCATAGCGGATGGTGGCGAGCGCGGCGCGGATGCGCGCGTCGCTCGTGACCTCCCCGTCCTGCACCGGCACGTTGAGGTCCTCCCGGATCAGCACCCGCTTGTTGCGCAGGTCGGTGTCCGTCATCCGCTCGAGCTTCACGAGACGCGCGACCATGCGAGCGTCGTATCGAGCATGCGGTTGGAGAAACCCCACTCGTTGTCGTACCAGGCGCACACCTTGACGAGATTGCCGTCGATCACCTTGGTGAGCGTCGCATCGAAAATCGAGGAATGCGCGTCGTGATTGAAATCGACCGACACCAGTGGAGCGTCGTTGTAGGCGAGGATGCCCTGCATCGGTCCGGCGGCCGCCTGCCGCAGCGCCTCGTTCACCTCCTCGACCGAGGTGGCGCGCTTGGCGCTGAAAGTCAGATCCACCAGCGAGACGTTGATGGTCGGCACGCGCACCGCGAAACCATCGAGCTTGCCCTTGAGCTCCGGCAGCACGAGTCCGACCGCAGCCGCGGCCCCGGTCTTGGTCGGGATCTGCGACATGGTCGCCGAGCGCGCGCGGCGCAGGTCCGGATGATAGACATCGGTCAGGACCTGGTCGTTGGTGTAGGCATGGATGGTCGTCATGATGCCGGCCGCGATGCCAACCTTGTCGTGCAGCACCTTGGCGACCGGCGCCAGGCAGTTGGTGGTGCAGGAGGCGTTGGAGATGACGGTGTAGCCGCTCTTGAGGGTGCGATCGTTCACGCCGTAGACGATGGTGGCATCGACGTCCTCGCCACCCGGCGCCGAGATCACCACTTTTTTCGCGCCACCCTTGAGGTGCGCGCCCGCCTTGGCCTTGCTGGTGAACAGCCCCGTGCACTCGAGCACGTACTCGACGCCGACCTCGCCCCACGGCAGCTTCGCCGGGTCGCGCTCCGCGAACACGCGAATGCGATCGCCGTTCACCACCAGGCTGTCGCCATCGACCTTCACTTCGCCGTCAAAGCGGCCGTGCACGGTGTCGTAGCGGGTCAGGTGCGCATTGGTCTTCGGGTCGCACAGGTCGTTGAGCGCGATGATCTTCAGCTCGCCGGTGCGCCGGCCCTCGTAAAGCGCGCGCAGCACGTTACGTCCGATGCGCCCGTAGCCATTGATGCCGACCCTGATCGTCATGCCCCCTCCATCATCTCACGCAGCTGTTGCACGATATTATCGGCAGTGAAACCGAAATGTGACAGAACCTCGGGTCCCTTGCCGGAGGCGCCGTAGCGGTCGATGCCGATGACGCGCCCGGTGCTGCCCACGTAGCGCCACCAGCTCTGGCGCGCGCCGGCCTCGACCGCGAGCCGCCGCCTCACCGCGCGCGGCAGCACCGTCTCGCGAAACGCCTCGTCCTGGGCATCGAACACCTCGGTAGAGGGCATGGAGATCAGACGCACGCGCCGGCCCGCGCCGTTCAGCGAGCTCACCGCCTGCGCCGCGATGCCGACCTCGGAGCCGGTCGCGATCACCAGCGCCTCGGGAGCCCCGGCGCAATCGATGAGCACATAGCCGCCGCGACGGATGCTGTCGAGCTGCGCCGCGCTGCGCGGCTGCTGCGGCAGCGCCTGGCGGCTCAACACCAGTGCCGTCGGTCCCTTGCGCTCGATGGCGAGCGGCCAGGCGACTGCGGTTTCTGCCGCATCGCACGGACGCCACAGCTGCAGGTGCGGCATGGCGCGCAGGCTGGAGAGATGCTCGATCGGCTGGTGCGTCGGGCCGTCTTCGCCCAGGCCGATGGAGTCGTGCGTGTACACCAGCACGACGTGCGCACTCGTCAGGCAGGCGAGGCGCACCGCGTTGCGCGCGTAGTCGGAAAACACCAGGAACGTGCCGCCGTAGGGAATCATGCCGCCGTGCAACGCCAGGCCGTTCATGACCGCGGTCATGCCGAACTCGCGCACGCCGTAGTGCAGGTAGTCGCCTTCAGCCCCTCCGGGCATGAGCGCCACCGCGCCCTTGAACAGGGTGTTGTTCGATGGCGTGAGGTCGGCGGAGCCGGCGAAGATCTCGGGGAGCGCGGGACCGATGAGGTTGAGCGCGGATTGCGAGGATGCGCGGGTCGCCTGCGGCGCGCTCTGCTTGGCAGCCTCCTGCTGAACCTGCGCCACGATATCGCGCCAACTCGCCGGCAGATCCCCGCGCATGCGGCGCTGGAACTCGCGCGCCACATCGGGGTGCTCCTTCGCATAGCGCGCGAACAGGGCCCGCCAGTCCGCCTCGAGCGCCGCACCCTGCTTGCGGTGGTCCCAGGCGGCGCGGATCTCATCCGGCACCTCGAATGGCGGGTACGGCCAGTTCAGTACCTTGCGGGCTTTGGCCACTTCATCCGCGCCGAGCGCCTCACCGTGCGCCTCCCGGGTGCCCTGCTTGTCGGGCGCGCCGTAGCCGATGATGGTCTTGCAGCAGATGAGCGAGGGTCGCGCCGTCTCGGCGCGCGCCGCCGTGATCGCACGCTCGACCGCTGCGGCATCGAGGCCATCGACGTCGGGGACGACGTGCCAGCCGTAGGCGGCGAAGCGCTCCGGAGTATTGTCCCGGAACCAGCCGGCCACCTTGCCATCGATCGAGATGCCGTTGTCGTCGTAGAAGAGGATCAGCTTGCCGAGCCCGAGAGTGCCGGCGAGCGAGCACGCTTCGTGCGACACGCCCTCCATCAGGCAGCCATCGCCGCAGAAGCACCAGGTGTAGTGATCGACGACGTCGAAACCTTCGCGGTTGAATTCGGCCGCCAGCAGCTTCTCCGCCAGCGCCATGCCGACCGCATTGGCGATTCCCTGCCCGAGCGGCCCGGTGGTGGTCTCGATGCCGAGGGCCGGCTCGCGCTCGGGGTGTCCGGGGGTACGGCTGCCGAGCTGACGGAAACCCTTGAGGTCCTCCAGCGTCAGCGGATAGCCGGTGAGGTACAGCGCCGAGTACAGCAGCATCGAGCCGTGCCCGTTCGAGAGCACGAAGCGGTCGCGGTTCTCCCACAACGGGTTGCCGGGGTTGTAGCGCATGAAGTCGCTCCACAGCACCTGCGCGATGTCGGCCATGCCCATGGGCATGCCCGGGTGTCCGGAGTTGGCGCGCTGCACGGCGTCCATGGAGAGCGCACGGATGGCGTTGGCGAGTTCGCGGCGTGTAGTCATGCGGCCCTCTGGTCGGCCTGGTGGCCGTCCGGTTTCTTGACGGGCTAGTGCCACGCCCGCGGTCAGGCAGCGCGCACTGCAGGGGCGCGCATTGTCTACCAGTCCCGCCCGTTGCTCAATCACAGCAGCGCGTTGCCCGGCTGCGACGCGCCGCACGTCCCGGCCGCGCCGCGGGCCCCGCGGCTGTCGCCATGGAGCGCCACGCAACTTAAAGCTCCCGCGGGCGCGCGGACTGCTTCACATTCTGCGACGTACCTACACGGTGAAGCGTGAGACGTGTGCGGGGCGGCGGCTTGCGCGCACGACTGGTTCACTGCCGTGCCCGGCAACGCTCTGCTACGCTGCCTGAATGAGCGTGCTGCGCCTCATCCAGTTCACCGACCCCCATCTCTACGGCAGCGAGACCGAATCGCTGCGCGGTGTGCCGACCCTGCCCGCGCTCAGGGCAGCGCTCGCGCACGCGCGCGCGCGCGACTGGCCGCCTGATGCGCTGCTGGTGACCGGGGACATCGTGCAGGATGACCCCGGTGGTTATGCCCACTTCCGCGCGGTGCTCGGCGGGCTCGGCGTGCCGGTCCTGTGCCTGCCCGGCAATCATGACGAGCCCGAGGCGATGCGGCGCGAGCTGGCGCGCGAGCCGTTCGTGCTCGGGGATTTCATCGACCTCGGACGCTGGCGCATCGTGCTGCTCGACAGCTGCATTCCCGGTGCCGCGAGCGGGGCAGTGAGTGCCGCCAGCCTCGTGGCGCTCGAGCGTGCGCTCGCTACGGCGGGGACGCGCCATTGCATCGTGTGCCTGCACCATCACCCGGTGTCGATGTCGAGCCGCTGGCTCGATCGGGTGGGACTCACCAATGCGGCCGAGTTCCTGCACACCATCGACGCGCACCGCAACGTGCGGGCGATCGTCTGGGGTCACGTCCATCAGAATTACGACGGGCTGCGCAAGGGAGTGCGACTGCTGGCCACGCCTTCGACGTGTGCGCAGTTCCTGCCCCACTCGGATGAGTTCGCGGTGGATCCGCGACCGCCGGCATATCGAACGTTCGAGCTGCGGGCGGACGGCTCGCTGCTGACGGAGGTCGTGTGGGTCGAACAACACCGTGGTGGCTCCTCGCGCTCGGCCTGTTCAGCAGCCTGAGTGCCCAGGCCGCGAGCCCGGTCTGGGCAGTACGCGGCTCACATAACGTCGTTTATCTGGCCGGCTCGATCCACATGCTGCCGCCGGACGATGCCGCGCTGCCGCCCGGCTTCACGCGCGCCTATGCGGACTCCACCAGGCTCGTCATGGAAGTCGATCTCGCCAAGCTCGATCCGCTCGAGGCCATGGCGTGGATGATGGATCACGGCACGCTGCCCGCCGGAACCAAGCTGCGCACGGTGCTCGGTGAACAGCGCTACGCGCGCGTGGCTGCTGCCGCCGCGAGCGTCGGCCTGCCGGCGGTCGGTCTCGATTCGCTGGCTCCCTGGGTGGTCGGCATCGAGATCACCGAAGCCGCCTACGAGCACCAGGGCTTCGACGCCGAACAGGGCGTCGAGGAGCAGCTCCTGCGCCGTGCGGAAGCGGATCACAAGCCGACCGCGGGCCTGGAGACGCTGCCCGAGGAGCTCGGCGGCCTCACCGCGCTCTCGTCCGAGGACCAGATACGGATGCTCGATCAGACCGTCGACGAGCTCAAGGACATCAAGTCGGAGATGGCCGAGGTGACCGGGGCGTGGCGCCAGGGCGATGCCGCGCGGCTCGCGAAGCTGCTCTCGAGCGAGTACGACGCGTTCCCCTCGCTCTACAAGCCGCTGGTGACCGATCGCAACCGCCGCTGGCTGCCGCAGGTGGAGCAACTGCTCGGCGAAAAGGACAACGCCCTGGTCGTGGTCGGGGCCCTGCACCTGGTGGGCGATGGCGGACTGATCGAGATGTTGCGCAAGAAGGGCTACAGCGTCACGCAATTGAACTAGTTGGATTGGCCGAAATCGCAGGAAGCGATTTCGGCGGACATCAGCT
>JAFAKO010000037.1 GCA_019235245.1 Gammaproteobacteria bacterium
ACGCGTGTTGTGCACCAGCGTGACATCCGGCACGGCACCCCTGGATTTGCGGTAGTTGAAGATCGACCAGATCATCACCCCGAACACCACCACCCCGATCGCCACGCAGATCCAGAAGATCTTCATGTGCAGGTGGTAGATCTCGCGACTGATGTGCGTGACCCCCTGCGTCATGTTGAGCTGGCCCCAGCCCGACTCGGCGTGCGCGCTGAGGGTAACGGCGCTCGCCGCGAGCGCGAAGACGAGGTGAGCGAGCTTTTCGCGAATCATCGTTAACGTGCCTTTTAGCGCCCACTCCAGCGGGTGCGCTTGTTCTCAGGAAGCCAAACCGCCCCGCCGCGCATCGCCCTGGTGCCAGGAAGGCGATTCGTTCATGCGGCCGATGAGGCGCTGCAACCGCAGCGCCAGCCCGCGTCGCTCCTCTTCAGTGAGGAAGCTGCCGAGCTCGCACCGCCGGCCCTGCGACTCGATGGTGAGCCGGCTCGGGTGCAGCCCAGCCGCGGGGCGGCGCAGTTTAACCTGCGCCCAATGCCGCGGGAACACGACGTGCTCGCAGCGCGCCCGCGCGCGCGTGTCGATGCTGACATCCGCATCGGTGACCGTGATCGTCTGGCTGTGGAAGCGCCGCTCGAGGCACACACTCAGCGCCCAGCCGAGCAGCGCCATCTCGAGGCCGGCGAAAGGGAGAACGGGCCAGAAGCCCTTGAGCGCGAGAGCCGTGGCGATGCCGCAGGGCACGATGCAGGCGATGCCGAAGAACAGACGCGCCCCGCGCACGCTGAGCGCGCAGTTGGGGCAGATCTCGATTCGCAGCGGCTCGCTGTCCATGCGCGCTCGATGGTAGCCCGCGAGGCTGTTTATTCAAGCCGTTTCAGAAGCTTATCGCTGCGCTGCGTGAGCGCGCCCGCGAGCGCGGCGAGCTCGAGCCTGGATGCACCAGCGGGAAGATGCGGCACGACCGCGAGCGGCGGTTCCCCGACCAGCCGCTCGAGCGAGGCGAGGTTCTCGGCAACGTGCGACATCTGCGGGTCGATGGCACTCGCGACCCAGCCCGCGAACGGCACGCCGTCCGCTGCGATGGCGCGCCGGCTGAGCTGGGCGTGGTTCAGGCAGCCGAGCTTCAGCCCGACTACGAGCAGCGCCGGCAGCGACAGCGCGCGGGCCAGATCCGCCATCGTCTCGCGCTCGTTGAGCGGGGCGAGCCAGCCGCCAGCCCCTTCCACCACCACCCAGTCCTTACCCTTCGACAGGGCCAGATATTTGGTGACGATCGTGTCGAGTTTAACATCGATCCTGGCGACTTCTGCAGCGATATGCGGCGAAACAGGCGGCTCGAAGCAATAAGGATTGATCTCCGCATACGAGGCGTCCCCAGACAGCCCTGCGGCCTCGATCAGGGCCAGGGCGTCGTCGTTGCGGAGGCCCGCCGCGCTATGAAAGGAGCCCGAGGCGACCGGCTTCATGACCCCGACGCGCTGCCCCGAGCGGCGCAGCGCCCGCACCAGCCCGCAGGCGACCAGGGTCTTGCCGACGCCCGTGTCTGTGCCGGTCACGAAGAGCGCCGCGCTCATGGCGTGCGGCGACCGATCGATCCGGGTGCGATGCGCGCCACTCCGTCCACGAGAGTCGCCGCCGGCCGCCCGGAGGCTCCCCAGCTCGCGCCGTAGAGGACCTCGTACGTTGCCGGCAGCTGCGCATCGCGCCGGAAACCCTCGTACGCGCGCTGCACCCGCGCGAGTCGCTGTCGGCCCGCGAGCGAGCGGGAGCGGCCCGCAGTGACGTTGTGCGCGCCGATGGCCTTGAGGTCGCGCATGAGCGTGAGCACGTCCGGATACCCGACCTCGATGCGGTCGACATCGAGCACCGGCTCGGTGAGCCCGGCATGCACGAGCGCATCCCCGATCTCGTGCATGTCGGAAAAGCGGTTCACGTGGTTGTAGCCGTCCGCCTGCGCCCAGGCGCTGCGCATTTCGAAGAGCGTAGCGGGACCGAAGGTGCTGAAGGCGAAGAAGCCGCCCGGCTTCAGCACCCGACGTGCCTCGGCGAGCGCCGCCGCGAGCGGCTCGCACCACTGCAGCATCAGGTTGCTGAAAATCACCTCGACGCTGCCGTCCCGCAGCGGCAGGCGCAGCGCATCGCCGCACAGCAGGTCGAAGCGCCGCCAAGGCCGGCGGCGCCGCCGTGCCTGACGCAGCATGCCCGGGGCGATGTCGAGCGCGATGACGCGTGCGCGCGGGTAACGGCGCTTGAGCTCGGTGGTGACCCGGCCGGGGCCGCTGCCGAGATCGAGCACCACGGCCGGTGTGAAACGGAACGGCTCGAGCCGCTCGAGCAGCTCCGCGGCCACCCGCCTCTGGAGACCGGACGCCGCCTCGTAGCTCTCGCTCGCCCGGTCGAACGAGGCGCGCATCCGTGCACGGTCGAGAAGAAAAGCTGCGTACGGCTCAAGCATGCAGGAATCCATGCAGCGCCCGTGCGAACTGCACGGGATGCGAGAGGAACGGGGCGTGCGCGGCCCCGGCGACCTCGAGGTAGCGCGCCTGCGGGAGCGCATGCGCCAGCGCCCGGCCGGCCGAGGGACGGATGATGCGATCGCGCTGCCCGCTGATCACGAGCGCGGGCACGCGCACCAGCGGCAGCGCCGGCCGCAGATCGCCATCGCGCAGCCGTGCGAGTCCCGCGGTGAGCGCTTCGGGGCACGCCGCCCCCTGAGTGCGCAGCGCCGCGCGCAGCTTCGCGAGCACGCGCGCCGCAGTGGCCGGCGCACTGCCGCTCGCGAGCAGTGCCAGGAAGTCGCTCACCGCACGCTCGCCGTCGGCGTGCAGCCGGTGGATGAGACGCGCGAGCAGCGGACGCGGGGTGCCGCAGCGCCAGGTAGCCGACTTGAGGAATTTCGGAGTCGTACCGATCAGCACCAGACGCTCGATGCTGGCCGGAAGCGCCGTGGCCAGATCGAGCGCCAATTGCCCCCCGAGCGACCAGCCGAGCAGCGCGTACCGCTCGGTAAGCGGGGCGAGCGTCTCGTGCACGCGCCAGGCTTGTGCCGCCGGGGTGCTGGCGCGCGCGTCCCAGCTGCTGCGGCCGTGCCCGGGGAGATCGATGGCGATGACGCGGAAGCGCGGCGCCAGCACGCGTACCAGGCCATCGAAGACCCGCAGGTTCAGACTCCAGCCGTGCAGCAGCACGAGATCCCCTGCCTCACCGCTGCCACTCACCTCGTGGTAGAGCGCGCTCACTGCGCCTGCGCCCGCGCGCTCGCTCCGATCCGTCCGAGCTGCTCCACGAGCCCCTCGAGCTGCGCGTCGCTGTGCGCGGCGGAGAGCGTGACGCGCAGCCGTGCGCTGCCCGCGGGCACGGTCGGCGGCCGGATCGCCACCACCCAGTACCCGGCGGCCGCGAGCTCCCGCTGGGCGGCGAGTGCGGCGGCGGCGCTGCCGAGCAGCACCGGTTGTATGGGAGTGCTGGAGTCGGCCAGCGGCACGCCGACCGCCTGGGCGGCCGCACGGAACCGCGCGACGAGTGCCATGAGGCGCTCGCGCCGCCAGCTCTCCAGGCGCGCGATGTTGAGTGCCGCCCGGGTCGCCGCGGCGACCGGCTGCGGCAGCGCCGTCGTATAGACGTAGGTGCGCGCCTTCTGGATCAGAAACTCGATGAGTGCCGCGCTCCCGGCGACGAAAGCGCCGAAGGAGCCGAAGGCCTTGCCGAGTGTTCCGACCAGTATCGGTGCGGCGTCGCTCCCGAGGCCAAAATGCTCGAGCACGCCGCCGCCGCGTGCGCCGAGCACCCCGAGACCGTGCGCGTCATCGACCACGAGCCACAGATCGTGGGCCCGCGCGCAGCTCGCCAGCTGCGGCAGCGGCGCCAGATCCCCGTCCATGCTGAAAACCCCATCGGTCGCCAGGAGCGCAGTATGAGCCGGGTCCGCCTCGATGAGGCGCGCCGCCTCGCCCGCATCGGCGTGCGCATAGCGCAGCAGCTGCGCGCCCGAGAGCCGTGCGCCATCGATGAGCGAGGCATGACACAGCCGGTCGAGAATCACCCGCTCGCTGCGTCCGGCGAGTGCGGTCATGACCGCGAGGTTCGCCATGTAGCCGGTCGAGAAGAGCAGCGCGCGCTCGCGCTGGGTGAAGGCGGCCAGCTCCTCCTCGAGCCGCGCGTGCTCGGCGCCGTGGCCGGAGATCAGGTGCGAGGCGCCGCTGCCGGCCCCGAGGTGCGCGGCGCACGCCGCCATGGAGCGCGCCACGGTCGGGTGCCGGGCGAGCCCGAGGTAGTCGTTGCTGCTGAAGTCGACGAGCTCGCGGCCGCCGGCGAGCCTCAGGATCCGTCCGGTGGCGGCGCCATGCTCGATGGTGACGCGCGCGCGGCGCAGCTGTGCCGCCTCCAGCTGCGCGAGCGCCGCCTCAAGCGCCGGCGCTTGCCGCTTCATGGGGAAGCGGTGTGAGCCCGAGCCGTTGCAGCAGTGCCCGGTCGCGCGCCACGTCGGGATTGCCGGTAGTGAGCAGCTTCTCGCCGTAGAAGATGGAGTTGGCGCCGGCGAGGAAGCACAGCGCCTGCAGCTCATCGCTCATGCTCTCGCGCCCCGCCGAGAGCCGCACGTGCGCGCCCGGCATGAGCACGCGCGCGACGGCGATGGTGCGCACGAAGTCGAACGGGTCCACCTCGGGGGCGTCGGCGAGCGGGGTGCCCGGGACCTTCACCAGGCGGTTGATCGGCACGCTCTCGGGGTGCTCGGGAAGATTCGCCAGCGTGCGCAGCAGCTGCGCGCGGTCACGCAGCGACTCGCCCATGCCGATGATGCCGCCGCAGCAGACCTTCAGGCCCGCGGCGCGCACCGCGGCGAGCGTGTCGAGCCGCTCCTGGTAAGTGCGGGTGTGGATGATCTCGCCATAGAACTCGGCGGAGGTGTCGAGGTTGTGGTTGTAGTAGTCGAGGCCCGCCGCCTTCAACTGCTGCGCCTGCCCGGCGCTCAGCATGCCGAGCGTGGCGCAGCTCTCCAACCCGAGCTCGCGCACCGCACGGATCATGGCGACGATCACCTCGAGGTCGCGGCCGCGGGGCGAGCGGTAGGCGGCGCCCATGCAGAAGCGCGTCGCGCCCGCGGCGCGGGCGCGCGCGGCATGCTCGCGCACCGCCGCGACCTCCAGCAGCGCCTCGCGGCCGACACCGGTGGCGTAGTGGACGCTCTGCGGGCAGTAGGCGCAGTCCTCGGGACAGGCTCCGGTCTTGATCGAGAGCAGCGTGCTCATCTGCACGGCGTTGGCCGCGTGGTGGCGGCGGTGCACGGTCTGCGCCAGCAGGATGAGGTCCATGAAGGGCAGTGCGAAGAGCGCACTCACCTCTTCCAGCGACCAGTCGTGGCGCGCCGCCTGGTCCGCGGCCCCCGGGGATGCATCGATCATCGCTGCGCTCATGGTCGTTTTCCTCGCCGCGACCATGCCTCAGGGGCGCAAACGCTGTCAACGACGCTGGCGCGGCGAAGTCGACATCTGGTCAGGAAATGTCCAAGGTATCAGGAGGCCGCCGACAGCAGGTGCACGGCGAGTGCCGCCGCCACCCCGAGCGCGCCGAGCACCGCGACCAGCACGCCTGCGGCCGCGCAGTCCTTCACGACCCGCACCCCGGGACTCTGCTGCGGGTGCAGCACATCCGCGAGGTTCTCGATGGCGGTGTTGAAGAGCTCCGCCGCCACCACCGCCGCGCTCGCCAGCAGCACCAGCGCCCACCACACCGCCGGCGGCCGCAGCACGAGCAGCACCCCGAGCGCTGCAACACCGGCGAGTGCCTGGAGCCGCAGGCTCGCCTCGCTGCGCATGGCGTGGGCGAAGCCGCGCAGCGCGAAGCCGAGGCGCGCCGGGAAGCGCCGGTTCTTGTAGCTCTCCATGGGCGGCGCTTCAGGCAGCGTAGATGTACTCGAGCAGTATGCCGACGAACACCGCGAGCCCCACGTACTGGTTATTGAGGAAAGCGCGCAGGCAGCCGGCCGGCTCGCGGCGACGGATCAGCCACTGCTGCCAGGCGAAGAGCAGCGCGGCGGCGAGCACCCCGCCCTGGTACCAGCGGCCGAAGTGCATGCTGCGGCCGGCGAGCACCAGCGCGCCGAGCATCATGAGCTGCATGGCGCCGATGAGGAAGCGGTCCATGTCGGCGAACAGGATGGCGCTCGACTTCACGCCGATACGCAGGTCGTCCTCGCGATCGACCATGGCATAGATGGTGTCGTAAACCGCCGCCCACAGCACCGCGGCGAAGTACAGCAGCCAGCACACCCGCGGCAGCGCGCTGCCCTGCGCGGCGAAAGCCATCAGTACGCTCCAGCCGCCGAAGGAGATGCCGAGATACAGCTGCGGCATCGGAAAGACGCGCTTGACGAACGGGTAGGAGACGGTGAGCAGCGCGCCTATGACCGCGAGCTTGATGGTGTAGGCGTTGAGGCGCGTGACGAGCAGCAGCGCCGCGCCGATCAGCACCGCGAACAGCCACAGGGCCTCGGTCGGCGACATGCGGCGCGCGGCGAGCGGGCGGTCGCGCGTGCGGCGCACGTGCGGGTCGATGTCGCGGTCGGCGAAGTCATTGATCACGCAGCCGGCGGCCCGCATCACCACGACCCCGAGCACGAACACGATCAGCACCCGCGGCTCGGGCCGTCCCTCACCGGCGACCCACAGGCCCCACAGCGCCGGCCACAGGAGTAGCCAGGTGCCGATCGGCCGGTCGAGGCGCATCAGCCGGGCGTACTCCGTCGCGCGTCGCGCCAGGCGATGGGGTAGCGGCGCCTCCGTGGGCTCGAGCTTCGAAGGCAGTTCGGTTACGGCAGCCATGGCGACCTTTCAGCGCGCGCACGTTAACACAGCACCGCCGCAGGCGTTCCCGCGACCGGGCGCCGGACCGCACCCGCGGGCGCCGCCGGCGCGCCCAAGTCGTTGCGCAGTCAACGCCTTGCGACCGCCGGGAACGTGCCATGGGTGATTGCGCCCAGCCTCAACCGACTGCCGTCCACTGCGGCATTCACCCCAGTCCCGGAGGTATTCGTCCGATTTCCCGGGATCGGCCGCCACGATATGTCTAACGCGGGAATCTCACATAACAAAAAAAGGGAGTGCTCCGTGTCGTCCGCCAATGCCCGAGGCCTGCGCCCCGCCGGCGCCGGCCTCCCCCGAGGTGCGCTCGCGCTGCTTGCCGCCCTCATGGTCCTCGTCCTGCCGCGTCCCGCCGCGGCGGTGCCGAGCTTCGCCAGCCAGACCGGGAAGCCCTGCTCGTCGTGTCACACACTGTCCTTCGGCCCGGCGCTGACCGCCTACGGCCGGCAGTTCAAGCTGAACGGCTACACCTACGAGGGCGGTGAGACCTTCATGCCGCTCGCGCTGTTCGTGCAGGGCGGCTACAGCCACACCGCGACCGCCCCTCCGGAGCCGCTCGCGCCGCATTTTGCCGCCAACGACAACTTCTCGGTCGACCAGGTGTCGCTCTTCATCGCCACCCGTATCACCGATCACCTCGGCATCTTCATGCAGTCAACCTATAGCGGTGAAAAGCGCCACTACAACTGGGACAACACCGACATCCGTTACGCCCGTCCCGTGACGCTGTTCGGCACCGACGCGATCGTCGGCATCTCGCTCAATAACAACCCCACCGTCCAGGATCTGTGGACCTCGACGCCGGCGTGGAGCTATCCGTACATCACCTCGCCGCTGGTGCCGGCACCGGGCGCCAACCCGCTGATCTCCGGTGCGCTGGCGCAGGTCGTCGCCGGTGGGACGGCCTACACCATGATTCACGACCGCCTGTATCTCGAGGGCGGCGCCTACTGGGGGCTGTCCGACCGCTGGCTCGACAACGTCGGTCTGTACCCCTCCAACAACCTGCACATCAACGGTGCTTCGCCGTACTGGCGCGCGACCTACCAGTTCCAGAGCGACCGGCACTACCTGTCGCTCGGCACCTTCGGCATCGACGTGAAGCTGCAGCCCGATCCCACGGTGCCGGATACCAACCACTTCACCGATACGGCGCTCGATGCAACCTATCAGTACACCCCCGACGGGCCGGGGGCAGTACTCGCCACTGCTTCCTATGTCCACGAGGAGCAGGACCTCGCCGCCAGCTTCAATGCGGGAGGCGCCGACAACCGCAAGAATCATCTCAATGCGTTCCGCATGGATGCCTCGTACGCCTACGAGCAGACCTACAGCGCCGGCTTCGGCCTGTTCGACATCACTAGCGGCACCGACCTCACTTACTACGGCGCACTGACCGGCAGCATCTACGGCAAAGCCGACACGCGTGGCTACATCGTGCAGCTCGAATGGGTGCCGTTCGGCAAGGCGACATCGTGGGCGCATCCGTGGATCAACATGCGCCTCGGTCTGCAGTACACCGGCTATACGAAATTCAACGGCGCCTCTGACAACTACGACGGCACCGGACGATCGGCGCGCCAGAACAACTCGCTGTTCCTTTTCTACTGGCTGATTTTTTAAGCGCGGCCCCTCAGGGGCCACGGGAGGGAGACCCGATGATTACGAGCCTGAGAATACTGGGCGTCTGCCTGCTGCTGCTCGGCCGGGCGGCCCTTGCGGATCCTTGCAAGGTGCTTATCGAGAGTACCGACCAGATGCGGTTCAACCTGCACGAGCTCACCGTGCCGGTAGAGTGCGGCGAGGTCGAGGTCACACTCAAACACTCCGGCAAGCTGTCCGCCAAGGCCATGGGCCACGACTGGGTGCTGGCGAAGGACTCGGACATGTCCGCCATCGTCAACGCCGGGCTTGCCGCCGGCGCCACGCACGGCTACCTGCCCGAGCATGACCAGCGCATCATCGCGGCCACGCCGATCGTCGGCGGCGGCGAGAGCGCGACGGTCAAGTTCGCTACCAGCGGGCTGCAGCCCGGCACGCGCTATGCGTTCTTCTGCACCTCGCCGGGACACGCCACCATCATGCGTGGCACGTTCAAGTTCGGCGACAGCTCGCGGCTGGTACGCGCCAACCCCCCGACCGGGTGAGCGGTCTCACCCGACGCGGCCGTAACGCTCGCCGCCGCCCACCCAGCGCCGGGTGAGCGCTGCGACCCGCTCGGGGTGCGACTCGAGCAGCCGCTCGGCGCTCTGCTGCACGCGCGGCAGCAGATCGGCGTCGCGCATCAGGTCCGCGACGCGCAGCTGCGCGAGTCCGGTCTGGCGGGTGCCGAGGAGCTCGCCCGGACCGCGCAACTCGAGATCGCGCCGCGCGATCTCGAAGCCGTCGGCGCTCTGGCGGATCACCTTGAGCCGCTCGCGCGCGAGCGCCGAGAGCGGTGCGCGGTACAGCAGCACGCAACTGCTGGCGGCGCTGCCGCGCCCGACCCGCCCGCGCAGCTGGTGCAGCTGTGCCAGCCCCATGCGCTCGGCGTTCTCGATCACCATGAGGGTGGCATTGGGCACATCCACCCCGACCTCGATGACGGTGGTGGCGACGAGCAGCTGCAGCTTGCCCGCCTTGAAGGCGAGCATCGCCCCATCGCGCGCGGCGGCGGGCATGCGTCCGTGCACCAGTCCCACCCGGACGCCGGGCAGCGCAGCGGCGAGCCGCGCGGCGGTGTCCTCCGCGGCCTGGGCGCGCAGCTCCTCGGACACATCGATGAGCGGACACACCCAGTACGCCTGACGCCCGGACCGGCACGCCTCGACGATGTGCGTGACCACTTCCGCGCGGCGCTGCTCGGGCACCACGACCGTCTTCACCGGCGTGCGCCCGGGAGGCAGCTCGTCGATCACCGAGATATCGAGATCGGCATACGCCGTCATGGCGAGCGTGCGCGGTATCGGCGTCGCGGTCATGATGAGCTGATGCGGCAGGCGCCCGCCACGCCGGCCCTTCTCGGAGAGCCGCAGGCGCTGCTGCACGCCGAAGCGGTGCTGCTCGTCGACGATGACGAGCGCGAGGTTGGCGAACTCGATTCCTTCCTGGAACAGCGCGTGCGTGCCCACCACCACGCGGATCTCGCCGCCGGCGATCGCGGCGAGTGCGCTGCGGCGCGTGCGCGCCGGCGTGGTGCCCGACAGCAGCGCCACCGTCTCGCCGAGCGGCGCGAACCACTCGTGAAAGTTGCGCCAATGCTGCTCGGCGAGGAGCTCGGTCGGCGCCATCAGCGCGGCCTGCGCCCCGCTGCCCGCGGCACGGGCGGCCGCCGCGGCGGCCACCACCGTCTTGCCGCAGCCGACGTCTCCCTGCAGCAGGCGCACCATGGGCGCATCGCCCGCGAGATCGGTCTCGGTCTCCGCGAGCGCGCGCGACTGCGCGCCGGTCAGGCCGAACGGCAGGGCCGCAATCAGGCGCCGTGCCAGCCCCGGCTCATCCGCAAGAGCCGGCGCGGAATCGGTTCGCAGCGCGCGCTTGCGGAGCTTCAGCGACAGGTGATGGGCGAGCAGCTCCTCGAACGCCAGCCGGCGCTGGGCAGGGTGGTGGCCGGCGGCGAGCTCGGCGAGCCGTGCGCCGCGCGGCGGCGCGTGCAGGTAGTCGAGCGCCTCGCGCAGCGTCGGCATGCCGGCGGGCAGGCCGGCGTCCGCCGGCAGCAGCTCGGCGGGGCCGGTGTGCTCGAGCTGCCGCAGCGCGTCCGCGATCAGCGCCCGCAGCCGGCCCTGCGGCACGCCCTCGGTGAGGGGATAGATCGGCGTCAGGGTCTCCTCGAGCGCAACGCGCTCCTCGCGCAGCCGCCGGTACTCCGGGTGCACCATCTCGAGGCCGAGCGGGCCGCGGCGTACCTCGCCGAAGCAGCGCACGCGGGTGCCGCGCGCGAGGTTGTGCTGCTGGCTCGCGGAGAAATAGAAGAAGCGCAGCGTCAGCATGCCCGAGCCGTCGGAGACGCGGCTGAGGAGCTGGCGGCGGCCGCGGTAGGCGATCTCCGTGAGCTGGATCTCACCCTCCACCGCCGCGCGCGTGCCCGGAAGGAGCGCGCCGATCGAGGTCACCTGCGTGCGGTCCTCGTAGCGCAGCGGCAGCAGGAACAGCAGGTCCGCGACACTCGTCACGCCGAGCCTCGCCAGGCGCTCGGCGAGCGCGGCGCCGACACCGCGCAGCGCGGTCACGGGCCGCTCCGCGGCCGGCGGCGGACTCGCGGCGACGCTCGGGCGGGGCTGGCGTCTCAGTCGAGGTGCAGGACGCACTCGATCTCGACCTGCGCCCCGCGCGGCAGCTGCGCCACCCCGATGGTCGAGCGCGCCGGGTAGGGCTTTGCGCAATAGAGCGCCATGACCTCGTTCACCTTGGCGAAGTGGGCGAGATCGGTGAGGAAGATGGTGAACTTCACCGCCTGTGCGAGCGATCCGCCCGCCGCCTCGGCCACGGCCTTGAGGTTCTCGAACACCCGGCGCACCTGCGCCTCGAAGTCTCCGCTCACCAGCTGCATGGTGGCCGGGTCGAACGGCACCTGGCCGGAGAGGTACACGGTGTTGCCGGCGCGCACCGCCTGCGAGTAGGTGCCGATCGCCTGCGGTGCGCGTTCAGTGTGAATGCTCTGGCGGCTCATCTGCTGTGGCTCCTGACAGAGAGGGTAATCGTATGCGGGCGCCGCAGCTCAGCCGCTCTCATCGCCCGCGTCCTCACCATCCCCGTCGGGGTCGGTGCGGGTGACGTGACCGTCGCTGCGCGCGTGGGCCGCGATGGTGCGCGACACCCGCGCCACATCGGGCATGCGGCGGATGAGACGGACGAGCTGCGCGAGATGGCGGCGGTCGCGCACGCGCAGCTCGAAGGTGAGCACCGCGGTGTCGCTGTCCTGCTCGTCGATGGAGACGTGATCGATATTGGTCTCGGTGCTGGCGATCGCCGCCGCGACCGCGGCGAGCACGCCAGTGCGGTTGACGACGTACACGCGGATCTCGGAGGAGAACAGGCGATCGGGCGCGCTCTGCCAGCTCACCGGCAGCCACTTCTCCGGGTGCTTGCGGTAGTCCTCGACATTGACGCAGTTCTCGCGGTGGATCACCACCCCGCGCCCGGCCGAGAGGAAGGCGAAGATCGGGTCGTACGGAATCGGGAAGCAGCAGCGCGCGTAGGTGACGAGCAGTCCCTCGGTGCCCGCGATGGCGAGCGGCGCGAGGCCCGCAGGTCCGCTCGCGGCCGGCGCCGCCGGCAGCAGCCGCCGCGCGACGAGCGGGGCGAGGCGCTCACCGAGGCCGATCTTCTCGTACAGCTCGTCGAGATCCTTGAGCCCGAGCTCACCCAAGGCGGCGCGGCGCACCTCCTCGCTCACATCGTCCAGCGACAGCGAGAACTCCCCGAGTGCCTGCGCGAGCAGCTTCGCTCCGAGCGCGATCGCCTCGGTGCGGCGCAGGCCCTTGAGGTAATGACGGATGGCGCTGCGTGCCTTGGCGGTGACGACGAAGTTCACCCAGGAGGGGTTGGGAGCCGCGCCCTTCGCGGTGATGATCTCGACCGTCTGGCCGTTGCGCAGCACGGTGCGCAGCGGCGTCAGCCGGCGGTCGACCTTGGCGGCGACGCAGCGGTTGCCGATGTCGGTGTGCACCGCGTAGGCAAAGTCCACCACCGTCGCCCCCGAGGGCAGGCGCAGGATCTGCCCCTTGGGGGTGAAGACGTACACCTTGTCGGGGAACAGGTCGACCTTGACGCTCTCGAGGAATTCCTCCGAGTTGCCGGCCTCCTGCAGCGAGACCAGGTTCGAGAGCCACTCGCGCGTGCGCTCCTGCTGCATCGAGCCGGCGTCCCCGCCCGCCTTGTACTTCCAGTGCGCGGCGATGCCCGCCTCGGCGACCCGATGCATGTCACCGGTGCGGATCTGCGCCTCGATCGGCACGCCGTTGGGGCCGAAGAGCGTCGTGTGCAGCGACTGGTAGCCGTTGGCGCGCGGAATGGCGATGTAGTCCTTGAAGCGCCCGGGCATGGGCTTGAAGACCGCGTGCACCACACCGAGCGCCCGGTAGCAGGTGTCGGGGCGGTCGACGATGATGCGCAGGCCGTAGACATCGACGATCTCGCCGAGCATCGCGCTCTTGCGGCGCATCTTGCGGTAGATGCTGTAGAGGTGCTTCTCGCGCGTCTCGACGTGCGCGGCGATCTCGGCCTTCATGAGCGCCGCGTTCAGCTGCTGCTCGATCTTCTTGAGGAACTCCTTCTGGTTGCCGCGCGCGCGGCGCAGCGCACGCTCGAGCACCTGGTAGCGCCGGGGATAGAGCGCCTTGAAGCCGAGGTCCTCGAGCTCGAGCTTCATGTTGTAGAGGCCGAGCCGTTCGGCGATCGGCGCGTAGATATCGAGCGTCTCGCGGGCGATGGCGCGGCGGCGCGCCGGCGCCATGGCCTCGATGGTCCGCATGTTGTGC
>JAFAKO010000238.1 GCA_019235245.1 Gammaproteobacteria bacterium
CGCAGATGCTCGATGCGCACGCCGCCAACGATCCCGCCGCGCTGGCGACGATCCGCGGCCTGAGCTGGAGGGGCGATGAGCGGGTCGTGCACAACCCGCCGCGCCCATTCTCGGCCGCCAGTCTCGGGCGGATGTTGCCCTACGACACGCTCGAGAATCCGCGCCAGTACCTCACCCGCACCTATCTCGGCGATCGCACGGCGGGATACCAGGCGGCATTGGGTTGCCGGTTCCGCTGCACCTTCTGTGGGGTAGCGACCATGTACCGCGGCAAGACGGCGCTGCCGGCGGCGGCGCGCCTCGAGCAGGACCTGTCGTTCCTGAGCGGGCGGCTCGGGGTGAACGCCATCCAGTTCTACGACCACAATTTTTTCGATCGCGAAGTGGACATGGTGCCGTTGCTGGAGGTTATGGCGCGATTCGGGATGCCCTGGTGGTGCTTCGCCCGATCGGATGCGCTGGCGAATCTTTCCGAGCGCTCCTGGTCGCTGGTTCGCAGGAGCCGGCTGCGCATGGCTTACATCGGCGCCGAGTCCCCGAGCGACTGGCTGTTGCATGACATCCGCAAGGGCACGCGCTCGGATCAGACCCTGGCTGCGATCGAGCAGTGCCGCAGTCACGGTGTGATCCCGGAGCTCTCCTTCATGCTGGCACCCCCGCAGGATCCCGAGGGTGAGACGGAGCGTACCTTCGACTTCATCCGCCTCATCAAGCGCCTGCATCCCGCGACCGAGGTGATGATCTACATCTACACCCCGCTGCCGCTGCGCAGCGACAATACCAACGCCCAGACTGCGCGCATGGCGGCCACGTTGCGCGATGTCGCCGGTCGGCCGATCGAGTTTCCCACCACCGCGGACGGCTGGGCCGAGCCGCAGTGGCTCGCGTATTGGTGCCACAAGGATGCCCCCTGGCTCAGCGCACGGCTGCGGCGGCGCATCGTGGACTTCACCACGGTGCTCGGGTGCCGCTTCCCGACCGTCATGGACATTCGTGCCTCGCGCTGGGGCAAATCGGCGCTGCGCGGGCTGGCCTCGTGGCGTTACCGCTTCCAGCGTTACGACAACCCCTGGGAGCTGCGCGTGTCGCGCAAGCTCATCCGGCAGTGGGACCCGCGGGTGTTGAGCCTGTGAATATCGCTTCGAGGCCGCCCGCCGTGCATGTCGCGCAGATCGGGTTCTTCAACGATCCGCGGCAGCGACGCCCGCCGGAGCTGCTGGAGGCATGGACTACGCTCGTCGACGTCGCCGAAGCGGCCGGGCTCGGAGGCGTGCGCGTCTCCGTCGTCCAGGCCTCCTCTCATCCCGGGCATCTCGAGAGAGGTGGCGTGCACTACTACTTCCGCTCCTTCGGTGACCCCCCGGGCGCACCGGACCTGCGCGCACTCTGCGAGCTGCTGCGCGAGCTCGCCCCCGACATCCTGCACGTTCACGGCCTCGACTTTCCAAGACAGGTGCTCGCGCTCGCGGCGCGCGCACCCGGCATCGCGATCGTTCTCCAGGATCACGCCAGCCGGGCTCCGCGGCTGTGGCGCCGTGCGCTGTTCCGGCGCGCGCTCGCGGGTACGAGCGGAATCGCCTTCTGCGCTTACGAGCAGGCACAGCCCTTCATCAGCGCCGGCCTGCTGCCCGACCTGAGCTGCGTTTACGAGATCCCCGAGTCGACCAGTCGCTTTACGCCCGGCGGGCAGGCCGCAGCGCGCACGCTGGCCGAGATCGAGGGCGAGCCCGCAGTGTTATGGGTCGGACACCTCGACTCCAACAAGGATCCCCTGACGGTGCTCGCCGGCATCAGCGCGGCGGCCCGGGAGCTACCAGGCCTGCGGCTGTACTGCTGCTTCGGCGTGGCGCCGCTCCTGCCCCAGGTGGAGCACGCGATCGATGCCGACCCGCTCCTGCGCGAGCGGGTGAGGCTGCTCGGCCGGGTGCCGCACGCGCGCATCGAGCAACTCATGCGCGCCGCGGACATATTCGTGCTCGGCAGCCACCGCGAAGGCAGTGGCTACGCGCTGATCGAGGCGCTCGCGTGCGGTCTGCCGCCGGTGGTGACCGATATCCCTTCGTTTCGTGCCCTCATGGGACGCGGCGCGGTCGGCGCTCTCTGGTCCTGCGGCGACGCTGCGGCATTCGCGGCCGCGCTGCTGAGGATCGCCCGGCAGAGCGGGCCGGCGATGCGCGCTCTGGTGCGCGCGCACTTCGATCGTGAGCTTTCATTTGCCGCGCTGGGGGCGAAGCTCGCCGCGATGTATGCGGACGTGCTGGAGCGGCGCGGGCGCACCGGAGCCAGCCCATGCGCATCGCCAGGCAACGCCTGACGCTCGCCGCCCCGCCTGCCGATCCTTTCGGGGAGCGCCGGCGCGGGCGGTATCTCGAGCGTCGGCAGCTCCTGGGTGGGGAGTTCCTGTTCGAGACCGACAGCGCCGACCTGCTGCATATCGTGCGCTCGGCGTACGCGCACCTTCCGGGGCACCGATTCTCCGGAAGGATGCCACGGCTGCAGCTGCGCCTGGTGCTGACCCCGCCTCAGCTGCGCCCCGGTCGCCGCGCAGCGGGCGAGCCGCCACCGGTCAGAACACTGGCCGGGGGGAACATCCTCTGCGGCGCACTGAGTGGCGCGACGCTGGTGGCGCTCACGCCGGAGCAGCGACGGGCCCTCATCGTCGTTTCGCAGGAGCTCATGCGGTTTCCCTACCACGTGCGCTACGAGCTGCTCGAGTTCGCGGTCTATGTGCTCGCCGCTCGCGTGCAGCGGCTGGTGCCGCTGCACGCCGCCTGTGTCGGGCGCAACGGGGAGGGCGTGCTGCTCATGGGCGCGAGCGGCGCCGGGAAGTCCACGCTGGTGCTGCAATGCCTGCTGAGTGGCCTCGAGTTCCTGGCCGAGGACAGCGTGCTCGTGAGGCCACAGGGGCTGCGTGCCACCGGCGTCGCAAATTTCCTGCATCTGCGACCGGACTCGTTGCGCTTTCTCGCCGCGGGCGAGCGCTCGCGTCTGCTGCGCAAGTCCTGGCCGATCCGCCGGCGCAGCGGAGTCGAGAAGCTGGAGATCGATCTGCGCCGCCCGCAATACCGTCTCGCAGCTGCGCCGCTGCGCATCCGTGCAGTGGTGTTCCTGTCGCGGCGCAAGGCGGGGCGTGGGCCGCTGCTGAGCCCGATGCGCAAGAGCGCGGCGCGGCGGCGCCTGACGGCAACTCAGCGCTATGCCGCCAAGCAGCCGGGCTGGGCCCGATTCACACAGCGGATCGGCGCGCTGCCGGCATACGAGCTGCGCCGCGGCGCGCACCCGCGGCAGGCGGTCGCCG
>JAFAKO010000337.1 GCA_019235245.1 Gammaproteobacteria bacterium
ACGGTGCTCAAGGGTTACCAGCAGCTCGTCGACGAGCAGCTGGTGGAGAAGCGGCGCGGCCGCGGCATGTTCGTCAGTGCCGGGGCGCGCAAGGCGCTCATGAAGGACGAGCGGCAACGCTTCCTCGAGGACGAGTGGCCCAAGATCCACGCCACGATTCAGCGACTCGGACTGACACAGGACGAGTTGCAGCGCGCCGCTGCCGCGGCGCCCGCTGTTCCCTGGCCGGCGGCCAACAGCGCCTCCTCCGGTGCCGACGACATTCCAGGTGAGGACGATGACGGCGGTCATTGAAGCGCGCCACCTCGGCAAGAGCTACGGCGCACTGCGCGCGCTCGATGACGTGAGCTTCACGGTCGAGCCCGGGCGCATCGTCGGGCTGATCGGCCCCAATGGCGCCGGCAAGACCACGGCTCTCAAGGCCATCCTCGGCCTTACCCGCTTCAGCGGCGAGCTGCGCGTGCTCGGGCGTGACCCGTGCCGCGAGCGCGATGCGCTGATGCGCGAGGTGTGCTTCATCGCCGACGTCGCAGTGCTGCCGCGCTGGCTGCGGGTCAGCCAGGCGCTCGATTTCGTCAGCGGCGTGCACCCGCGCTTCGACCGCGCCATCGCCGCGAGCTTCCTGCGCAAGACCGACATCAATCCCCGCAGCCGCGTGCGCGAGCTCTCCAAGGGCATGGTCACGCAGCTGCACCTGGCGCTGGTGCTCGCGATCGATGCGCGGCTGCTGGTGCTCGATGAGCCGACGCTCGGTCTCGACCTGCTCTACCGGCGCAGCTTCTACGACACGCTGCTCAACGATTACTTCGACAAGGAGCGCACCATCCTGCTCACCACGCACCAGGTGGAGGAAGTGGAGAACCTGTTCACCGATGTGATTTTCATCAACCACGGCCGCGTGGCGCTCAACGCCGCGGTCGAGGATCTTCCCGGCCGTTACCAGCAGCTGACGCTCGCCAGCGAGCAGGCGGCGCGGGCACGCGTGCTGCAGCCGTTCTACGAGCGCGAGCTCTTCGGACGCGTGGCGATGTATTTCGAGGGACGCACGGCCGCGGAGCTCGGCACCTTCGGCGAGCTGCGCACGCCCTCGATCGCGGACCTGTTCGTCGCCAAGATGCAGGGGACGGGTAACCGATGAGCGCAACCCCGGCCGATCTCGACTCCGCGGCGCGCCCGGACGCACCGGCCGGTGCACGGCGTCCCGCCGAGGTCCTCCTCACGCTCGTGCGCCGGGAGTTCTGGGAGCACCGGGCCCTGTGGCTCGCGCCGCTCGTCATCACGGGGCTGCTGGCGCTGTGTGCCCTGATCGGGCGCGTGCACATCGATCTGGATGAGAGCCCGGACGTCTCGAACGACGCGCAGCGCGTCGCGGTGCTCACCGTCATCCAGTGGGTGCTCGCCATGCCGCTGTACGTGGTGGTCGCGTTCGTCGTGGCCTTCTACCTGCTCGATTGCCTGTACGCTGAGCGCAAGGACCGCAGCATACTGTTCTGGAAATCGCTGCCGGTGTCCGATGGCCTCACGGTGGGCGCGAAGATGCTGGTGGCGCTGGTGGTGGTGCCGCTCGGGGTGTTCGCGCTCGCGCTCGTCGCGGGGCTCCTGTTCAGCGCGATTCTCGGTCTGCGGGTGGCCCTCGGCACGCTGCCGCCGCTTTTCACCTGGAATACCTGGGAGTGGCTGCGGACCGAGGTCCTGATGCTGCTGCTCACGGTGCTGGCGGTGCTCTGGTATGCGCCGCTCGCGGCCTACCTGTTGGTGGTGTCGGGGTGGGTACGCCGTGCGCCGATCCTGCTTGCGACGCTGCCGCTGGTGCTGGCGCCGATCCTCGAGTGGGTGGCGTTCGGCTCCTCGCACCTGCTGAACTTCATCAACTACCGCATCAACGGCATCTGGTGGGTGCTCGGTGTGCACCGGACTCACATCATCACCAAGCACGCCGTCTACCCGGTGGGCAACGCTCTCGGGGTGCTCGATTTCGGCGGCGCGCTGCGCAGCATCGACCTGTGGCTCGGGCTGGCAGTGGCGGCGGCACTGGTGTACGCCGCGATCCGCATCCGCGCGTACCGCGACGATACCTAACCGCCGGCGATAGATCGCGCTTATCATCCTGATACGGAAGCGATTGGCCCGCGCGGCGCCGCGGCGGTCCAATGCGGCTCCCGGCATCAGGAGACCGACCATGTTTGATACCGCCGATCTCTTCACCGGCGTCTCGCGCGAGGCCGACAAATATCTCTGGTTCCTCGAGGCGCATCTGCACGCGAAGCGCTGAGGTCCGCGCATCACCCCATGTCCGTCGAGGTTCGCCGTACCGCAACCGGGCTGCATCTCGACCTGACGGGGGAGTGGGGTCTGCCCGGGATCGAGGCCGCGCGTAGCCAGCTCGCCGCGATCGACCTGCGCGCGGTGCACGCGGTCGAGGTCAACACGGCCGGCATCGCCACGCTCGATCTCTCCGGAGCCTGGGCGCTGCGCGAGTTCGTGCAGCGCGCCCGGGTGGCGGGCGCAACGGTTGCCTTCGCGGGCCCCGCCCCCGATCAGCTGTGCCTCATCGAGGCGACACTCACCGAGCCCCAGCACCAGCGCGTGCCCGCAGCGGCCACGCCCGGCGCGACCCCGGGACTGCTGTACGACATCGGCAGTTACGTGGTGCACGCAGGCCACACGGCGGTCCAGTCGCTGGCCTTTCTCGGTCGCACGCTGGTGACGCT
>JAFAKO010000015.1 GCA_019235245.1 Gammaproteobacteria bacterium
ACGTTGTCAGCGCGCCGCGGGTGATCAGGAGCTGCTTGCCGACCTCGACGATCTCGATCAGCTTCGTCGGATTGGAGTCGAGGTCGACCATGTTCCCAGCCTCACGCGCGGCCTGGGTGCCGGTGTTCATCGCGACTGCGACGTCCGCCTGCGCGAGCGCCGGCGCGTCGTTGGTGCCGTCGCCGGTCATCGCCACGAGCCTGCCGGCCGCCTGGTGCTCGCGGATGAGTTTCAGCTTGGCCTCGGGAGTCGCCTCGGCGAGGAAGCCGTCGACGCCGGACTCGGCGGCGATCGCCGCAGCGGTCAGGGAGTTGTCGCCGGTGATCATGACGGTCTTGATGCCCATGCGGCGCAGCTCGCCGAAGCGCTCGCGGATGCCCCCCTTGACGATGTCCTTGAGCTCGACGATGCCGAGCACGCGCGGCCCGTCGCTGACAATCAGCGGCGTGCTGCCGCGACGCGCCACCTCGTCCACACTCGACTGCACCGCCCGCGGGAAGGGCTGGCCGAGACGCTCGACCTGACGGCGAATCGCATCCGCCGCGCCCTTGCGAACCTGGCGCGCGCCGATATCGACACCGCTCATGCGCGTGTGCGCGGAGAAGTGCACGAAGGTCGCGCCGAGACCCGCCAGGTCGCGCTCGCGCAGCCGGAAGCGCTGCTTGGCGAGCACCACGATGCTGCGTCCCTCGGGCGTCTCGTCGGCGAGCGAGGCGAGCTGCGCCGCATCGGCCAGCTCCTCCTCGGTGACGCCCGCCGCCGGGATGAACGCCGCCGCCTGGCGATTGCCGAGGGTGATGGTGCCGGTCTTGTCGAGCAGCAGCACATCGACATCGCCCGCCGCCTCGACGGCGCGCCCGGAGGTGGCGATCACGTTTGCCTGCAGCATGCGGCTCATGCCGGCGACTCCGATGGCCGAGAGCAGCGCGCCGATGGTGGTCGGAATCAGGCACACGAGCAACGCGATGAGCGCCGTGATGGTGATCGGCATGCCGAGCCGGGTGACGGCGACGCTATAGATCGAATACGGCAACAGGGTCGCGGTCGCGAACAGGAACACGAGCGTCAGCGCCACGAGCAGGATGGTGAGGGCGATCTCGTTGGGAGTCTTCTGGCGGCGCGCGCTCTCCACCATGGCAATCATGCGGTCGAGGAAGGTCTCGCCGGGATTGACGGTGACGCGCACCACGATCCAGTCCGACAGCACCCGCGTGCCGCCGGTCACCGCCGAGAAATCCCCGCCGGATTCGCGGATGACCGGTGCGGACTCGCCGGTGATGGCGCTCTCGTCCACCGAGGCGGCGCCCTGGATGACCTCGCCGTCGGCCGGCACGTAGTCGCCGGCCTCGATGAGCACCACGTCGCCGCGGCGCAGGTCATCGGCACGCACGCGGCGGTGGTGACCGCGATCCTCCGGGGTCGTGAGCTGCTTGGCCCAGGCCGTCTGCTTCAGCCCGCGCAGCGCGGCCGCCTGGGCCTTGCTGCGGCCCTCGGCAAGCGCCTCGGCGAAGTTGGCAAACAGGACCGTGAACCATAGCCACAGCGCGATGTTGAAGATGAACCAGGCGGGCGCCTCGCCCGCTCCGGCGAGCGCCTGCAGCCACAGCAGCGTCGTGAGGATGCTGCCGAGGTAAACCACGAACATCACCGGGTTGCGCCACTGCACACGTGGATCGAGCTTGCGCAGCGCCTCGGCCAGCGCCGGCGCCATCAGGGTGCGATCGAAGAGCGCGAGTGGGCGGCGGCTCATGACGGCCCCGCCCAGAGCACCATCTGCTCGACGATGGGCCCGAGGGCGAGCGCCGGCACGAAGGTGAGCGCACCCACCAGCAGCACCGTGCCGATCAGCAGCACCACGAAGGTGGGGCCATGGGTCGGCATGGTGCCGTCGGACACCGGAATACGCTTCTTGGCGGCAAGCGAGCCGGCAACGGCGAGCACCGCCACGATCGGCCAGAAACGCCCGAGCCACATGGTGATCCCGAGCGCAACGTTGTAGAAGGGCGTGTTGGCCGAGAGCCCGGCGAAGGCGCTGCCGTTGTTGTTGCCGGCCGAGGAGAACGCGTAGAGGATTTCGGCGAAGCCGTGCGTGCCGGGATTGCCCACCGCGGCGCGACCGGCATCGACACTGACGGCGACCGCAGTGCCCACCAGTACGATGAACGGCATCACCAGAATCGCGATCGAGCTCATTTTCATCTCGAACGCCTCGATCTTCTTGCCGAGGTACTCCGGAGTGCGGCCGATCATGAGCCCGGCAATGAACACCCCGACGATGGCGAAGATCAGCATGGAATACAGTCCCGAGCCCACGCCACCGAAAACCACCTCGCCGAGCTGCATCTGAAAGAGCGGCACGAAGCCGCCGAGGGGCGTGAACGAGTCGTGCATGGCGTTGACCGCGCCGCACGAGGTCGCGGTCGTGACCGCGGCGAACAGCGTCGAGGCGGCGATGCCGAAGCGAGTCTCCTTGCCCTCCATGTTGCCGCCCGGCTGCGTCGCGCTCACCGCCTGGTCGACGCCGAGGCCGTGCAGCAGCGGGTTGCCGCGCTGCTCGTTGTAGGCCGCAACCCCCAGCAGCGTCACGAACAGCAGCAGCATGGCCGCGAGCAGCGCCCAGCCCTGACGGGTATCGCCGACCATTCTGCCAAAGGTGTAGGTGAGCGCTGCCGGGATGAGCAGGATCGCCAGCATCTCCAGCAGGTTGGTGAGGGCGTTCGGGTTCTCGTACGGGTGCGCGGAGTTGGCATTCAGGAACCCGCCGCCGTTGGTGCCGAGCGCCTTGATGCTTTCCTGTGAGGCGATCGGGCCCATGGGCAGTGTTTGTGCCTGCGTCGTGACCGTCTCCTGCACGGGGTTGCCGGCCGCATCCTTGAGCGGGTTGCCCGCGGCGTCGGTCCGCGGCTGCTGATAAGTGAGCGGCTCGAGCGTGCTCACCTCCCGGTAGGAGCTGAAGTTCTGGATCACCCCCTGCGAGGCCAGCAGCAGGGCCACCACCACGGCGAGCGGCAACAGCACGTGGAGCGTCGCGCGCGTCAGGTCGGCCCACACGTTGCCGACGGTCTGCGCGCTGTGGCGGGCGAGGCCGCGGATCAGCGCGATGGCGACCACGATGCCGCTCGCCGCCGACAGGAAGTTCTGCACCGCGAGGGCGGCCATCTGGGTGAGGTAGCTCATCGCAGACTCGCCGGAGTAACCCTGCCAGTTGGTGTTGGTGACGAAGCTCACCGCGGTGTTGAAGGCGGAGTCGGGCGAGAGGTTGGAGAATTTCTGCGGGTTGAGCGGCAGCCACAGCTGGCAGCGCTGCAGCAGGTATACCGCCAGTGCGCCGAGGGCGTTGAACAGCAGCAGCCCGATCGTATACTCCTTCCAGCCCATCTCGCGCGCCGGCTCGACCCCGCCCATACGGTAGATGGCCCGCTCGAGCGGCCCGGCGAGCCGCAGCGGCCAGATCGGCCGGCCCTCGAAGACGTGTGCCATGTAGAGGCCGAGGGGCTGCACCGCGGCGAGAACCAGCAGCAGGAACCCGAGATACAGTGAGAGCGCCGGGCCAGTCATCAGAACCTCTCGGGCCTCACCAATGCATACAGCAGGTAGATGAAGAGCGCCGCGGTGAGCAGCGCGCTCAGCGCTAAATGGCATTCATTCGAGGCCTCCGAGCCGGGAGAGGGCGGCGATGAGCCAGTGAGTCAGTGCGTAGAGCAGCAGAAGGCCAAGCAAAAAGACCAGATCCATGGTGGGGCTCCGCAATCACCCGGGCCCGCTACGCTACTGTCGCCGATGTGAGCGGCGCATGAGGAAAAGCGGCGGCGACCGTTGACGGTGGTTTCACCGCGCGCCTAGAGTCTCCCGGTGCCCGGTAACGCACCATTCCAACACTTTGCACCGCTGCGTCCGCAGGACCGCGTCGCGGTGATCGCGCCGGCGAGCGGTTTCGACCGTGCCGCATTCGAGGCGGGCCTGGCGCTCATCGCCGCCCGCTACCGCGCCGAGTACGGCAGCGGGGTGTTCGAGCGGCACCGCTACCTCGCCGGCAGCGATGCGCGGCGCCTCGCCGAGCTGGAAGCGGCGCTCGCCGATCCGGGCATACGCGCGGTGTTTTGCGCCCGCGGCGGCTACGGTGCGACACGCCTGCTGCCGCAGCTCGCGCCGCGTGCGCCCGCCGGCGCCCCGAAGCCGCTCGTGGGATTCTCGGATATCACGGCGCTCCACCTGTGGCTGCAGGCACACGGCCGCATGAGCGTCCATGGGCCGGTGCTGACGCAGCTGCCACGCCTCGCGCCGGCGACGCACGCGCGGCTGTTCACGCTGCTCGAGTCGGCGCAACCCGCCGCACCGCTGCGCGGCAGTGCCACCTACGTCGCCGGGACCGCGGAGGGGCCGCTCCTCGGCGGTAACCTGTCGGTGCTCACCCGGCTGCTCGGGACTCCTTACATGCCGGCCCTCGATGGCTCGATCCTGCTGCTCGAGGACCAGGGCGAGCGGCCCTACCGGCTCGATCGAATGTGGACACACCTGCGGCTCGCCGGGGTGTTCGGGCGCGTGCGCGGCATCGCACTGGGTGATTTCACCACCTGCGAGGAGACCGGGGCGGGCTACACCAGCGCCGAGATACTGCGCGAGCTCGCCGAAGCCACCGGCCTGCCGTGCGCGGCGGGCTTTCCGATCGGCCACGGCGAGGTCAACGAGCCCGTGCCGCTCGGCGCGCGTGCGCGGCTCGACGCCGGGGCTGCGACCCTCACCTTCCTCGAAGCAGCGGTGAGCGCCGCCTGAGGGCGAGACGCGGCGCGGGACCTGAATGCCGGTCCGAGCTCAGTCGAGCCGCCGGACCTGCAGCGCCACCAGTGCCCCTGCCGCATCGCGCTCGATCTGAAACTCGATCGGGCGGCAGCACACCTCACAGTCCTCGACGTAGGCGGGCTCATCCGCGGTGAGGTCGACGCGTGTCTCCAACCGCTCACCGCACCAGGGACAGCGCACCGCGACGAACTCCTCCGGCGCGGCACCGAGCGGTCCCGTGCCCGGCTCCCAGACCGGCTCGAGCCCATAGAGCTCGTCGATGCTCTGTCCGTCGACGCGGCTTATGCGTCGCCGCAGGCGCTCGAGCTCACTCGGTGTGCGTCGCTTGACCATTTGCGCGGGCGGGTGACGAACTGCGATGCTGCACTCTTCGGGATGACCGGAGCGAGGATACGACAATATGCCGACCGTCCGGGCCACACTGCTGCTGCTGTGCATGACACTCCCGGGATGCGCAGGGTCGAGGCTCGCGGAGCAGGCGCCCCCGGGGGTGAACCTGGCCGGCACGTGGAAGCTCGATCACGGCGCGAGCGACGACCCGCAGAAGGTCCTCGAGCACATGCGCGAGCAGGCCATGAAGATCATCGGTCGCCCGCAGCAGCAGACCGCCGTCATGCCGGCGCGCGGCGGCAGACCCGGCCACACCTCGACACCGACCCCGGACAGCGGCAGCGATCCGACGCTGGCGCAGGCGCCGCCGCCGGGCGCGCATTTCGACCCGCTGCTGCGCTCGCCCATGGCACACATCATCAATAAGACCGTGGCGCGCGGGGACTTCCTGACGGTGCGCCAGGGACCCGGGGAGTTCGCGCTCGATTACGGCGGTGTGCGCCGCACCTTCACCCCGGGCCAGCACAGCGTGGTGTCGGTCGAGGGCGGCGTCGGCGATCAGACCTCAGGGTGGAAGGGACCCGAGTACGTCATCGAGGTCAAGGAGCAGAATGGCCCGCGCGTCACCGAGGAATACGGGTTGTCACCCGATGGCAAGGAGCTGCTGGCGAAGCTGCACATCAGTGCCGCGGAGCTTCCCGCGGTAAGCCTGCTGCGCGTGTACCGTCCGACCGATCAGAGCGCACCTCCGCCGCTGCCGATCAACGACTGAGCCCATGCCCATTCTGATGCGCCTCATGCGCGGCTCGAGCGTGGCGCTGTGGTCGCTCACGATCCTGGCGCTTGCGGCGCGCAGCGCGCCGGCCGCAGCGCCGGAAGCCATGCAGGAGCTCGTTATCGAGGGGCGGCACGAGGGGCCGCAGATGTGGACGGTACGAAGCGGCGAGCACACGTTGTGGATCCTCGGCACGATCTCCCCGCTGCCAAAGAAGATGGTCTGGCAACCGGATGCCGTAGAGGAGGCCCTCAAGCACACCCAGGAGGTGGTGCCGGCCTGGCCGAGCTACGGCATCGGTGCCAACCCGATCACCGCGCTGCGGGTCTACATCGCCTGGCGTCACCTGCAGAAGCCGCCCGACAACCTGCCGCTCAGTCAGAGCCTGCCGGCGCCGCTGTACGCGCGCGTCGAGGCGCTGCGCAGCCACTACGCGCCACACGATACGAAGATCGAGCAGATGCGTCCGATGCTGGCGGCGCGCGAGCTGCTCACGAAGGTGTTCGATGCGGCGGGCCTCGCGATGCGCAACGAGGTGCAGCAGGAGGTGCTGAGCCTCGCCGCGCGCCAGGGAGTGCGTGTTCACCAGGACAAGCTGCGCATCGAGGATCCCGTCGACGTGCTGAAGGATGTCGGTGCAACTCCGCTCGCCGGGGAAGTGGCGTGTCTCGATGCGGTCGTCACGCTCCTCGAGAGCGACCTCGCCAACATGCAGGCGCGCGCGCGCGCCTGGGCGCTCGGCGATGTCGATGCGCTGCGCCAGATTCCGCATGCTGACGACCGCACGGCGTGCATCGCCGCGGTCTCCACTTCCGAGCGTGTGCGCAGCCTCATCGCCCGCGCGCAGGATGACTGGCTCATCGCCGTCACCGACAGCCTGGCGCGCAACCGCGGCACGCTGGCGGTGCAGTCGATGGACCGGCTGCTCGGCGAGCACGGTACGCTCGCCACACTCCGCGCGCGCGGCTACCAGGTGGAAGGGCCCTAGCTGCGCGGTCAGCTCGCGAGTGCGCAGGCCCAGGCGAGCGCGATCGAGCCCAGCGCCACGATTCCCGGGATCCATTGCGGCACGCGGCGCGATGCGCGCCGCACCGCGGGCAATGCGGCGAGCGCACCGAGCACCGCGCCGACCACGAAGCCGGCGACGTGCGCCACGACGTCCACGTCCGTGCCCTCGCCTCCCGAGCCGGTCCAGCCGAGCAGAATCACCCCGGCGATGAGCGGGCCCCAGCGTCGCGCCCAGCGCTGCGGCAGGGCGAACCGCTCCCGCCAGGAATACGCGGACATCGCTCCGAGTGCGCAGAACACCGCGGTGGAGGCGCCCACGGCACGATGCCCGGGGGGTCCGAGCAGTGCCTCGAGAAGGTTGGCGAGCGCGGCACCCGTCACCGTCACGAGCCAGGCGGTGCCGCCACCCATCTGCCGCGCGGCGAGATATCCGAACCAGGTCCCCGCGGCGAGATTCGCGCCGAGATGCGCCGCATCGAGGTGCAGTGTCAGCGCCGTCCAGGCGCGCCACCATTCCCCGGCCTGCACGCGCGCTGCGTCGAGCTCGCCGAGCTCGAACGCATCGAGCCGCACGAGCCCGTTCGACAGCACCCACGCGACACCGACGAGCACGACAACATAGATCGCGCAGCCGATCCAGGCGTGCCCGAACACCGGTGGTGGCGGTGGCAGGGGCGGCGGCGGCACGTTCTCCGCCTCGTACTGCCGCAGGTGCCGGGCGGCGCGGCCCGCGTCGTCCGGCGCCACCTGCAGCAGGAATTCCCCCGGTACGGCCGTCACGACGGCCTCGACCCCGACGGCCGTGAGCACCAGCAGCCGCTCGTTGCAGGCGCGGCGATTCGCCGAGCGGAACACGGTGATGAGGTCGTCTTCGAACACGCGCGCTCTCCGGGTGCGACCTCAGCTCGCGGCGTGCCGGCGCAGATGCAGGGCGGCAAGGGTGCGCCGGGCAAGGTCGCCGATCAGCTCGTACAGCGCCGCGGTCGAGACCGCGAGCGCATAGGCGTCCGGAATGAAGCTGCGGACCGTGATGGCCCGGTGCACCGCGAATCCGACCGGCGCCGGTACCACCTCGAAGCCGGCGCTGCGGAACTCCTGCGCCGCGCGCCACTCGTGATCCGCGTCGGTCACCAGCAGGATGCGGCGCACGCCGAGCGGCCGCAGCAGCCGCGCGCAGAGCTGGGCGTTCTCGAAGGTGTCACGCGAGCGCTCCTCCACCCAGCGCGTGGTGACGTCAAAATCGCGCGCCAGCGAGGTGCGCATCGCCCATGCCTCATCGTGCGTGCCGGAGACCGCGACCGGCAACCCGGTGCGGCGCGCCAGCAGCGCGCCGTAGTTGACGCGCTCGAGCAGCCGCGACTCCAGCGCGGGCTCGCCGCCGTATTCGGGCGCACCGATGCGCTCGGCGCCCCCGCCGAGAATGACGATCGCCTCTGCCTGCGGCGGACGCCTCAGGTCGAGCGGCGGGCAACGTTGCGCCATGCGGCTGAGCGCTCCGGCCACCAGCGGGTTGGACAACAGCCAGAGCGCCGCGAGTCCGGCCACGAGCAGCACCCAGTCGGCGCGCCGCGCACGCGTGCCGCCAGTACGCCTGGCGATGAGCCAGGCGCCGGCGGTCGCGAGCAGCAGCGGTGCGCACGGCGGCAGCAGCAGTCTGTGCAGCAGTATCTTCAGCCCGATGAGCATGCGAGCACGCCTTCCGCGATCAGAGGTGGATCGCCTGCCAGGCGC
>JAFAKO010000130.1 GCA_019235245.1 Gammaproteobacteria bacterium
AAGGAGCATGTTGAAGTGCAGGCTGCGGCCCAGAAGTGGGTCGATTCATCGATTTCTAAGACAGCGAACGTGCCTACGGATTTCCCCTACGATAAGTTCAAGGACATCTATCTGTATGCACACGAGCAGGGTCTGAAGGGCTGCACCACGTTCCGCTTCAATCCGGAGGCATTCCAGGGCGTTCTGGTCAAGGAACAGGACCTGAAGAATACGCTGTACAAGTTCACGCTCGAGGACGGGACGGTAGTCGAGGTACGCGGCGATGAGGAGATCGACTACGACGGGGAGATCCACACCGCCGCGAATCTCTTCGACGCGATGCGCGAGGGTTATTACGGACGCTTCTGAGCGCTGTTACAGCGCCAGGAGCCTGCTGCTCAGGAACTGACCATGACCATCAAGATCGACCGAAAAATCGTCAAGTACGCGGTGCAGAAGCCCGAGGACAAGGCGCCCGCCGACAAGGCGGCGGAGCCACGGGCGTCGGCCGCGCCGAGCGAGCCGGAGGTGGTGCGCGACAAGAACGGCCGCACCGCCAAGGTCATCCGCATGCACGAGAAGCTCGAGCGGCCGGAGGTCCTGGTCGGCTCGACTTACAAGATCAAGACACCGATCTCCGATCACGCGATGTACGTCACCATCAACGACATCGTGCTGAACGAGGGGACCGAGTACGAGCAGCGCCGGCCGTTCGAGATATTCATCAACTCCAAGAACCTCGATCACTTCCAGTGGATCGTGGCGCTGACGCGCATCATCTCCGCCGTCTTCAGGAAGGGGGGCGATGTGACCTTCCTGGTGGACGAGCTGAAGGCGGTGTTCGACCCGCGCGGTGGCTACTGGCAGCCGGGGGGCAAGTTCATGCCCTCGATCATCGCCGAGCTCGGTTACGTGATCGAGAAGCACCTGCAGACCATCGGTCTGATACGCAAGACGCAGCTCGACGTGCACCAGCAGAAGCTGGTGGACGAGAAGCGCGCCGAGTTCCAGGCGCGTACCCGGCAGACCGATGCCTTCGCCAAGCCGCACTTCCCCGACGGCGCGCAGCTCTGCGGCCGCTGCAGCACGGCCGCGGTCGTCATGATGGACGGCTGCATGACCTGCCTGAACTGCGGCGACTCGAAGTGCGGCTGAGGCCGACCCCTTGATTGCGATGACCAACGACGACTGACTGACAGAATCGGTGCGATTTACGAGGCGGTGCGAATACCGCCTCGATCTTTTTTCCGCTCCCCTACGTGCGTCACGGCCATCGCCGCCGACGCCGGGCATATTTCCCGGCAGCCGGGCAAAAAAAACCCCGCTTTCGCGGGGTGTCGGTCGCTTGCTTGTGTGTGGAGGAGTGTCGTTCTCGTTGTTATCTGGTGGTGCGCGTTATCCGGTGAGCCCCGAGGCTCTGGTCCGCTCCGCGCCTTCTTTCAGTTATCCCTTGGCTCGCCTTCCTTCCCGGCTTGTGCCGGTGATGGCTATGGGAAAAGCAACACTCGTGCCAACCGGGCCCGGCGGGCTGGCGCGGTGCTGCCGAAGGCCGAACGAGCGGTACAAATGTGACGCAGTGCACGTTGTGGACGCCGCGCGTGCCCGTTGGGCCAGCAGCCGGTCGAACGCCGGCAGGCTTATGTCGGCGTTCTAGACATCCAAGTGTCAAAATAGTCGACGCATTTCGGGGCGCATTGTCAGGTTGGCCCGGGACCCTCCGGATGAGGCGCACGGCAAGTGTCTGAACTTACGATGGAAGTGGGCTTTTGCCAGGGGTGTAAATGAACTCGACAGGGAGGACTGCCGGCCGGCGCGAACCGGCTGCCGTGCAAGTGTGGCTGGCGATGGCGCTGCTCGCCGCAGTCCTGCTCGGCGGCGCGTCGGCATTCGCGAGCGACGAGGTGATGCCGCGTCCGCCGCAGCTCGAGCGGGATGTGCAGTTCTGGGTCCGTGTCTACACGCAGATCGACACCAATGCCGGGTTCCTGCACGACCAGAGCAACCTCGCGGTCGTGTACGACACGCTGCATTTCTCCCCGGAGTCGCCGCCCTCCGAGCGGCAGCGGCTCATTGACCAGGCGCGCGAGCGCTACGCCGCCGCCCTGCGGCGCATCGCCGGCAGCGGTGAGGCCCTTTCTCCCGAAGACCAGCGCATCCGTGATCTCTGGGGTGAGGAGGGCACGCCCGCGCGGCTGCGCGCCGCGGTCGATGACATCCGCTTCCAGCTCGGCCAGGCGGATCGCTTTCGCAGCGGGCTGATCCGCTCCGGCGCGTGGGAGACACACATTGCCGAGACGCTCGCCAATCTCGGCCTGCCCGCCGAGCTCGCCGTGCTGCCGCACGTGGAATCCTCGTTCAACCCCAGCGCGTACTCCAAGGTCGGCGCCGCAGGACTGTGGCAATTCATGCGCTCGACCGGGCGGCGCTACATGCGTATCGATGGCGCGGTGGACGACCGCCTCGATCCGTTCCGCTCGACCGAGGCCGCGGCCCAGCTGCTCGCTTACAACTATCGGGTGCTCGGCACCTGGCCCCTGGCGCTCACGGCCTACAACCACGGCACCGCCGGCGTCCGGCGCGCCAAGGAGACGCTCGGCACCGATGACATCGTGCGCATCGTGCGCAGCTACAGCAGCCGCTCCTTCGGGTTCGCCTCCCGCAACTTCTACGTGTCGTTCCTCGCCGCGCTCGAGATCGACCGCAACCCGGAGAAATACTTCGGCGCCCTGCAGAAGCAGGGCGAGGCGCATTTCCGCGAGATCGAGCTCCCGGCATACGTCCCGGCCAGCTCGCTCGAGCATGCCCTGAATATCGACGCCGCGGCGCTGCGGGCGCTGAATCCCGCGCTCCTGCCCGCGGTGTGGAGCGGAGCCCAGCGGGTGCCGAAAGCCTATCGCCTGCGATTGCCGGCCGATGGCACGCAGTGGAGCAGCCAGCTGCTCGCACAGCGCCTGAACCCGGCCGAGATGTTCACGGGTCAGCGCGCGCCTCCGCATTACCGGGTGCAGCGCGGCGACACGCTGGCGGCACTCGCCACGCGTTACGGGGTATCGATCGAGTCGCTCGCGGAGCTCAACCACCTCCGCACCAGCGCGCACCTGCACCCGGGCCGCGTGCTCACGGTCCCGGAGACGACCGGTGTGAGTCTCGCCTCCGCGACCTCCGCCGCGTCGGTGCCGGCGGCAACGCCTCCGCCGGCTTCGCAACCAGTGGTCCCGTCGCCATCGCCCGCCGCTGCGCCTGCGGCCGCACCGAGAGTCGCCGCCGCCGCGCCGCCCGCGTCGGCTCCGCCGGCCGTGCCAGCCGTGCCGGCCGTGCCCGCCGCGCCCTCTGCGCCGTCTCCGGCGCCCTCACACCCCTCCGCAGCGCTGCTCGCCTCGCGCGCACCCGCGCAGTCGGCGGAGCCTTCGGCGCCGGCAGCCGATGCAGTTGCTCCGCCCTCACCCGGCGGCGCGGTCTCGGCGGAAACCGCGGTACGCGAAAGTGCCGAGGACGCCGCCGCGGCCGCGGCTGCGGCTGCAGCGATCGCCAGGCCCAATGCCGCCGCTGCCGCGCAGCCGGTGTCCGCTGCGCAGGCGGAAGCACTCGGGCCCGCGCTCGGGCCGGCCGCGGACGCCGAGCAGAGCGCCGATCCCTTCGATTACAGCGTCGCGCAGGATGGCACGATCCGCGTCGCCGCCGAGGAGACACTCGGTCACTATGCCGACTGGCTCGGCGTGACCTCGGCGCGCCTGCGCGAGCTCAACCACATGAAGTTCCACGCTCCCGTGCTCATCGGGCAGCGCATCAAGCTCGACTTCACGCGCGTGACGCGCGAGGTCTTCGAGACGCTGCGCCACGAATACCACCGTGAGCTGCAGGCCGCGTATTTCGCGGGGCATCGTATCGTCGGCACCGAGATCCGCATCGCGCGGTCGGGCGACTCGGTGTGGACGCTCACCCAGCAGCACCGGCAGATGCCTCTGTGGCTCCTGCAGCAGTACAACCCGGACCTCGACCTCACCTCGTTGCGCGCCGGCACGCAGATCGTCATGCCGCGCGTCGAGGATGTCGGCAGTGGCGGCTGAGCGGCGCGGTCCCGCCGCCGGGGTTCCCGCAGTTCCGCGTGCACCTGTAGGACGCCGCGTACAGTGCGTGTGACGCAACGCACATGCCGAGCCTCACACGCTGCGCCTATAATCGCGCCCAAGGTACAGGTGTGGACCGGAAATTAATGGGTTTCAGAAGCTTAGCGACGCTGGTGCTGGGCTGCATGGGGGCGCTGGCTCATGCCGACGGCCTGCCGCAGGCGCAGCCGGTCTCGCTGCCGACACCCGCGCTCGATACCCTGCCGCTGGTCGACCGGGTGGTGGTGCACAAGTCCGAGCGGCGGCTCGTGCTCATGCACGGCGGCAACGTGGTGCGTACCTATCACGTCGCCCTCGGCCTCAATCCAGTCGGTCAGAAAGAGCGCTCCGGGGACTTTCGCACTCCCGAGGGCAGCTATCGGCTCGAGCACCGCAACGCGCGCAGCGATTACTTCCTGTCGATCAAGGTGTCCTATCCGAACGAGACCGATCTCAAGCGCGCCCGCGCACGGCACTGGGATACCGGCGGCTCCATCATGATCCACGGGCTGCCGAACTACCTGCGGCACGAGCCCGAGTTCTACATGAGCCACGACTGGACCGATGGCTGCATCGCGCTGTCGAATGCCGACATGACCGAAATCTGGATGCTCACGCCGGACGACGTGCCGATCGACATCCTGCCCTGACGCTCAAGTGAGCAGCGACTTTTCAGAATTCGTCGACGCGCGCGTCGGTCCGCGCGGTAGTCTGGAGAATCTTTCGCAGAGCGAGATCGACAAGCTGGCCGACAGCGGGCAGGGAGGCATCTATCCGCTGTTTCGCCGCTGTGCGCTCGCGGTGCTCAACTCCGGGGCGCCGACCGACAATGCCAAGGAGATCTTCGACCGCTATCGCGATTTCGAGATCCGTATCGTGCGCCACCCCTGGGGGGTGAAGCTCGAGATGCAGAATGCGCCGGCGGCGGCCTTCGTCGACGGCCAGATGATCCGCGGCATCAAGGAGCACCTGTTCGCGGTGCTGCGCGATGTGGTGTACATCTCCAACGAGATCATCGAGAGTGGCCGCTTCGATCTCAGCGATTCCGCCTCCATCACCAACGCCGTGTTTCACGTGCTGCGCAATGCGCGGCTGCTCGACTACAAGGCGCGGCCGAACCTGGTGGTGTGCTGGGGCGGCCACTCGATCTCCGACCGCGAGTACGACTACACCAAGAAGGTCGGTTACGAGCTCGGCCTGCGCGGACTCGACGTGTGCACCGGCTGCGGCCCCGGCGCCATGAAGGGACCGATGAAGGGGG
The DNA here is from genome assembly GCA_019235245.1 of Gammaproteobacteria bacterium. Taxonomy (GTDB): domain Bacteria; phylum Pseudomonadota; class Gammaproteobacteria; order Steroidobacterales; family Steroidobacteraceae; genus 13-2-20CM-66-19. The sequence continues at coordinate 5,347 of JAFAKO010000130.1, forward strand.
CGACCATCGGCCACGCCAAGCAGCGCATCGAGCACAGCCGCTACATCGGCATCACCGAGCCGGGCATCATCGCGGCCGAGCCGCCCAATCCGATCGTCTCGCAGCTCGCGATCATGCCGGACATCGAGAAGCGCCTGGAGGCCTTCGTGCGCATGGCCCACGGCATCGTGGTATTCCCGGGCGGAGCGGGCACCGCAGAGGAGATCCTCTATCTCGCCGGCATCCTGCTCGACCCGGCCAACCGCGAGCAGCCCTTCCCGGTGGTGCTGACCGGACCCGGGGACAGCGAGGCGTACTTCGAGCAGATCGGCCGCTTCATCACCGCAACGCTCGGCACCGAGGCGACCCGACGCTTCAGCATCATCATCGATGATCCCCCCGAGGTGGCGCGGCGCATGGTGCGCGGCATGCACGAGGTGCGCGAGTTTCGCCGCCGCCACAGCGACTCTTACAACTTCAACTGGCTGCTGTCGAT
>JAFAKO010000140.1 GCA_019235245.1 Gammaproteobacteria bacterium
GGTTGATTTGGGTCGGATCGACGAAGGATTTGAAGCCGGCGAGCTTGATCTTGGTCAGCCGCATCTGATGGTTTCTTCCGTCGCGCCCTGGCCTTTCAAAGATGGTGGTGTAGTGTAGTGGAATATGTCCACGACGCCCACCAAAGAACTCGAGAGCTTCGCCAACCCGGAACGCACGCGCGATTACACGATCCGCATGCAGATCCCGGAGTTCACCTGCCTGTGCCCGCGCACCGGGCAGCCGGACTTCGCGACGCTCGATCTCGAGTACGTGCCCGACCGGCTGTGTGTCGAGCTGAAATCACTCAAGCTCTATATCTGGTCCTTCCGCGACCGCGGCGCCTTCCACGAGGCGGTGACCAACGAGATCGCCGATCACCTCGACGCGACGCTGCGACCGCGTTGCCTGCGCCTCACTGCGCGCTTCAACGTGCGCGGTGGCATCTACACCACGGTCGTCGCGGAGCGACGACAGGAGAGCTGGCAACCCCCGCCGCCGCTCGTCCTGCCGTAGAGCTCGGCCCGCCCCGCGGGGCCTGAAAACGCCCGCATCGCGGCCGTCCCGCTGCCGCTGCGACCCCCTGTGGCGTGCACCCTGTACAGGGCGGGGTCGGCCGGTATAATCGCGCGTTCTTCACGAGCCAGATGCCGTTTTGAGGAGCCATTGATGCCGGCCAAGAGACCAGCCGCAAAGTCCACCAAGGGCAAGAAGGCGGCCAGCCGGCCCGTGGCGCGCAAGGCGCTCGGTCGCAAAGCCGACGGCCCGCGCGTGCGGGTCGTCGCGGTGCATGCGCGCAAGAGCGTGGCCGCCGCGCCGCGCAAGCTGTCCGCAGCGCACCCGCTGGAAGCGGCCGGCGAGCCTGCGGCCGAGCCGCGCAAGAATCTGCGTCCGGCGCCCGCGGCCAACGCGACGCCGCCCTCCCCCGCGTCACCGCCCGCTCCGCGCGCGCCCGTTCCGGCCGCGAGCGGCGAGGCGGATGACAACGAGTCACTCGAGCCCGGCAGCCTGCTCGCAGGTCCGCGCAACGTAAAGCCCTACATCGCCAAGCGCGGCGAGCTGTACATGAGCAAGGAGCAGCTCGAGCACTTCCGCAACATTCTCAATAGCTGGAAGCGCGACCTCATGGTCGAGGTGGACCGCACGGTCTCGCACATGAAGGACGAGGCGGCCAACTTCCCCGATCCGAACGATCGCGCGACGCAGGAAGAGGAATTCAGCCTCGAGCTGCGCACGCGCGACCGCGAGCGCAAACTCATCCGCAAGATCGACGATGCGCTCAAGCGCATCGAGGACGGCTCGTACGGCTACTGCCTCGAGACGGGCGAGGAGATCGGCATCAAGCGCCTCGAAGCGCGTCCGGTCGCCACGCTCAGCATCGAAGCGCAGGAGCGGCGTGAGCGACGTGAGCGTCAGTACGGCGACCGCGACGATCGCTACAGGTAGTCTCCAAAGCTCGCCGTACACCGGGCGCTTTGCGCCCTCTCCCACCGGATCGCTCCATCTTGGGTCGCTGGTCGCGGCGCTCGGCAGCTTCGCCGACGCCCGCAGCCGCGGCGGACGCTGGCTGGTGCGCATGGAGGATCTCGATCGCGGGCGTCTCGTTGCCGGCTCTGCCGCGTCGATCCTGCGGACGCTCGAGCTGTTTGGCTTCAGCTGGGAGGGTACGGTCGAGTACCAGAGCGCGCGCACCCAGCACTATGCGCAGGCGCTCGAGACGCTGCGGGCACTCGGCACGACCTTCGAGTGCAGCTGCTCGCGGCGCGAGCTCGAGAGCGAGACCTTCTACCCGGGTACCTGCCGAGCGGGGCCGCGGCGCACGGGTCCCACCGCGGTCCGCTTCCGTGTGCCCGAGGAGCGGGTGAGGGTCGAGGACCGCCTGCAGGGGATCCACGAGTACACCCTGAGCGAGTGTGGCGATGTGATCATCCGGCGGCGCGATGGGGCTTTTGCCTACCAGCTCGCCGTGGTTGTCGATGACGCCCTCCAGGGTGTCACGGATGTCGTGCGCGGCGCGGATCTGCTCCCGAGCACCCCGTGGCAGATCGCCCTGCAGCGTGCGCTGAAGGTGCCGACACCGCGCTACGCCCACCTGCCCCTGGTCACGGAACTCGAGGGTGAAAAGCTTGCGAAATCAAGGCGTTCTGTTGCAATCCATCCGCAGGCCGCCGGCCGCGAGCTGTTCGGTGCGCTGACACTGCTGAACCAACAGCCGCCGGCCGAGCTCGAGTCCGAGCCCCCCGCGGTCATCCTGGGATGGGCCTGCGCCAACTGGCGCCCGGAGCGCCTGGCGGGCGTACGCGAGGTCCCCGCGGCTGCCTATGGGACCTCGGTCTGAGTTGGGTTCGACGTGCCGATGTAATAAGGTATGCCTTTGCAACGCGCGCACTATGGAAGGTGCAAGCCATAGTGAGGGACGTGCGATGAGCGAACCGCGCACCATAAAGAAGTATCCGAACAGGCGGTTGTACGACACGGTTGAAAGCCGTTACATCACATTGGCCGACATCCGTCGCCTGGTGATCGAGCGCGTCGACTTCGTGGTCGTCGACAAGAAATCGCAGGAGGACATCACCCGCTCGATCCTTCTGCAGGTGATCGCCGAGCAGGAGCACGGCGGTGAGCCGCTCATGAGCCGCGATTTTCTCTCGCAGATGATCCGCTCCTACGGCGCCGGTCTCCGCAGCGCCATGGGCAGCTACCTCGAGCAGAGCCTGAAGCTGTTCGCCGGCCAG